>NZ_QNVX01000025.1:0-38745 GCF_003314725.1 Rhodovulum sp. BSW8
CTAGATGGTAACACATTCCCCAGGGGGTCAGCGATCATCTGATCCGGGACGGTTCGGCGTTTTGAGCGCCGGTGTCTATGGGGTGAATTTTTTCTTGAAGGATCGGCTCTGGCCGATAGCTCGCTATGACATTGTATTTGACAGACTTGAATGCAGACGCACCGGCGCGGCCGGTGCTGGGCGTGGTTCCTGGACGAAGCACTGCGGGGGGCTGGGGGGTCTACCGCAACATCTTCAAGCGCATCGTCGACCTCGCCCTGGTGCTGCTCAGCGCGCCGTTCAGCGTTCCGCTGATCGCCTTTCTCGCGCTTCTGGTGGCGCTCGACGGCCACAAGCCGTTCTACACGCAGCTCCGCGTCGGCCGGAACGGCCGCTATTTCCGGATCTGGAAGCTGCGGACCATGGTGCCCGATGCGGACCGCATCCTCGAAGCCTACCTGGTCCGCAATCCCGCCGCACGGCGGGAATGGGACGCCACCCAGAAGCTGAAGCACGACCCCCGGATCACCCGGGTCGGCAAGGTGCTGCGCAAGCTCTCGCTCGACGAGTTGCCGCAGCTCTTCAACGTCTTCAACGGCACCATGTCGCTGGTCGGACCGCGGCCGATGATGGTCGCCCAGCAGCTGTTCTATCCGGGTCAGGCCTATTACCGGCTGCGTCCCGGGATCACCGGCCTGTGGCAGGTCTCGGACCGCAACGACTGCGATTTCGTGGGCCGGGTCGGGTATGACGATCTTTACGATCAGGAACTGTCGCTGCGGACCGATCTCGGCGTTCTGGTCCGGACCGTTTCGGTCGTGGTGCGCGCCACAGGGTATTGAGTCCCGAGGACGCCCCGGCCTTCCCCGGTAGATCGTCCGACCGTTCCCGAGTAGAAAACCCGGGCAGGCCCCCAAGGCCTGCCTTCTCGCGTCTATACCGGAAGCCCTGATCAGAGGACCTGTCCCGTGCCAGCCCCGATCCGCCTTGTCGCCACAGCCGCCCTGCTGAGTGCCAGCCTGATGCTCTCGGCCTGCCAATCCTCCGAGGAGAAGGCCGAGGCGCATTACCAGAATGCCCTGAGCCTGTTGCAGGACGGCGATGTCGATCGCGCCATCGTCGAACTGCGCAACGTGTTCGACGAGAACGGCCGCCACAAGGAAGCGCGTCACAAGCTGGCCGAACTGCTGCTGCAGAAGGGCAACCGGCAGCAGGCCTACAGCCAGTACCTGCGCCTGGTCGAACAATATCCCGACGATCTCGAGGCCCGGATCGCGCTGTCCGAGATCGCCTTTTCCAGCGGCCGCTGGGACGAGGTCGACCGGCACGGCAAGGCCGCCGAAGAGCTGGCGCCCGACGATCCGCGGGTGAAGGCGATCGGCCTTGCCCGGGCCTATCGCGCGGCCTCCGTCGGCGACGATGGTGCGGCGCGGCGCGACATCGCGCGCCAGGCCGATGCGCTGCTGGCTGACCAGCCGGACAACATGCTGCTGCATGTGATGATGCTCGACAATGCGGTGCGCGACCAGGACAGCACCCGCGCTCTGGCCGAAACCGACTGGCTGATCGCCCATAACCCGACCGACATCCGCACCTATCAGCAGCGGTTGCAGATCCTGGTCTCCCTCGGCGACGTGAAAGGGGCCGAGGCGCTGCTGCGCGAGATGGTCGAGAAATTCCCCAAGGACAAGGAAAACAAGGCCGCGCTGGTCCGCTTCTACCTGGCCCGCAAGGATCTCGACGGCGCCGAGGCCTTCCTGCGCGACCTGGCCGCCGCCTCGGATCCCGAGGATGCGGGTCCGACGGTCGACCTGATCAGGTTCCTGTCCGAACTGCGCGGCCCCGAGGCCGCCCAGGCCGCGGTCGCCCAGGCGATCGCCGAACGGCCCGACCCGGTCCCGTTCCAGGTGATCGGCGCCGGGCTCGATTTCGAGGCTGGCCGCCGCGACCAGGCGATCTCCACGCTCGAGACGATCCTGACCGAGGCCGAGCCCTCCGAGGAAACCCGCAACATCAAGGTCGCGCTGGCCCGGATGCTGCTGGCCACCGGCAACGAGGTCGGGGCGCGCAAGCGGGTCGAGGAGGTTCTGGCCGAGGATCCCGCCCAGCCCGAAGCGCTGAAGATGCAGGCCACCTGGCAGATCCTGGCCGACCAGACCGATGAGGCCATCGCCGGGCTGCGTACCGCGCTCGACCATGCCGCGAACGACTCGCAGGCGATGACGCTGATGGCCGAGGCCTATATCCGCTCGGGCCGCCCCGAACTGGCGAACGACTATCTCTCGCTCGCGGTCGACGCCTCGGGCAAGGCTCCGGCCGAAACGCTCCGCTATGCCCGGGTTCTGATCGGCGACGACCGCCTGCAGCCCGCCGAGGACATCCTGCTGGCCGCGCTCCGGCTGGCGCCCGACAACCGCGATCTTCTGACCACGCTGGGCCGTCTCTACCTGCAGATGGAGGATTTCGGCCGGGCCCAGCATGTGGCCGATACGCTCCGGCGGCTTGGCGACGAGGCCGCGGTCAGTGCCGCCAACCAGATCGAGGCCGAGCGTCTGAACCGCCAGAGCGGCACCGACGAGGCGATTTCCTATCTCGAACAGCTTGCCGGCACGGCCGATGCCAGCCTGTCTTCGAAGGTTGCGCTGATCCGCGCCCGCCTCGCGACCGGCGATGTCGATGCGGCGCTGACGCTGGCGCAGGAGCTGCGCAAGGACAACCCCGGGGACGACACCATCGCTGTGGTGCTGGCCACCACCTACGGGGCGAAGGGCGAGCTCGACCAGGCCGCCGGGATCTATCAGGATCTGCTGAAGGCCGATCCGAACCGGCCCGGGATCTGGCTTGACCTGTCGAACCTGCAGATGCGCCAGGGCGACCGCGCCGCGGCCGCCGAGTCGATCGGCAAGGGGCTCGAGCAGGCCCCCGAAGACCCGCGGCTGCTCTGGGCGAAGGCCTCGATGCTGGAACAGGACGGCGATGTCGACGGGGCCATCGGGATCTACGAGACGCTCTATCAGCGCAATTCCTCCTCGCTGGTGGTGGCCAACAACCTCGCCAGCCTGCTCGCGACCTATCGCGACGATGCCGAAAGCCTCGACCGGGCCTGGACCGTCGCCCGCCGGTTCCGCGACACCCAGATCCCGGCGATGCAGGACACCTATGGCTGGATCGCCCAGCGGCGCGGCGAAAGCACCGAGGCGCTGCCCTATCTCGAGGCCGCGGCCAAGGGGCTGCCCGGGGACCCGCTGATCCGCTATCACCTGGGGCAGGCCTATATGGCCCTGTCGCGGTCGGCCGATGCGCTGGAACAGTTCCGCAAGGCGATCGAGATCGCCGGACCCGCCGACCAGCGGCCGCAGATCGAGGACGCCCGCCAGCAGATCGAGGCGCTCAGCGCCGCGGCCCCGGCCGAAAACTGATCTCGGGGCCGTCCGGGCGCGGGGCAACCCGGCCCGGACGGTCCCCCGGACTGTGTCACCGGCACGTCATTCCCCGGACATCTCGGCGCGGATCGGCAATCTTCACTTTTCCCTGAGCCGCTTTGCCGACAAGAATGGCCGCAAAACAGGCAGGAAAGCGGAAGATCATGCTGTATTTGAAACGGATCCTTTCCGGCATCGTGCTGATTCTGGCGGCGACGGCGGCACTGGCACAGCAGGAATACCGGGTCCGGCCCGGCGACACTCTGGCCATCGAGGTGCTGGAGGATGCCACCCTCAACCGGACGGCCATCGTCCTGCCGGACGGCCGGTTCAGCTTCCCCTTCGCCGGCACCATTCCGGCGGCGGGCCGCACCGTGGGCGAGATCCAGAGCGCGGTCACCCAGGCCATCGCCTCGAATTTCGCGGTCTCTCCCAATGTCTTCGTCTCGGTCCAGCCCGGAGCGGTCTCGCCCTATGCGGGCCCGGCCACGGAAGGCATCGACGTCTTCTTCCTGGGCGAGGTGAACACGCCCGGTCTGGTCCAGGTCGCCAGCGGCACCACCTTCCTGCAGGCCCTGGCCCAAAGCGGCGGGCTGACCCGCTTTGCCGCGACCAAGCGCATCCAGCTGCGCCGGACCGACCCGCAGACCAATGTGCAGAAGGTGTATCAGATCGATTACAAGTCCCTCAGCCGGGGCGCCGTTCTGGCCAAGGACATCCGGCTTCTGGACGGGGACGTGATCCTGGTTCCGGAGCGGCGCCTGTTCGAGTGATCCGGTGAGGCCGCGCAGGACATACCGGCTGACGGGCGGGCTCGCGGCGGCGGGCCTCGTCCTTTTCTGCGCCGCCCCCGCCGCCCCGCAGGACGCGGGCGGGCTCGAGGCCAGGCTGCGCTTTTCCCAGCGGCTGACCCAGGAAGACAGCACGCTCAGCACCACCACCGGGCTGGGCGTCACGCTGTCCAGCCGGACCCGCACCGAAACCTTCCTGTTCAGCGTCGACAGCGGCCTCGAACAGGATTTCGACGGCAGTTCCATGGTCCAGAAGGACCCCCGCGTGATGCTGTCCTATGGCCGGGAAAGCATCTCGAGCGCGCTCAGCACCGATTTCAGCTACAGCAGGACCGATGTCGACTCGATCTCGGAGGACGACGATCTCGCCGACGGCGTCCTCGAACTGGATGAGGGGTTGCTTCAGCGCTATTCCGGCAAGCTTTTCCTCGAGCTTGGCCGCGATGCCCCGTTCGGCGCCACCGTCGATCTGGGCTATTCCGCCAAGGTCTATTCTGAAACCTCCAATTCGGGCCTGCTCGACGAGGAAAAGGCCAATGCGACGCTCGCGCTGCGGTTCGACCTCGATCCGCGGATCACGGCCGGGCTGCGCAGCTCGATCAGCGAGACCGACCGCGACGATCCCGGCCAGGATGTCCGGTCGGAATCGGTCGGCGGAACGCTTGGCTTCGGCGTCACCCAGACCCTGAGCGCCGATGCCTATCTCGGCTATTCCCGGGTGACCGAAACCGTGCCCGGGCTGCCGGACGACATCCAGAAGGGGCTGGCCTACACCCTGTCCTTCACCGAGCAGCGCCCGAATGGCGATCTGTCGGGCAGCCTCAGTTCGGATATCGACGAGGCCGGCCGGCGCACCATCGCCCGGATCGACCGCAACCTCGAGCTGCCAGGCGGCGCCTTGCGGGCCGGGGTCGGGGTCAGCACCTCCGAGGACGACACCCTGCGCCCGCTTCTCAGCTTTGCCTATAACCATGGACTTCCGCGCGGCACCTTCGGCATGAAGCTCGATCAGGCCTTTTCGACCGATTCCGACGGCGAAGAGGCGCTGAACTCGAATTTCGGCGTCACCTACCGGCAGGAACTGACGCCGCTTTCCAGCCTGCAGGCCGGGCTGATCCTGCGCGATACCGATTTCGTCTCCGATGATGACAGCGACAAGCGCAAGCTCCAGCTCGATCTGGTCTATCGCCATTCGCTTGCCCAGGACTGGAATGTGGTCGGCGGCTACAGCCACAGCATTTCCGACCGCTCGAGCGACGACCGCGAATACTCCAGCAAGGTCTTCATCGGGCTGGAGAAAGCCACGCAATGGCGCTTCTGAAGCGCGGTCGGCCGGTCCTGATCGGGCTGATCGCCCTCTGTGCCGCGATTGAACTGGTGCTGTCGCTGTCCGATGCCGGGCTGTTGCCGCCCCGGCTGCGGGCGCTGGCCTATGATTACGGCGGGTTCTGGCCGGGGCTTCTGGGCAACTGGAAACCGAACTATCCGGCCCAGCCCTATGCGATGTTCGTCACCTACAGCGTCCTGCATGGCGGCCCGGCGCATCTTGCGGTCAACATGATCACGCTCTGGTCGCTGGGCTGCGCGGTGCTGGACCGGGTCGGGGCCTGGCGCTTCGCGCTGCTTTACGGCGCCTCGATCCTCGGAGGGGCGGCGGGCTTCGCGCTGCTGGCCCCGGACCTGCGGCCGATGGTGGGGGCTTCGGGGGCGCTCTTCGGGCTGGCGGGCGGGCTGATCGCCTGGGCCTCGCTCGACCGCGTCACCTATCGCGAGACGCTCTGGCCGGTGATCCGGGCCGTGCTGCTGCTCTTGGGGCTGAATCTGGTCCTGTGGTGGGCGATGCATGGCATGCTTGCCTGGCAGACCCATCTGGGCGGCTTTCTGGCCGGCGCGCTCTGCGCACTGGCACTGGACCGCCGCGCGCTCGGCCCCGAGGCCTCCTGACCGCCCTCCGAAGAAAGGCGGCCTCCGCCCCCGCCAGACAGCCCGGAAGGAGCACCGATTCCGGGACAGAAGAGCCCCCGGGACGTCCGGTTGTGAAACCGGAGCCCGCCCCTTTTATTGATTTCCAGGTGGCAAAATGCTACCTTTCCAGAGGCGCAGGAGGATCGCATGGCCCAGTCCGTGAAACTCTCAGATGACGTGATGGCCGCGGTCCGCCGCGAGGCCGAGTTGCAGAGCAGGTCGGTCGCGGGCCAGTTGTCGCACTGGGTCCGGCTCGGACGCGCGATCGAACAGTCGGGCGCCTACGATCATGCGCGTGTGACGGCCGCGCTCGATGGCCGCCTCGACACGGTCGAGCTCCGGGAAGAGGAGGCGATCGCCTGGCTGGACGCCTTCACCGAGAAAATGTCCGAGCCATCTGCGACAGAGCAGGCCTTCTTCTCGAAACGGCGCAAGCTCGGCCGGGGGGTCGGTCTCGATGCGGCCGGAAACCTCATTCATGCCGGGCCTGACGCGGCAGCGTGAGACCCAGTCTCATCCTGCTCGCCGGTCCGAACGGGTCGGGAAAATCCACGCTCTACCGGACCCGGGTCGCTCCGAGCTTTGCCGGGCCCTTCGTCAACGCGGACCTGATCCAGCGGGACGAGCTGAAAGACGCCTCGATGGAGGCGTCCTACAAGGCGGCAAAGATCGCCGCCGCCCGCCGGGCCAGCCTTCTGGAGGCCCGCCAGAGCTTCGCGACCGAAACGGTCTTCTCCCACCCCTCGAAGCTGGACATCGTCACGGAGGCCCGGGCCCGCGGTTATATGGTCATCGTCATGCATGTCGGTGTGGATCACCCGAACCTCTCCGTCGCCCGCGTACAGGCCCGGACCGGGGAAGGGGGCCATGACGTGCCCGAGGAAAAGATCCGGGATCGTTACGCGAGAGGCCAGCCCCTGATCCGGCAGGCCGTGCTCCGGGCAGACCGGGGGATGGTCTTCGACAACTCGAGGCTCAACGAGCCTCCGCGCCTCGTGCTGCTCTTTGCCGCCGGGCGTCTTGTCCGGGCCGAACCGGTGCTGCCGAACTGGGTCTTGTCCGGCTATGCCGCGGATCTCGTGATGTGAGCGCGTCAGATTTGGCCATTCATCCCGAATAGAGCCGCCAACCAAATAAACATAATAATCCTTATTGGACCTCTGATTGTACGCGCAAAGTTAAAGTGTCCCACATCTGCCCCAACAAGAACAGGCAGAGAGAGGTCATGGGATGGGCTTTGATGAGCGAGCGCGAGCTGAACCGGGTCGAGGTGTTGAGCCAGGTGACGCAGGGCCTGTTGACCGCGGCGGGCGCAGCGACGGTCTTTCCCGCCACGTTTCAGACGACGGCCTCGATCTCGGCCCTGCCGAGGGCCGGGGCGTGGTTCATGATGGCGATGCGGATGGGGATCTCGGGGCATGATCCGTTCGCCAAGAGTGATCCGGTTCATCTGCGCCTCGACGCGACTTCGGATGTGGTCGCCCGACCATCGCTTCCAGAGTGTCTTGCCGAAGCGCTGCGTCGCTCGAAGGATCTCGTTGCGACTGATGGCGGCCGGGCAATCCGGTTTCCAGGGGCGCCCGTTCCGGCGGATCGGGACGATCAGAGCAGCGCCCCGTTCAAGGATCGCGGCATGGCAGCGGCGCGTGTCATAGGCGCCATCTGCCGTGACTGTGGCGATCTCTTCGTCTGGCGGGATCTGATAGAGCAGATCAGGCAGGACCGGACTGTCGCCTTGTCGGCTGACCAAACCGAGCCATCCGTGGACCAACGGTCAGGTCGGGCGCATGAACCGAACGATCAGGGATGCCACCGTCAAGCGGGACCACGACAACAGCCATGATCAACTGCGCACGCACCTTGCCGACTTCATGGCCGCCTGCAACTTCGCCCGCAGGCTCAAGGCACTCAGCGGCCTCACGCCCTACGAATACCTCTGCAAAGTCTGGACTTCAGAGCCAGACAGATTCATCGTCAACCCGATCCACCAGATGCCGGGACTGAACACCTAGGCCTCCAGCGCCGCCGCCACCCGCTCGAGCCCCAGCGCCAGAACCGCCGCCGCCCGCTCGCGGGTGTCGGCCTCGGCATAGACGCGGAATTCGGGGGCGTTGCCCGAGGGGCGCAGATGCAGGATCTCGCCGCTTTCGAAGCTGACACGCAGCCCGTCGGTGCGGTCGCAACCCGCCTCGCGGCCGAACGGAGCGAAGAAGGCGGCCCGGGCCTCGACCGAACCTTCAAGCCGGGACAGCAGTGCCGCCGACACCTCGGGCGCCACCTCCTGCAGCCGGTCGGCCGCGGTGTGCCGCGCGGGCAGCGCCGCCACCAGCCCCGCAACCCCACCCGCTGCCCGGGCGGTTGCCAGCACAGCCACCAGCGGCAGCATCGCATCCCGCGTCATCAGCGGCGCAAGCGGCCCGGCCGGACCCCGGGCGGCAAAGCCCAGGAGAAAGCCGCCATTGGCCTCGAAGCCCACCACCCGGGCGGCCGGATCGGCGGCAAGGATCTCGTCCATCGCCGCGATCACGAAGGGCGAGCCGATCCGGGTCAGCCGCACCGTTCCGAACTCGGGCAGCCGGGTCACCAGGCTGTTCGACGAAACCGGGGTACAGACTGCCTCGGCCCCCAGCGCCCGGGCGGTGATCGTCCCCAGGATGTCGCCCGGCACAATCCGGCCCGCGGCATCGGTCAGCATCGGCCGATCGGCATCGCCATCGGTCGAGACCAGCGCATCGAGCCCCTGCCCCGCGCACCAGTCTGCCAGCATCGCCCGGGTTCCGGCATCGACGGCCTCGGTATCGACCGGCACGAAGCTGTCCGAGGGGGCCAACGGTACCGGCTCGGCCCCGAGCGCACGCAAGATTTCGACCAGGGTTTCGCGCGCGACCGAGGAATGCTGGTAGACCCCGACCCTGAGCCCGGCCAAAGCGGCGGCGCCGAAGGCCTGCACGTAGCGCGCGACATAGGCCGCCCCCGCCTCCGGCGCGAAGCTCCGCGTCCCCTGCCCCATCGCGGAGCCGGGCCGGTCCAGCGCCTGCCCGATGGCTGCCTCGTCCGCCTTGGATATCTCGCCCGAGGGCAGGTAGAATTTCAGCCCGTTGCGGTCGGCCGGGATATGGCTGCCGGTGACCATGATCGCGGCCGCCCCCGGCCCTTCCTCACCCTGCCCCATCGCGGCCAGCGCCAGCGCCGGGGTCGGCAGCGCGCCGCAATCGACCGCCTCGCGCCCGGCGGAGCAAATCGCGGCCATCACGTCTTCGGCGATCCTGGGCGACGAGGCGCGCAGATCGCGCCCGACAAGGACCCGGGGGCCCGCCGGACAGGCCGCCAGGAAGGCCCGGACATAGGCGCCCACCAGATCGGGGGTCAGCTCGCTGACCAGCCCCCGCAGACCGCTGGTTCCGAATTTCGGTGCCATTCTCGTCCTTCCTTCCCAGCCCCCTGCCCCGGCAAGGCGGCACGGATCATCCGTAGGGGTGCAGATCCTCAAGCCCCCGGCCGTCCTGCAAGGCGGCATAGATCTCGGCCGCATGCCCGGCCTTGGCCGCCCAGGTGTAATGCGCCACGGCATGGGCCTCGGCCCGGCGCGCCATCTCGGCATGGGCCTCGGGCGCCTCAAGGCAGGCTTCCATCGCGGCGCGATAGTCCCGCACCAGCCCCTCCAGCGGCTGCAGCGCGATGCGCACGCCCCGCGCTTCGGCGGCAAGGTGGCCGGGCGCCCCGTAATCGGTGACAAGGCAGACCATGCCCGAGGCCATGGCCTCGATCACGACGCCCGCCCCCAGCTCGCGGATCGAGGGGAAGACGAAGACATCCGACTGCCGCATTGCCTGGGCCACCTCGACCTGACTCCGGCGGCCCTCGAAGATCACCCGATCTCCGGCCCCGGCCTCGGCCACCATCGCCTCGAGCCGCGGCCGTTCGGGCCCGTCGCCCACGACATGAAGCAGATGCGGCTTCAGCCTCTCGGAGCCGATGAAGGCCCGCACCGCCACCTCGGGCACCTTGTAGGGCACGAGCCGCCCGGCAAAGAGAAAGCGCCGGGGCCCCTCGCCCGCCAGCACCGGCCGCCGCCCCCGGCTGTGGAACATCTCGGGATCGAAGCCGATCTCGGGGAAGTTCACGATCCGGTCCGAAAGCCGCCGCGGCAGATCGGCGATCGTATGCGGGAAGGCGGCGAGGATCGCCGCCGCCCCGGTGAAGGTTGAGCGCGCGAAGGGCAGGAAACGGTAAAGATCGCGCAGCCCCCGCAGCCGCTCGCGCTCGCGCTTCTGCTCGCCGCGAAAGGCCGCGGGCCAGTCGAGATTGCCGTTCAGCGGACCAAGCACGAAGGGCTGGCGGATCCGGCCCGCGATATAGGAGGGCTGGGTCGGCGACATCGGCGTGATCCGATGCACGATGTCGAAATGCCCTGCATCGAGATCCGCCCGGAACCGGCGCAGGGCCTGCCATTCGAAGGCGATATAGGGCGGATAGGCCATGATCTGGTTGGTCGACCAGGCGACCTCGCTGCCGCCCCTGAGCAGCCGCGCCAGCCGGTACATCCGCGCCGCGATCCATTCATTGTCGATATAGACCACCGGGCAGCCCATATCCCCGGCCGCCTCGATATTCTCGCGGTTGCGGATATGGGTCGCCAGCGTCACATCGGCGACCCCGGCCAGCGCCCGGGCATATTTGTAGCCGACCACCGGCAGCGACGGCCATTCGGGATTGCAGCTTTCGGCCAGGACCAGAACGCGCGGCCTGTCTGTTGTCGTCACGATCGCTGTCTCCGGATGAAAGGCCCAAAGGGTGCCCCAATGCGGGACCTGCTCAGCATAGCCGCTCCGCCCGCCAGGAGGCCAGCGACAGACCAGTCAGCTGTTCCAGCCGCGGGATCTGGGGATGGAATCGCTCGGCCAGCAGCTGGCGCGTGGCGGGCTCCATCGGCGGCGGCTCATGCGCCCTGCCCGCCCCGGCTGGGAGTACCCGTTGGCGCAGCGCCGCCCGCAGCGGATCGGGCAGAAGCCGCCGCAGCGCCCAGAGCGGTCCCATCCGGCCGCGCAGCCGCTGCGCCCCGGCCGCCGCCCCCAGCGCGTCGAAATGCGCGCTCGAGACGTTCCGCGCCTCGGCCCCGCCGCCGAAGGCCGCCTCGGGCAGCGGATCGAGGCCGAGAAACCCGGTGATCCGGCGCAGCGTGGCGCGCGGGTCGTCGCGGAAGTCCTCGAAGGTCAGGAACAGGAAACGATCGCGCGGAAACTGCGCCAGATAGGTCTCGATCTGCAGCACATAATCGCTGCCTGCGAGGCAAAGCTCGGGCGTATCGGGGAAATGCGCGTTGAAAGGCGCCAGCGCCTTTTCGCGGGGGGCCGCCAGGGCATGACGCTCGGGCAGGATGAAGTCCTCGAAGCGGCGATGCACGGCATAGTCGCGGGTGCCGTTCTGATAGTTCTTCACCAGCTGGACATAGAAGGAATAGGCCCGCGCCACCGGCTCGCGCAGGACATAGATGAACTGCGCCCCCGGCGCATGGCGGGCGATCCGGGCGGCGGTGTCGGGGAAAAGCGGCGCATGCGAATAAAGCGTCGAGGCCTCGCCCACGCGCTGGCCCGGCCGCGCCCCGGCAAACAGCGCCGAATAGGTCTCTATTCCGGCCGAATAAAGGTCGTCGCGCGCGAAGAATTCAGGCTCTTTCGGGGTCGGCATGAAGACATCGGGATGCTGTTCGAGCAGCGCGAAGATGCTGGTCGTCCCG
Organism: Rhodovulum sp. BSW8; assembly: GCF_003314725.1. Classification (NCBI taxonomy): domain Bacteria; kingdom Pseudomonadati; phylum Pseudomonadota; class Alphaproteobacteria; order Rhodobacterales; family Paracoccaceae; genus Rhodovulum; species Rhodovulum sp. BSW8. The sequence continues at coordinate 11,895 of NZ_QNVX01000025.1, forward strand.
GCCTTGGCTGCGCCGATGATGAAGAAATCGGGAAGCGTCATGTCTGGTCTCCTCGCCCGGCAGGGGCGGCCGGGTGAAACGGCGAACGCCGAACCTGGGCCATGGCTAGACCGCCCGGTCCGGATCGAAGATCGCGGCGCGCTCGGCCTCGATCCCGGCCACGGCCCGCGCCCGCCCGACCCGAAGCGCCCGGCGCTGATAGGCCCGGATGAAGGCCACGAGCCCTGCATCCGGGTGGCGGGCTGCACCGCTGAGCCAGGCGCCGAGATAGCCCTGCATCATCGCCAGCCCGCCCAGCACGTAAGGCGGCTCGAACCCGCGGAAGACGCAGGTCGCCGCGAAATACAGCGGGTCCGACCCCATGTAATGCTGCCCGAAGCCGTGCCGCCGGCGCCCGGTATAGATCGAGCTCTGGGACGAGCCCATCGGCCGCAGATGCTCGAAATTCAGGTCGGGATGGTCCCAGCTGACCGCGATCCAGCCCAGCTGGCGCGCCTTGTGGCAGTCGATCGCATCCCACATCACCGCGCGCACGAAGCCGCCGATCTGACGGAAACAGGCGCTGCGGTAGAACTTGGTCATGCCCACCGACATCTCGTCGCCGCGCCGCTCGGACACCAGCGCGCCGCCGCGCCGGATATAGGGCTTGCCCGAACAGGTGCCGATCCGGGGTTCGGCCTCCATCCGCTCGATCAGGGTCTCGAAATAGCGCGGCGGCAGGTCGAGATCGAGATCGAGCTTGCACAGATAGGGAAAGGCCCCCGGCTCGACCCGGTCGAGCCCGGCATAGAAGGCCTCGATCACCCCCGGCCCCACCGCCCGCTGGCCGCGATCGGGCTTGGCCACGATCTCGATCCAGGGGCAGGCAGCAGCGTATTCGGCCAGGATCTTCGGCGTCTCGTCGGTCGAGCCGTCATCGACGATCACCCATTTCGCCGGGCGCAGGCTTTGGGCCAGCACGCTGTCGAGCGTCCGGCGCATATGCGCCGCCTCGTCCCGGCAGGGTGAAATCAGGACATAGGCGCGGGACGGATCGGACATCGGACCATGGGACAATCGAAAAAAACTGCGGCCTGTATAAGCCGAACCGTACGAAATCGCAAAACGCAGACGCCCTGCATTGCCCGCTTTTTTCAAGCCCCCCGCAGTTGTGTCGAAAGCCCCCCTCGGCCATCTCTCGACCGAGAGCCGGACCGGAACCGACTGTCTTGCGGGCTTTCGCCGACCGGCGCAGGCAGGGTCCGTGTTGTGCTGTACAGGTCCGGCATGAGCCTGCGTTACCGCCCCGAAATCGACGGCCTGCGAACCGTCGCCGTCCTGTCGGTGCCGATCTATCATGCCGAGTTTTCCCTCAGCGGCCATCCGGTGCTGAAGGGCGGGTTCCTCGGGGTCGACGTCTTCTTCGTGATCTCGGGTTTCCTGATCACCTCGCTCATCCTGACCGAATGGGACCGGACCGGCCGGTTCTCGATCCTGAATTTCCACGAATGCCGGGCGCGGCGGATCCTGCCTGCGCTGTTCACGGCGATGTTCGCCTCGATCCCCGCGGCCTGGGCGATCCTCTACCCCCGGCAGATGATCGACTTCGTCTGGTCTCTGGCCGCCTCCCTCGGCTTCGTCTCGAACTATTTCTGGTACGATCTTCTGGGCTCCTACGGGGCCGCCGCCGACGCGCTTCACCCGTTCCTGCACACCTGGTCGCTGGCGGTCGAAGAACAGTTCCACATCTTCTTCCCGCTTCTGGTGGCGACCGTTCTGGCGCGCTCGGGCCGGCTGCTGCTGCCGGTCCTGGCCGAGATCCTTACCCGGCTGGACTGGTCTCTGTCCTTCTACGGGCGACAGAGCCGGGCCTGGGAACTTGCGGCGGGCGCGCTGACCGCTACCGCGGGCGAAGCCGGATCCTAGGCCGGTTCCCCCTTTCCTTTCGAGGCCCGGCAGCTGTGGTTCGCCCCCGCCCCCCCCCGGCTCGCGGGTGCTGATCCTGGGCGGTTCCCATGCCAAGGGCCGGTTCAACGCGCTCGTGCTCAATCCCGATCTCCATGGCGGGATCGGGCTGGCGCGGTTCGGCACAAGTGCCAAAATCCCCGCCGATCAGATGGAGGCCCTGCTTGCTGCGCCCAGTCTGGCCGCGGGCAAGACCGTTGTCCTCACGACAGGCAGCGCCGAATACAAGCCGATCGAGGGGATGCCGGTCTTCGACTGGTACCTGCGCCGCAACCGGACCACCGTCGATCCCGAAGCGCTCGGACGGCTGGCCTGGAGTTGCCGCAAGCCGCAAATTTCTGCGATCAATGACCGGATTGCCGCCATCGGCCGGACCGAAGGTGTCGCCGTTGTGGACAAGATCGGACCGATCTGCGATGCGCCGCGTCAAAGCTGTGCCGCGATGACCGATGACGGGTACAAGACCTTCTACGATTACGGACATTCCACCCTGGAAGGTGCAGCCTGTTTCGGCCGCCGACTGCATGCGCTCGGAGGTCTCCCCTTCTGACGAAAGGACATTGCCTTGCGACCCGACTTTCTCCTGATCGGTGCCATGAAATGCGGCACGTCCACGGTGTCCGCCTATCTCGAGGATCATCCCGAGGTCTTCATGCTGCCGGGCCGGGAGCCGAACTTCTTCAGCCATGACGAGGTCCATGACCGCGGCGCGGACTGGTACGAAGGACTTTTCGACGGGGCGGCAGGCGCGCGCCGGATCGGCGAAGGATCGAACGATTATGCCTCGGGGCTGATGTATCCCGACACCGCCGCCCGGATCGCCGCCTATGCCCCCGAGATGCGGCTGATCTACATGGTGCGCGACCCGGTGGCCCGGCTTGCCTCGGCCTGGGTGCAGAACCGGGTGGACCAGGGCGACCAGGTGCCGCCGACGCTTGAACGGGCGGTGCGCGAGATGCCCGACCGGTATCTCGGACAGAGCCTCTACTGGCACAACCTTCAGCTTTACCGGGCGCATTTCCCCGACGACCGGATCTTCGTCGGCTTCATGGAGGATCTGAAGACCGACCGCTTCGTTTTCTTCGCGCGGCTTTGCGGTTTTCTGGGGATCGAGCCGCTTGCCGAGATCCCGCGCGGCCATGTCAATCCGAGCCGGGGCAAGGCGGTGCCAGGGCAGCTTTATTCCGCCCTGAACGCGCTGCCGGGCATCGGCCGGCTGAAGGCGCTGGCGCCGAAAGGGCTGCGCAGCACGGTCAAGACCCGGCTGCTGAGCCGCCGCATCGGCGAGGCGCCCGAGATTTCTGCCGCTCTGCGCCGCGAGCTGGCCGAGCGGCTGGGTCCGGACAGCCGGGCGTTTCTGGCCCATTGCGGCCGTCCGGCCGATTTCTGGGGCCTCTAGCCGTCCCTCGGGACCGCGTCCTCCCGTCCGGCGGGGTCCCTGCCCCGCCGACGCTCAGTCCCGGATATAGCGCTTGCGGAACACGATGTAGCGGTTGCCGAGGAAGTTGAAGATCATCCCCGCCGCGATCCCGATCATCGCCGAGACCTGCAGCCCGTAGGACCCGGTCAGGACCTTGTGGCTGAGCCACAGCGCCACCGCGTAATTCACCGCAAGCCCCACCATCGAGGCCCCGACGAAGCCCAGGAACTGCCGGCCCGCATGGCGCCCGCGCGCATAGCTGAAGGTGAACCGGCGGTTCAGCAGGAAATTGGTCACGAGGCTTACCCCGATCCCGCCCGCCAGACAGATCCAGGGCGCGAGCCCGGCCAGCTGCAGCCCCGACAGCACCGCCAGATTCACGACGACGCCGCTGGCACCGACCACCAGGAATTGCAGCAGGTACATCGCATTGGCGAAGCGGAAGAGGTAAAGCCGCCGCAGGTGCTGGATGTATTTCAGCTGCTCCTTCAGGGTCAGCTTGCTTTCCCCGAAGCGGCGGTCGGAAAACTCGATCGGCACTTCGCCGACATTTTCCATGCCGCATTTCACGATCAGCTCCAGCGCGATCTTGTAGCCCACCGGGTTCAGCCCCCGCGCCGCATCGAAATCGGCCTTGCGCAGCGCGAAAAAGCCCGACATCGGGTCGCGCACCTTGGTCAGCGGCCGCGCCAGCCATGTGGCAATGGCACTGTTCAGCCAGCGGAAGAGCCCCCAGTCGTCATCGGTCGAGCCTCCCGGCACATAGCGCGAGCCGATCGCGAATTGCTGGCCCGAGGCGAGCCCGAGAATCATCTGCGGAATCGCGTCGACCGGATGGCTCAGATCGCAATCCATGCAGACCAGCACCGGATGGCGGGCGGCGCGAAACCCGTCGAGCACCGCCGGGCTGAGCCCGCGGTCGCGGGTGCGCACGACGATCCGCGCCCAGTCGAAGCCGCTGGCCGCCACCGCCTCGACGCTGCCGTCGCGGCTGTCATCATCCATGAACAGCACTTCCAGCGTCAGGTCGTAGTCCCGCCGCAGCCGGTCCAGCTCGGCCAGCAGATGCGGAATATTCTCGGCTTCGCGATAGGTCGGGACAATCACGCTGATCCCGGTATTGATCCTGATCTGGGCCAGATCCGCGCCCGTACGCATTGACACCCCCCGATTACCCCCGACAACGCACCGTCCCGCAAGCTCTCTCCTGCAGGCCCCCGGCCACGGTCCCGAGCTTGGACCGCCCTGCCCTTTTGCGTCAATCGGCCTGCCACCGGCCCGGATTTTCGCATGCGAAAATCCGGCGGACTGTGTCGATGCGGTGCCGGTGCCCCCCTTTTCGCAGGCCCTCTGCCGCCCCTGCGGGCAGCATTCGCTTGAGATCGCGCCCCATCTCGATAGCAATTGACCGGGGCGCGGCCGCAGCCGCGCGGTCGGGGGATCGTTCGGGGGGGACCGATGACACAGACGGACATGCAGGCCCGGAGCCTGCCACGCGGCCTCTGGGCCGTGCTCGGCCTGCTGGCGCTGGAGATGCTGGCGCTCAGCGTGAGCTACAAGCATGCGATCGACTTCACCTGTCTGGCCAACTGGCCGCACCGGGTCTGCAGCGGCGCCAGCGGCCTGATGGTCAGCGCCTTCACGACACTTGGCGCGCTGGCGATCCTGGCGATGCTGGCCCGGCGCGCCTTCGCCGACCTTCTGGCCGAGGCCCGCCCAGCCCTTCTGCCCCTGGCGCTGAACCTTGCGGGGCTCGCGGCGATGAGCGTGCCGATCCTCTTCCTGCGCGAAGGTTCGGGCACCGCCTCGCTGGCGCCGACGCTGGCCTTCTGGGCGCTGGGGCTCGGGCTCGGCGGGCTCGGCACGGCCCGGATGCTGGCCCCGCCCGAGCGCTGGCGGCACTTCCTGCGCGCCACGGGCTGGACGCTCGGTGCGGTGGTCGTGGCCGGGCTCGCGGCGCCGGGTCTGGCGATCCGGCTGCGCCCGCTCTGGCGGTTCGACACCGTCACCGACACGACCTTCGCGCTGGTCTCGCGGGGGATGGATCTGCTCGGCTACGAGGTCGATGCCGACCCGGCCGCCAAGATCATCGGCCGGGGCAATTTTCATATCGACATCGCCCCGGTCTGTTCCGGCATCGAGGGCATGGCTCTGGTCACGCTTTTCGTGCTGCTCTACCTCGCGCTCTTCCGCCACGAGCTGCGCTTTCCCAGGGCGCTGATCCTGTTGCCGGTGGGGATACTGGTCAGCGCCGCGCTCAACGTGGTGCGGATCGTGGCACTGCTGGCCATCGGGCTGTCGGGGCATCCCGACCTGGCCGTGGGCGGATTTCACAGCCATGCCGGATGGCTGATGTTCACCTGCATCGCGCTGGGGCTGATCGCGCTGGCCCAGGGCCTGCCCGCGCTGCGCCGCGACCCCGAACCGGTTGCCCCTGCCCGGCCAATGACAGACCGGCCCGCGCCGGACCGGCCCTCCCTGCCGCCGCTGCACCGCGACCCGGCCGCAGCCCGGATCCTGCCCTTCGCCGTCTTCATGCTGACCGCGCTGGTCGCCTCGACCGTGTCGCAGGCCCCCGGCATGCTCTACCCGATCCGCGCGCTGGTCCTCGGGGCCGCCGTGGCGCTGTTCTGGCCGATCTATGCCCGGCTCGACTGGCGCGCCGATCCGGTGGCGATCGGGGCCGGGCTTTTGATCGGGGCCGTCTGGGTGCTGATCCCCGTCGCACCCGCCGAAAGCCCGCCCTATGGCGCGCTGACCGGCACGGCGCTGATGCTGTGGTATCTGCTGCGCGGGGTCGGCACGGTGCTGCTGGTGCCGCTGGTCGAGGAACTCTTCTTCCGCGACTATCTCGAGGGCAAGCTGCGGATCGGGCAGGGCAGGGCCTGGAGCGTCTTCGCGGCCCTGGTCTCGGCCGGGGCCTTTGCCGCGCTTCATGACCGCTGGGCCGAGGCGCTGGCGGCGGGGCTGGTGCTGTCCTGGATCTGCCGCAGGCGCGGCCGCGTCGGCGATGCGATCCTCGCCCATGCCGTGGCCAATGCCACGGTCTATGCCGCCGCCCTGGCCAGCGGCCGGCTCGAGATCATCTGAGCGGGCCGCGCGCGGCCAGGAAGGCCTCCAGCGCCTCGGCCAGTTCGGGCCCGACGCCCTCGCCCGAAAGCACAAGCCGCCCCTTGCGCGCCTCGAGCCTAATCCCCGGTGCGACCTCGCGGCCGCGCGGGGCCGCGGCGGCAGGCGCCTTGCGCAGCGCCCGCTCGATCAACCGGCGTTCGGCTTCGGCATCGGCGGGCGGAGCCTTTGCCAGCGCGGCGCTCAGCCGGGCGGCAAGATCGGGATCGGCCTTCAGCCCGGCCACAATCGCCAGCCCCAGCTTTTCGGGAATCGCGGTCGGAAAGCGCAGCGCCGGCCCCAGCGCCCGATGCAGCGCCACGAAGGACAGGATCTTCGACCGCCGGGCAGGGGGCGCATTGCCGAACAGCCCCTTCACCGCCGCAGCCGGATCGGCGAACAGCCCCATCCGCACCGCCTCGGCGACCAGACGGCCGCGTTCGTAGAAGGACAGATCGGTCCGGATCTCGTTTTCCTCGACCATGGCCAGATAGGCCTCGGCCGCGCCCTCGGGGCTGCGCAGAAGGCACAGAACCTGCCCGAACCGCGGCTCGCCGGTCTCGGCGGCCAGATCGCTCAGCGCCGCCAGCCGCCGCGCTCCGGAAATCAGCCCGTACCGGCCCTGGCCCAGATCGGTCACCTCGATCGGGGTCTGCTGGCCGCGGGCGGCCAGGCTCGCCTTCAGCGCGGCCATGTCCTCGGCGTCGTGATGCATCCGGTCGCGCAACAGATGCCCGGCCTCGATCGCCTCAAGCGGCAGCGACAGCACCATCCGCCCCTCGCGCCGGGCGGCCGAGACCTCGTCGGCCAGTTGCTCCAGCGCGGCCTGGCTGGCCGAGGCGGCGGCAATCTCGGCCACCGGCGGACGCGAAAGGACGGGCATCGGTCCCGGCGGAACGCCGGGGGTCTCTTCAGTCGGACCGGTAAGCGGAGACAGGCGTTTGCGTCGGGCCATGCGGGGTCTTCCTTCGGCGAAAGGGCAGGTCAGGGGCGGGCGGTCATTCCGCCGCGGCGGTCCGGGCGGTCTCTTCGCGGCGCCAGATCCCGTACAGCAGCGTCTTGAAGGCGGCATAGGTCGCATCGAAGGTGGCCCGCCCCCGGGCATAGGTCTCGCGGTTGAAATCGCGGTAATCGGCCTCGTAGATGCCGTTCACCTGTTCCCCGGCCTGACCGATCAGCGCGGTGAAATCCTGCCGGTGGGGCGACAGGACCTGCCCCATATAGGCCTGGATCAGCCCGGCCATCTCGGCCTGCTGCCCGGCATCAAAGCGGGTCATCACCGCCCGGACCGCATCCCATTCGAAATGCAGCTCCTCGCGCCCCAGCGCCCGGGCGGCGACATTCTCGCCCTCCTCGATCGAGGCGAAGGTCGCATGCAGCATGTCGAAGAAGCGCCCCGTGGAATCGAATTCCAGGAAGGAGGCGCCGAAAGGCACCAGCAGGATATCGGCCGCCGCCAGCCCGTTGATGGTCAGATAGCCAAGTGCGGGCGGGGTATCGAGGAACACCAGATCATAGGCATCGAGGACGCCGTCCTCGGCCAGCACGTCGGTCAGCGCATCCCAGAGCCGCCAGCCGCGCGACTGCATCCGCCAGACCGGGATCTGGAACTCGGACCAGTACAGGTTCAGCTGCGCCCCGATCAGGTCGATATTGGGCCAGTGGGTCTTGCGGATCAGATCGGGCGCTTTCAGCTTCAGCGCCTCGGTCAGGGTGTCGTCGAAGGGCAGGGGGGGCTCGCCCCGGTCGAGCCTGCGCTGGTTGTCGGCGCGCAGCGTGGTCGCGTAATGCCGCGCCAGCAGCGGGAAGACGGTCTGCCATTCATCCTCGATCTGGCCCCCGAAGATCGAGGTCATCGAACCCTGGCTGTCGAGGTCGATCACCAGCACCCGGTAGCCGTCGAGCGCGGCCGACATCGCCAGATGCGCGCAGGTCGAGGTTTTGCCCACCCCGCCCTTGAAATTGGCAACCGCCACGATCTTGGCCGGCAGGTCCTTCGGCCGGTAGGGCAGATAGTTCTTGGCCTTCGAGCCCTCGGCGCCGAAATGCGCCCGCAGCCGGAGCACCTCGTCGAGGGTGAACCATTTCGCGCCCCCCTCGCTTTCGCTCTGGCCCTGGGGCAGGTCGGGGTTCTGGCGCAGCACCCGGCGGAAATGGGCAGGGGCCACCGGGATCAGATAGCGGGTGATTTCCCAGGTCGAAAACAGCCGCAGACGGCGCGCTCCGGTCTCGTCGAGCCCGCGCGAGGCCAGATCCTGGCGGCCCCTCCGGCAGGCCTCTGCCACGGCGGCGAAGCCGGGCGTGTCGGCGGGCGTGCCCAGAAGCTCTGCCGCCCGGTCCGGAGAGATGTTCAGATAAGGGGGGATGTCGTCCCTGCTCATGGCTGCCCTGCCCGATATGCCGCTTTTTCTTCAATGTACGGCAAAAGGCGGCACATGTAACCCGAAATCGCACATGGGCTCTTCAGGGCCCTTTTTCCATAGCTGCAATCGGGTGCTGTCAGGGGATCGGACGGGGGGCAGGGGCCCGGCGATTTTTTTTTAGTTAGATAATCCGTTAGTATAGGTTACAGGATTTGCCCATTCGCGCAACCTTATAGAATTGCTAGAAATTTTGGCCCTTCCCGGAGCCTGCCCGACTCTGAACCCCCGAAAGACCGACTCTGAACCCACGTTCGGGCGATTCCGAAGCCACGATCTGCGGCTGGACGGGGCGGTTTGTGGATAAGTAGTCTGGGCGTCAATGAAACGACGAATCCCGGCAACAGGGATCGGAAGGGCGATGCGGGCAGTTCAACAGGGACCGGGCGGACAGACCGGCGGCGGCATGGCTGCGGCTGCGATCGGCGATTTCTTCGTCTGCGATTTTCTGGGCCCGAGTCCCAAGCACGATATCGCGGCGATGGAGCATCCGCTGTTTTCGCTGTCGACCCGGCCCGACCGGCGGATCCTCGATTACGAACATAACGGGGTGCGGGTGACGATCACGCCTTCGGTCCGGGGCCGGGCCACGATCTTCGACGCCGATATCCTGATCTTCTGCATCAGCCAGCTGATGGCCGCGCTGAATGCCGGAAGGCCGACTTCGCGACATCTGACGCTGACCGCCCATGATCTGCTGCTGGCCACCAACCGCGAGACCAGCGGTGACAGCTACAAACGCCTCCGCGAGGCTTTCGAGCGGCTGGTCGGCACCCGCATCACCACCAATATCGCCACCGGCGATGTCGAGACCACGACCGGCTTCGGGCTGATCGACAGCTGGGAAATCGTGCGCCGGACCCGGGCCGGGCGGATGGTGTCGGTTTCGGTCACGCTCAGCGAATGGCTTTATCGCGCGGTGCTGGCGAAATCGGTGCTGACGCTCAGCCGCGACTATTTCCAGCTGCGCAAGCCGCTCGAGCGGCGGATCTACGAACTGGCGCGCAAGCATTGCGGGCGTCAGCCCGAATGGCGGATCTCGATCCCGGTGCTGTGGAAGAAGACCGGATCTGCCAGCCCGGTGCGGGTGTTCCGCGCCATGGTGCGCGAGATCCTGCGCGAGGACCGGCTGCCCGAATACCGCCTGGCCGAGGAGCCGGGCGACATTCTTTGCGTGCGGCGCCGCGACGAGGTGATCGAACGAGGGGGGGCGCCGGACGGGCCGCCCCCGGTGCTGTCGCCCGAGGCGCTCGAGACGGCGCGGGCGCGGATGCCCGGCGCCGATGTCTATGCGCTCGAGGCACAATGGCGCGGGGTCTGGGCCGCCAGCGGCCGGCCGCGCATCCGCCAGCCCGACCGCGCCTTCCTGGCCTGGATCGAAAAGCGCCGCAACGAAGACTGAGGCGTGGGGGCGGCTCAGCTCCGGTCGTAGATGTCCTGATAGCGGACGATGTCGTCCTCGCCCAGATAGGCCCCGGTCTGCACCTCGATCAGATACATCGGCAGCTTGCCCGGATTGGCCATCCGGTGGACGGTGCCAAGCGGGATGTAGACCGACTGGTTCTCGGTCACCAGCCGGACCTCCTCGCCGATGGTGACCTCGGCCGTGCCCGAGACCACGATCCAGTGTTCCGAGCGGTGATGGTGGCTTTGCAGGCTCAGCACGCCGCCCGGCTTGACCATGATCCGCTTCACCTGGAAGCGGGTGCCCAGACAGAGGGTCTCGTACCAGCCCCAGGGCCGGTGGAACCGGGGATACTGGTCGGCCTGTGCGACCCCGTCGGCGCGCAGCGTCTCGACCACGGTCTTGACCTCCTGGGCGCGGGACTTGTCGGCGACCAGCACCGCGTCGCGCATCGCCACCGCGACCACGCCCTCGAGCCCGAGCCCGACAAGCTGCATGCTCTCATCCTCGGACCGCAGATAGCTGTCGCGGCAATCGATCGCCGTCACCGCCCCGTCGGCCACCACCCCGGCCGCATCCGGTCCCGCCGCCGCCCAGAGCGCGTCCCAGGAGCCGAGATCGGACCAGCCGCCCTCGAGCGGCACCGCCATCACCCGGCTGGCCTTTTCCATCACCGCATAGTCGAAGGAAATCGCCCGCGCCCCGGCATAGGCCGCCTCGGCCAGCCGGAAGAAGCCCAGATCGGTCTGCCCTTCGGCGATGGCCGCGCGGCAGGGCGCCAGCAGTTCGGGGGCGTGGGTTTCGAAGGCCGCGATGGCGTCGGCGGCGCGAAAGAGGAAGATCCCCGCATTCCAGAGATAGGTGCCCGCCGCCAGCATCTCCCGGGCGGTGGCAAGGTCGGGCTTCTCGCGAAAACTGGCCAGCGGGACCGGCGTGGCGCCTGCGGGCGGCGCGGTCAGCTCGAGATAGCCATAGCCGGTCTCGGGCCGGTCCGGGGTGATGCCGAAGGTCACCAGCGCGCCGTCGCGGGCAGGGGGACATCCGGCCTCGACCGCGGCCAGGAAGGCGGGCAGGTCGGCGATGACGTGATCGGAGGGCGCGACCAGCATCAGCGCCTCGGGATCGTCCCGCTCCAGCAGAAGGGCGGCCGCCAGGATCGCCGGGGCGGTGTCGCGCCCCAGCGGCTCGACCACCACCCGCGCGTCGCTCAGCCCGATCGCGGCCGCCTGTTCGGTCGCCATGAAGCGGAACTCGTTGCCGGTCATCACCAGCGGGGCCGCGAAGCCGCCGCCCGAGAACCGCCGCAAGGTGCGCTGATAGAGACTTTCGCGCCCGATCAGCGGGGCGAACTGCTTGGGATAGGCCTTGCGCGAGGACGGCCAGAGCCGGGTCCCCGACCCGCCGCACAGGATGACTGGATGGATCACGTCCGGCTCCCCTTGCCATTGACTGCGGGCAGCAAACACGCGGAGGCCCCCCGGGGCAAGGCCCCGCGCGCCCGCAGCCGGGTGCGGACGTAGCGGGACCCGCGCGCCCGGGAGGGGCCCGACCGGTTCAGCGGCCTCAGCCCGGCTCGTGCAGCACGCGCCGGCGCATCACCGCCAGCGACGGGGACTTCGTGTGCTCGATCAGCTCGAAGGTTTCGGCAAAGCCTCCCTCCTCGCGCGCGGCCCAGCCGCCGACCCCGTACCAGTCGGCGATGTAATCGATCCGGCTGTTCACGACATAGGCCAGCACGTTGCCCTCGGTCCGCCGCGCCTCCAGCGCCTCGGGGTTCACCTTGCCGTCGAGATTGATCGTGCGGTCGTGCCAGTAGCCAAGCGTGCCGGTCTGCACGGCGGCGACCCAGGCGCTGTCAGGCACGTTCCGTTCGACCCAGTCGACCACCTGCATGTGACCCTGTTCCTGCGCACCGGGCAGCAGCAGCCGACCCAGCAGCAGCATGCACAACCCGACCGCCGCCGATCCGGTCCAGATCGCGGGCCGCAGCCCCCGCGCCCGGAACAGCCAGCGCGACAGGTCGGCCAGCACCCAGAGCGAGGCGATGATGCAAAGCGGCGCCAGCGGAGCCAGATAGCGGCTCATGAAATGGGGGGCGCCGAACCAGAGCCCGTAATAGCCGCTGACCATCGCCCCGAACAGAAGATAGGCCAGTACCATCAGCCGGACCGGCCGGCTGGCCCGGGTGAAGACGCCGATCAGGAACCATGCCAGCACGCCAAGGCTGACGGCGGTGGCGATCGCGATCACCGGCAGCGTCTTTTCCAGCGGGTTGGGAACCGGCAGCATCGGCATGAAATATTCGAAGATCTTGACCGGCAGCACGCCCAGATTCTGGCCGAACTCGGCCGCCATCGACTGCGCCGTGCCGCTGACCGGCATGATCGAGCCGAAGCGGATCTGGTTGTTCAGCAGCCAGGGCGCGGCGACGAGGATCGAGATCAGGCCCGAGGGCACGATCCGGGCCGCGACCGTCCGGATCGGGTCGCGGCGCAGCAAAAGCCCGTCGATGGCCCAGACCAGATAGACCGCGACCAGCAGGAAGACCGCGTCGATCCGGGCCAGGAAGGCGATCCCGGCCATCAGCCCGAAGCCCAGATGCCAGGCCCAGCCAAGCGGAGCCTCGCGCCGCAAGAGCCGCAGGAACATCAGCAGCACGGCCAGCACCGCAGCGCTGTAAAGCCCGGTCTCGAGCCCGTTCATGGTGTGCAGCACCAGAAGCGGCGACAGATACCACAAAAGCGCCGCGATCCAGGGCAGGGCCGGGGCCTGGCCCTCTGGGTCGAGGATCCGGGCCGCCAGCGCCCGGACCAGGAAGAACCCGGCCACCGACCAGGCGGCCATGATCAGATGGATGCCGATCAGGCTCGTCACCTTGTCGCCGCCGGTTTCCAGATAGGGCAGGGTGAACAGGAAGGTGGCCAGGGGCTGCACCCCGTTGGTGGGAATGGTGCCGTCCGAGACCGACATGCCAAGCCCCATCGCCATGTTGCGGGCGACGGTCAGCATCAGGTAGCCGTCCTCGGTCATGAAGAATTCCGACAGGGCCGGCTGGCCCGTGACGATGGGAAAGAGCCGGTAGAGGGTTCCGGCGGCGAAAACCAGGCCGACAAGGCTGGCAAGCCGGTAAAATGCAATTCGTGACATCGAAACTCGCGTGTTGCCGTGGCGCCGAAGAGATGAGGGCACTTTATCTCGCGCCCCCCCGCTTGATAAGCAGAAGCGGTCAAAGCTCGCCGATATCAGGAACAGCCCGGTGGTCCAGAACCCGCAGCCCGAAACGGGGCTCAAGCAGCGCGCCATGCGTGGGACCGTGTTCTCGCTGGCGGAATTCGGTGCCTCGAACCTGCTTCGTCTCGTCTCGAACCTGATCCTCACGCGGCTGCTCTTTCCCGAGGCCTTCGGGATGATGGCCATCGTGCAGGTCTTCATGAGCGGGCTGCAGATGTTCTCGGACGTGGGCATCCGCACCTCGATCACCCTCAGCAAAAGCGGCGACGACCCGGATTACCTCAACACCGCCTGGACCGTGCAGATCCTGCGCGGCGCGATCCTGTGGCTGGCCGCCTTCGCTATTTCGGGGCCGGTCGCCCGCTTCTACGACGAGCCGCTGCTGGCGCAGCTGCTGCCGGTCGTGGCGCTGAACGCGCTGTTCGCGGGCTTCATGTCGACCAATATCGCCACCGCCAACCGGCATCTGCGCCTCGGCCGCCAGACCATGCTGACCATCGGCTCGCAGGTGCTGGCGCTGGCGCTGAACATCGCGCTGGCCTTCTGGCTGCGTTCGGTCTGGGCGCTGATCTGGGGCGGGCTGGCCAGCACGGTCTTCATGGTGGTGGCCTCGCATACCCTGATGCCCGGGATCCGCAACCGGCTGCGCTGGCACCGCGCCTCGTTCAGCGACCTGATCCGGTTCGGGAAATGGATCTTTCTCAGCACCATCGCGGGCTTTGCCATGAATCAGGCCGACCGGGCGATTCTGGGCAAGTTCATCACCCTCGACCAGCTTGGCGTCTATACCATCGCCTTCTTCTTCGGAAATCTGCCGATCCTGATGGCGCGGGCAACGCTGGGCAAGATCCTCGGCCCGCTTTACCGGATGCGCCATCCTTCGAAGAACGAGGCGAACCGGCGCAACGTTCTCAAGGCCCGGCGGCTGGCGGTGGGCGGGCTGGTGGCGATGACCGTGCCGCTGGCCTATGGCGGCGGCCTGCTGATCGAGCTGCTCTACGACCCCCGCTATGTGCTCGCCGGTCCGATGGTGGTGCTGTTTGCCTTCGCCCTGCCGCTGCAGCTGGTTTCGCTGGCTTATGGCGGCATCCTGCTTGCTGTCGGGGATTCGCGGCGCCAGTTCTACCTGACGGCCATGACCGCGACGCTTCAGGTGGCATTGATGCTGGTCGGGGTGATGACGGTCGGTATCGCGGGCGTGATCCTGGCCCCGGCCCTGGCCGCGATGCTGATCTATCCGCTGCGGTCCCGGTATCTCAATCTCTACAATGCCGACGATCCGGTCAGCGACATGATGCTGCTGGCCGTGAGCCTTGCCCTGAACGGCTATGCCTGCTGGCTGCACAAGGACGGCCTGCTGCAGCTTCTGTCCTGAACCGCGCTCCGCAGGCAGGTTGGATGATGCAGCCCGGGGGCGGTGGCTTTAGGAACGGGCGCGGGCGCGGCGCTGCAGCCGCAGAACCCCGCGCCGCATCCTGCCGTAAAGAAAATCCGGAAGCGCCAGGCCGTTCAGCCTGCGCATGATGCGCAGATGGCGGGCATCGAGCGACTGATTGATGCCGCTTGCCCGCTTGAGATCCTGCTGAACCTCGCGGGGAATGCCGACATGGTCCAGCAGCGCGCCGCCGCTGCCGAACGGATGAGAGCGATCGTCCTCGAGCCGGAAGACCTGCACCCGCTCCGGTCCGATTGTCGCCGCGATCCGCGCCGTGACGGCATCGAGATCGGCCCCGCCGCCGATCTCAGCCAGGAACTCTTCGAAGCTGCCAGAATAGCGGTCCTGCTTGACCGACTGATTGTGCACGCTCTTCAGCCAGGAGGATTCGTCGCGCGTATAAAGCAGGATCTCGACCGGATGAGGGGCGAAGGCCTCCACCATCATCTGCGAAACCTCATGCGCCCTGGGAAACAGCCGGGTCTCGCCGTCCTGACCGATATGGGGACCGAAGAAGGCTTCGTCGGTTATCAGCACAGGACGGTCGGATCCGGCGACCCTTTGCGCCAGCCGGTCGAGTTCGGCGCGAACGGCCGATGCCTTGCCCCGTCCGGAATTGTAGGCCAGACAGGCCATGCGCAGATCGTAAGTACCCAGCTCGATACGGTTTATGATCGTCAGATAACAGGAAAGACGCTTTGCATTGTCCCGAAGAACCCGCTGCAGATAGGTCGATGCCGTTTTGTGAAAGCCGCAGTGAATATGGGTTTTCATAGGTCTTATCTTACTATCGCAAGGTCTCCTGCCTATCATTTTCTCGTTCGGCTTGGAGCGCCCTGGGCGATCCGCTAGCCTTCGGCCAGCCGCGTTCGCCGAAGGGGGTTTCCGTGTCGTTTTCCAGTGCTCTCCGTCGCCGTGCCCGTCAGGGCCTCGGAACCGCCCTCTGGGCGCTTCGGGACCTGCCCGGAGCCCCCGCCTTCGAGGTTTTCGCCCGGCGGCTCGACCGGGTGAACCGCGCCCATGTGGCCGAGATCCGCAGCCGGGGCGGCGACCCGATGACGCCCAGGGCGCCCGGCACCCTGCCGAAGATCCTCTGGATCTACTGGGCCCAGGGGCTCGATGAGGCGCCGCCGGTGGTGCAGCGCTGCATTGCCAGCTGGCGCGCCGCCAATCCGGGCTGGGATCTGCGGGTGCTTGATCGCGACGCCGCGGGCGCCCTCGTGGATCTCTCGGACCTGCCCGCGGCGCTGCCCAGACGCCATGAGGCCGATTTCCTGCGGCTCAGGCTGCTCGAACGCTTCGGGGGGGTCTGGGCGGATGCCACTGTCTTCTGTCACCGGCCGCTGGAGGACTGGCTGCCGCTGCTGGCCGGATCGGGCTTCTTCGTGTTCCGCGATCCCGGGCCGGACCGCTGGCTGTCGACCTGGTTCATCGCCGCGGCGCCGGGACATCCGCTGATCGCCGCCTGGGCGCGGCAATACGGTGACTATCTGATCGCCCGGCGGCGCCCGCCCGGGCCCTATTTCATGGTGATGTACGCCTTCCAGTTCGCGGTCTCCCGGTCTCCGGAGCTGATGCGGGAATGGCGCTGCTGTTCGGGGCTCTGGGCCGTGCCGAGCTTTCGGCTGATGGCGGCCCTCGACGGGCAGGCCGGTGCCGAGGAGGCGGCGGCCGAAACTCTGCGGCGCGGCCTGCCCGTCAGCAAGCTGAACTGGAAAAAGCCCTTCGATCCGGCTCGCTTCGACGCGATCCTCAGGGCGGCAGAACGAAAGCGGGACGGCGGCTGACCGCGACCCGTCACTTGTATTCGATCAGCCGGGTGCTGCGACCCGTCAGCCGGTTGAGATGGAACTGCACCACGCCAAGCGCCTCGGGCAGCTTGGCAAGCGTCAGGAACAACGCCCGCCGCCAGCCGGTGCCGCGCAGGCCCAGCCGCAGCACCTGCAGCGGCCAGACCAGCAGCAGCGCCAGACCCCAGGGGCCAAGCACCAAGGCCGCAAGCGCCGCCGCCAGCGGCACGCCCAGCCCCCAGACCAGAGCCCGGCGCCTTTGCGCGACATTGTGGCGTTCGGGCGGCGCGCCATGCAGATGTGCGCCCTCGGCATAGGCATGGCCCGCGCGGCGGGCGCGGGTCCACCATTGGCCGAACCGGGTCATCGCGGCGTCATGCCAGGTCATTTCGGCGTCGAGCCGCCAGATCTCCCAACCCGCCTGGCGCAGCCGCACGCACAGTTCGGGCTCTTCGCCTGCGATCAGGGCGGGGTTGTAGAACCCGACCGCCACCAGCGCCTCGAGCCGCATCATCGCATCGCCGCCGCAGGCCCGCGCCCAGCCGACCGGCGTGTCCCATTCGGCATCGATCAGCCCGTTCCACAGCGTGGCCCCGGGAAACCGCTCGCGGCGGCGGCCGCAGGCCACGGCGGCTGTGGGGGTTGCGTCGAGAAAGGCCCGCGCGGTCTCGATCCAGCCCTCGCGCAGCTCGCAATCGCCGTCGACCATCTGCACATGGCGGGGCAGGGGGCCGGTTTCCGTCAGCCGGGCCAGACCGGCATTGCGCGCCCGGGCGGCGGTGAAGGGCTGGCTGCGGTCAAGCTCGACCACCTCGGCGCCGCGCTGGCGGGCGGCCTCGAGGCTGCCATCGGTCGAGCCGGAATCGACATAGACGATCCGCGCCACCCGTCCGGCCAGCGAGTCGAGGCAGCGGATCAGCCGTGCGCCCTCGTTGCGGCCGATGACGACCGCGGCCAGGTCTGTCGGGGCGGCAGGGGTCATGGCGCGAGGAACGGATAGCAGAGCCCGAGCGCCGGATCGTCGGGGAAGACCCGGGCCAGTGCGTCGCGGTCGGCGGCGAAGATGGGGATCAGCCGGGCGCGGGCGGCCTCGGACAGTTCGGGGCGGCGGGTGATGCTGCGCGCCCGCCGCACCCGTTCGCGCAGCGCCTTCGGCACCAGCGCATGGCGCAGGGCCCTGGCCAGCGGATTGTCGACCAGCAGGCGCTGGAAGGGCAGCTTGCGGAACCGTTCGGCCGAGACGTTGCGCGCGCCCAGATCGCTCTGCCAGACAGGGGGCGTTTCCAACCCGATAAAGGCACTGATCCTGCCCAATTCGCCTTCCGGGTCGGCCTTCAGACCCTCGAGGCTGGTCAACAGGATCCGGTCGGGTCCGAAGGTTTCGGCGAAGGGCGCGATCTGCATGCCGTAGCGCCCGTACTCGGTCAGGGTCGGGTGCCGCTCCAGCGCGGTTTCCAGATCGGTCCGGATCTCGCCGGTGGTCCATTCGTGGATGTAATGCGAGACCGCCCGGTCCAGCGGGTTGCGGATCATGTAGATCAGCTTTGGCGCCGGGCCGGCCGCTGCCAGTCGGCGCACGGTGTCGGGATAGGTCGGCAGCTTGGTATAATGGGTGCTGGCCTCGCCCTTCAGGGCCCCCGGCGGCGCGGCGGCGAAAAGCCCGGCATACCAGTCCGGGCCGCGGGCATGGATCTCGTCGTCGGAGAAGAAGTTCGGCTCTTTCGGATCGGTCAGGAACAGCCCCTGCTGGGCCGCAAGCTGGGCTGCCAGCGTGGTGGTGCCGCTTTTCATGGCGCCGATGATGATGAAATCGGGATGGGTCATGTCTCGTGCGGGGCCAGTCGGGGGCCGAGCGGGGCGGCGGCGTTGATCCAGAGGTCGCGGGCCTCGCCCTCGAGCGGAGGCTGCTGCCCGGGGCGGCGGGCGAGGCGGCGCAGCAGCGCGAGCCCGCGTCCGGCATGCCACATCAGGTTCGCGGCCCAGAGGCCCACGAGCCCATGCGCCTGATAAAGGAAGCGCGTGCGCGAGGCGTAGTAATAGGGCGGCAACCGCTTGCGGGCATTCCGGAGCGTCTTGACCGGCCCGGACCCGCCGCGGAAATGCACCGCGACCGCCTCGGGCACCCGGGCGATGCGCCAGCCCGCGCGGCGCGCGCGCAGACAGTATTCGGCATCCTCGTAATAGAGGAAATAGCCCTCGTCCATCGGCCCGAGCGCGGCCGTCATCTCGGCCCTCAGCAGGATGCAGGCAAAGCTTGCCCACTCGATCCGGGCCGGAACAGGCTCTGTTCCGAGCGACACCTCGAAGCGGCGCAGCGCCCGGGTGACGAGCCCGGTATTGGCGCCGCGGATCAGCTCGCTCATCGGCGAATGGAACCGGAAACAGCTGTCCTGGGTCTCGCCGCTGTCGCGCAGGATGCGCGGCGCGAACAGCCCGGCCTCGGGTTGGGCTTCGGCGGCGGCCAGGATGGTGCGGCAAAAGCCCGGCCGCAGCACCGCGTCGGAATTGAGCAGCAGGTAGAATTGGGCGGGCTTCGCCGCCATGCCCTGATTGTGCCCCCCCGAAAAGCCGGTATTCGCGGCCGAGCGGACCAGCGTCACCGGCGCGCCGGGATGGGCGTCGAGCCAGTCCTGAAGCACGGTCTCGGACCCGTCGCCCGAGGCATTGTCGACGATCACGACATGGCCGTCGATCCCGTCGAGATCCTCCAGCACCGACGCGAGGCAGGTCAGGGTCATGTCCGCGGTGCGGTAATTGATGATCGAGACGACAAGGCGGTGGGTCATCCGCGGCGGCTCCGGCTGTGCAGGGTGGTCTGTCGGGTATAGGGCGTGGCGCGCATCGCGGGTTGCGGCGGACTGTCCTCGGGGATGTCGCTGCCTTCGTCGGACGGCGCGCGGCCCCGGGTCCGGGCCAGCCGCCCGCGCGCTGGGGGATCGGCGGCGGTTTCGGCCGCGGCCCGAGCCGAAGCCGGGGCCTGTTCCAGCCGTCCGCTCAGGGCGCCGGCGATCAGCCAGGTGATCGGGGTCAGGCTCGAATTCGGGATCATGTCGCTCAGATTGGCGACCATGACCAGCGCCAGCACCGCGGTGCTGGCCTCGACCTGGCGCGGTCGCCGCGCCAGCATCAGGATCGGGACCGTCAGCAGGCCGAATTTTCCCATATAGCCGATCAGTCCGGATTCGCCGATCACGATCACCCAGACCCCGTCGGTCACGCTGAGATCGCGCCCGGTCTCGGGATCGAAGACGCGGTTCCGGGCGAAGGAGCTCCAGCCCAGAACAGGACGCTGCATCGCCTTTTCAAGCAGGATGTCCTCGTTCACGAGCCGGTATTTCAGGGAGCCCGCCCGGTCTTCGCCGCTGAATTTCTCGAAGAGCCCCACCACGCGGTCGGTGGGGATCAGGTCGGCGCTGCGCAACAGCGGATAGAACAGCACGGTCCCGGCCAGCGCCGCCGCGATCACGATCTGCAGCCGGGTGCTGAGAAACAGTGCCACGGGCACCAGAAGCAACCCGATCGCCAGGGCGCCCAGGTTCTTGGACAGGACAAGCGTGCCGAACAGCCAGGCCGCGGCCAGCAGACAGACGGTCCGCCGGCGCCGGTCGATCCGCGACAGCCCGCAGGCGACCAGCGTGGCCATGGTCAGGAAGATGCCCAGCCGCAGCCCGTGTTCTAGAAAGACCATCGGGCGGTAGCCGTTCCCGCGCAGGTGCTGGATCCAGGCAGATGGCCGGAAACCGTAGACCATCATGTTGAGTTGCGGTGACATCCGCACCTCGAAAAGGGCCAGTGCGGCATAGACCGAGGCGAACAGGCACAGCCCCCAGAGCAGCACGCGCCGCCCGGCCTCGTCCGCCAGCATCCGCCGCCCCAGCAGGAAGGGCAGCAGCGCCACCGCCATGGCCAGCACCATGGAGCCGGCATCGTAGGGGCCAAGCCCGCGCCGCACCGTCGGGCCGTAGACCAGCGTGTCGTTGTTGACCAGAGCGCTCAGTCCGACCGACAGAACAGCGACGACGAAGAGCGCGCGCATCAGCGGATGGCCCGGGGTCCATCCCGGCAGGATCCGTCCCGTGCCTTGCGCGGCCGTCGACCAGGGGCGGCCTGCCACCCGGGCTGCGACAGTGGCCGTCATGACCGCCGCGACGATGGCGGGAAGGGAATGCTTGTTGAACGTGGGCAGACCCGGCAGGTCGAAGCTGGCTTTCACCGGCAGGAACAGATAGGCCCCCAGCAGGCAGCAGACCAGGGCCTGGGCCGGCCGCAGGGCCCGGAACAGGATCACCGTGACGATGACCCAGCCCCAGAGCGCGAGCATCGGCGGCACCATCGCTCAGCCTCCCCGCGTCAGCCGTCGGCAAAGCGCCCGGCGGGTCAGACCGGGCAGGACGATCAGGCAGTCCAGATAGCGCCGGCCGAGCCGGGCCGGATCGGACAGCATCCGCCAGAGCCATTCCGCCGCGATCCGGCGCACCCAGCGCGGCGCGCGGCGCTGTCGGCCCGCCACGAAATCGAGGCTCGCCCCGATCGACAGGAACCCGGTGCCGGGCAGGCGGGGGGCGGCGCGGGCCGCAAAGCGTTCCTGCTTGGGCGCGCCGAGCGCCACCAGGCAGATCCGCGCGCCCGACCGGCCGAGTTCCTCGATCATCGCGTCGGCTGCCGCGCCCTCGGGGTCGAACCCCATCGGCGGGGCCAGGGTCGCGACCACCCGCAGTCCCGGATAGTCGGCCTCGACGACTTTCTTTGCCTGCTCCAGCGTCTCGGCGGTCGAGCCGAAAAACGCGACTGGCCACTCGTGCCGCGCGGCCAGCGCGAAGACCGGCCCGATCAGGTCGGAGCCGGGCACCAGCTCGACCCGCTGTCCGGCCAGACGCGACAGCCAGACGATCGGGTTGCCGTCCGCGGTGACATGGCTCTGGGCCAGATAGGCGGCGCGGAAGGCCGGATCGCGCGACAGCTTGACCACATGATCGAGATTGAGCGTTGCGACGGAAAATCCGTCGCCCCGGACCAGCCGGGCCTCGAGATCGGCCAGCAGTCCGGCCATCGAGGCCACCGTGACGGTGACCGCGCGATCGGTTTCGCCGCCGGTCGGGCTCCAGCCCATCATCGCCGCAGCCCCCGCATCGAACCCCGGACGCCTGTGTCTTGCCGCTGCATGTCCACCGCCACCATCACGCGCCCGCGGGGGGCTTTTCTTCAGGGTTGCGCCACCCGGAGACCTCTCGGGACGGACCGGAAACACGGTCTTCGGCATACGAAAAACGGCCACGGATGGCGAGTGCGAATCTGCTTTAGAGCAGGTCCGTTACAATTCCGGTAACCCGTGCCGCGCCCCGTGTCGGCCGTGCCCGGGGAAACGGTGAAGGCGTTCTGGCGCGATTGCCTGCAATTCCGCAAGGCGTCATCCCAGCCCGGACCGGCGGGTGTTCGGCGGGCCTGACCGGCGGGGACGGCCGCCCTTTTGCCTTACGTTTCCGTGACCGCGGCCGGGCGGTTCGCAGTTCAATTCGAGGGGGCCTTCGGGTATAACCTGCCCGAGTTTCAGCAGGGTCCGAGTTTGAGCAAGGATTGATCCGGATGTCGATTTTCAACGAGGCGCTGTCCTCCCGCCGACAGAGCCGCGCGTTTTCCGGATTGGGCCTGTTCTGGCTGGCGGTGGCTGTTCTGGGGGCGGGGCTGTTCTTCCGGCCCGGACTCGATGCGCTGCTGGTGGCCTGGCAGAAGCCCGAATACAGCCACGGTCCGCTGATTCCGGTCCTGTCGGGGCTGCTGTTCCTGCGCCAGCTCAAGACCGTGCCCGAACGCCCGGGCGAAATTCCACATCGCTGGCCGGGGGTGCTGGTGGTCCTGTTCGCGCTGATGCTGGGCGCGGTCGGGCGGGTCTCGAATATCGACGACATCGTCGCCTATGCGCTGATCGTCTGGGTCGGCGGGCTGCTTCTGATCAGCTTCGGCTGGTCGACGGGCAAGCATTTCTGGCCGCCGGTTCTGCATCTGGTCTACATGCTGCCGCTGCCCGACACGCTGTATTACAAGGCGACGACCTGGCTGCAGTTCATTTCCTCCGAGCTCGGGGTCTGGTTCCTCGGGCTCCTGGCGGTGCCGGTCTATCTCGAGGGCAACATCATCGACCTCGGGGTCTACAAGCTGCATGTGGCCGAGGCCTGTTCGGGGCTGCGCTACCTGTTTCCGATCCTGTCCTTCAGCTACATCTTCGCGGTGCTCTATCGCGGGCCGGTCTGGCACAAGGCGGTGCTGCTGCTCTCGGCGGCGCCGATCACGGTGCTGATGAACGCGGTCCGGATCGCCATCGCGGGCTGGATGGTCGACCAGTTCGGCGTCGAGTGGGTCGAGGGGTTCACCCATTTCTTCGAGGGCTGGGTGATCTTCATCATCTGCGTGGCGATCCTGTTCGCGCTGGCCCGGATCATGCTGTTCCTGCACCCCGCGAAGATGAGCCTGACCGAGGCGCTCGATCTCGACACCGAGGGGCTGGTGCCGCAATTCCTGCGGCTGCGCCTGGTGCAGCCGTCGCTGGCGCTGATCGCGGCCGCGGGGCTGATGCTGGCCGGGGTCGCGGCGCTGCAGATGCTGCCCGATCGCGGCGCCGTCGCGGTCGCGCGCGACAGCTTCGTCGCCTTCCCGCGCCGGTTCGGCGACTGGCAGCAGGACGGCCCGCCCACGGTGCTGGCCCCCGACATCGCCCGGGCGCTGCAGGCCGACGACTATCACTCGATCACCCTGGTCAACCCCGACAGCCCCGCCTATGTGGGCGTCTTTCTGGCCTGGTATGCCGACCAGAGCCATGGGGGCGTCCACCCGCCCGAGGTCTGCCTGCCCGCGGGCGGCTGGGAAATCGCCTGGCTCGAACGCACCGACGTCGCCTCCGAACTGGACAGCGCCGAGCCCTTCCACCTGAACAAGGCGATCATCCAGAAGGGCGAGGTCCGGATGATGGTCTATTACTGGTTCGACCAGAAGGGCCGGAAGGTCGCCTGGGACTTTGCCGCCAAGCTTTGGCTGATCGTCGACGGGTTGCGGACCGGGCGGACCGACGGGGCGCTGGTGCGCCTGACCACGCCGATCCTGCCCGAGGAAAGCGACGCCGACGCAGAGGCGCGGCTCGACGGCATCCTGAAGGACATGGCCCCGCAGCTGCCCAGGTTCATCCCGGAAGATTGAGGCGGCCATGACCTTCGGACCGGACCGGATCTCGTCATGAGGATCCTTTTCCTGCAGACGGGCGACTATCTGGAGGCCTGGCGCCGTTTCGAGGCGGGCAGCCCCGAAACCTATCACGAACAGAAACGGACGGTGGAGTTCGTCGCCGCCATGGCGCCCGATCACGAGGTCACGGTCGCCACGCTGTCGAAGACCCCGCATGACACGCGGCTTGCGCCCGGGCTGCGGACCCTCGGGGTGTCCCTCCAGCAGATGTATGCGCCCGGTTTCGGACGTCGGCTGATCGAGGAGGTCTGCCCGGACGCCTTCCTGCCGCGCCTGCCCCATATCGACGCGATCGAGGCCGCGGCCGCGCGCCGGATCCCGACCCTGCCATGCCTTGCGGATGTGATGACCCGGCCCCGGGCCCGCGCGCTTGTCACCCGGTCCGGGCTGGCCGCGCTGCGGCGCAACCGGCGTCTGTCGCGGGTGCTGGCTGCCCCGGCCGTGACCGCCATCGGCAATCACAGCCTGCTGGCCTCGCGGTCGTTGCACGAGGTGCTGGGACTGACCCTGGACCGGATCGTGCCCTGGGAATGGACCCGGCT
Organism: Rhodovulum sp. BSW8; assembly: GCF_003314725.1. Classification (NCBI taxonomy): domain Bacteria; kingdom Pseudomonadati; phylum Pseudomonadota; class Alphaproteobacteria; order Rhodobacterales; family Paracoccaceae; genus Rhodovulum; species Rhodovulum sp. BSW8. Next base: position 36,423 of record NZ_QNVX01000025.1, read on the forward strand.
GGAAACCGGCATGCCGCCACGGCGGCATGCCGCGCTCGGGGGGCCGCCGACGATCCTGTTCGTGGGCAGCCATACCGAGGCGAAGGGCGCGGGCGATCTGCTGGAGGCGGCCCTGATGCTGCTGGGCGGCGGACTGGATCTGCGGGTGGTGCTGGCCGGAGACGGTCCCGAGCGTACCGCCTATCTGGCCCGGGTCGAGGCCGCGCATGAGGGCGCCCGCATCTCCTTGCCCGGCCGGATTCCCAAGGACGATGTCCGCGCCCTGATGCGCCGGGCCGCGATCGCGGTCATGCCCTCGCGACCGGCCTATGCCGAGGGACTGCCCAATACCGTGGTCGAGGGGCTGGCCCATGGGCTGCCGCTGGTGGTCAGCGACCATCCTTCGGTCAAGGCCCGGCTGCGGCACGAAACCGACTGCCTGATCTTTCGCGCGGGTGATGCCGGCGATCTTGCCGCCCAGATCCGTCGCCTTCTGGAAGATCCGCCGCTTTACGACCGCATCGCCGCCCATGCGGCTGCGGCCTATGACCGGCTGTTCGTCGGGCTGCCCTGGTACGATCTGGTCGGCCGCTTCCTGGCCGATCCGGACAACCGGACTGGCTGGGTCAGGACGGCCTCGCTGGCGGCGGTCGATCCCTGACCGGGCGCCGGGACCGCGGAAGCCCCAGCGCCGCCAGCGCGATCAGCAGCGGACCGGTCAGTTCCAGCACCATGTTGGTTCGCACCGACAACAGCGTGGGCATCCCGAGCAGGTGGTCGAAATGGTGAAACCCCGCCGCCCGGATCAGCACGAAGCCCGACACGAAGCAAAGCCCGACAATCGCCGCCGCCGACCGCCGCAGCGTCCCCCGCAGCAGCCACAGCAATCCCAGCAGGACCAGCAGCGACAGGGCGCCGATCGCGGCAATGAACTCGGCCTGCACCGCCCGCCGTTCTGCGTACCAGCCCTGCAGCCTGGCCAGGCAACGCCCGGTGGCGGTCAGCGCCGATTGCAGGTCGAGCTGCTTGTTGATCGCCAGAAGCAGCAACGCCAGGGCGACGAGGCTCCAGAAGATCCGCTCTCGCCGGGCGCTGGGTTCCGGGAAGGCCGCCGTTCGGGCCGCGCGCAGGGCCAGCGCCGCCACCGCCAGATAGACCGCGACCGTGGTCCAGCCCTGCCAGGTCGGATCGCCGATCCCGGGCCGCCAGGTTCCGAACACGCAGGAACAGATGTCTTGCACGGTGCCCCCGGTCCGCAAATTCACCCCCGTCTGCGTCCAGTCTAACCGGTTCGTCCCCGGCCCGGGACAGGCGGATTGTCCTCGCGTCCGATCCGCGCCGTGATTCTCGAAACCGGCGTGCAGAAAGGCCTATTGTTGACGTAATCGAAAATATCGCAGTGCTTATGCCCGGATTGTCGCGATTGACTGGAAAATCGGCAGGGCTATGCCGAATTTCGCACCGTCGGCTTCGGCGGCAAGCGGGTTTTTGCCCAGCGTCTCGCGGCCCTTTACGTCGCGCGGGTAATCGTTAACCACCCTCTGGACGATATCCCTGCATGACTTCGGCACTATGAAAGGCGCCCCATGAGACGACTTCTCCAGCTTGTTATGGCTCTGTTCGGGGCCATGGGTCTGTTTGGAAGTTCGACCGCAGGCGCCCTGGTGCTGCGGGGGATCGCCACAGGCGACGAGAGCATCGAGAAGGCCGGTTCCGAAGCGGCGCCGGGAGGCGGCGCGGGCACCGAAGACGCCGCCGTGCCTTCGGCCGGGGACACCCGGGCTGCGGGAATGGACGAAACGGCAGGGGCGACGGCCGGATCCGGGGAAGACCCTGCGGAAACGGTCGCGGCGGGGGCGGTCCTGAGTGGCGCGACCGAATTCATCTCTCCCGGCGGCTGGGTCGCGACAGGCCGCAATTCGGCTGACGAAAACGCCTCCCGTTTCGCCTCGGAGGCCGACAGCTCCGGTCTGTCCGAGGCGCTCGAGCCCGCGCCCGGACTCCTTGCGTTTTCTGCTTCTGCGGCCAGCGCGTCGCGGGCGGACCCTGTTCTTCTGAAGTTTGCGGCTTTGGTCGGGATTGATCCCTTGACGCTTGTGAAGGGCGATGGCGGGTCGGTGCCGGATGGGGGGGCGACGCCGGATGGGGGGAGCCCGGACGAGACGCCGGACGAGGGTCCTGTTGTGGTCGATCCTGTCGAGGAGACGCCGGACCAGGGGGCCGGGGAGGATGGCGGGTCCGACGGCGGAGCGGGCAATGGCAATACTGGCGGCCAGGACAGTGGCGAGACCGGTGGCAATACTGGCGGCGACACGGGCAGTGTCGATCCGGGACCCGGCGGGAG
>NZ_QNVX01000026.1:0-1252 GCF_003314725.1 Rhodovulum sp. BSW8
TGACCTGCCCCCCGCGAGATCCCTCAGTCTGATGTAGAGTCTGCTCAACCGCGAAGGAGCAGACGCATGCGAAAGAGCCGTTTCACCGAGGCGCAGATAATCGGGATGATCAAGGAGCAGGAGGCCGGGATGCCGACCGCGGAAGTGTGCCGTCGGCATGGCCTGAGTCCGGCGACGTTCTACAAGCTGAAATCCAAATACGGCGGCATGGAAGTTTCCGGGGCCGCCAGGCTAAAGGCGCTGGAAGACGAGAACGCCAAGCTCAAACGGCTGCTGGCCGACACGATGCTCGACAATGTGGTTCTGAAGGATCTGCTGGGAAAGAACTAACGACATTGACCAGGCGGCGAGAGGCGGCGCTCAGGGCAATGCGGGATCATGATATCTCGCAGCGCCGGGCCTGCCAGCTTGTCGGTGTCGATCCCAAAACGGTCCGGCGCAGACGCCCGCCGGACTGCCCCGAGATCCGCGAGGAGATGAAGGAGATCGCCGGGAAGCGGCGCCGGTTCGGTTATCGCCGGATCGGTATCCTGCTCGAGCGCAAGGGCATGCTCATGAACCACAAGAAGCTCTACCGCCTCTACTCAGAGGAAGGGCTGTCGGTGAAACGACGGCGCGGACGCAAGCGAGCCCGTGGGTCACGCACGCCGATGCCGGAGGCGGCGCATCCCAATGCCCGCTGGTCGCTCGACTTTCTGGCCGACAGCTTCGGCGCCTCGCGCAAGTTCCGCATTCTGGCGGTGATCGACGATTGCTGCCGGGAAAACCTGTGCCTGACCGCCGACACCAGCATCTCGGGCGCCCGTGTCGCCCGCGAGTTGGACGCGCTGGTGCGGATCTACGGAAAGCCCGCTTGCATCGTCAGCGATAACGGCACCGAGTTCACCAGCCGCGCCATCCTGAAGTGGGCCGACAAGAATGGGGTGCCCTGGCATTACATCGACCCGGGCAAGCCCCAGCAGAACGCCTTCATCGAAAGCTTCAATGGCAGCTTGCGCGACGAGCTCTTGAACGAGGAGATCTTCGACACCCTCGACGACGCCCGGCGCAAGCTGGCGCTCTGGCGCTACGATTACAACGCCCTCAGGCCGCACTCGTCTCTGGGAAACCAGACGCCGCTCGAAGCGCGCCGGACGCTTGAGCAATTTGAGGGCTCCGCGCCCGGCGCGCTTGCCCAGAAAGACTGCCCAGACTACCAATCTCAAACCCGCAGACTCTCGTTATGAACGAGGGACCCAAGGGGGGCAGGTCA
>NZ_QNVX01000027.1:0-68396 GCF_003314725.1 Rhodovulum sp. BSW8
AAGACCTTCCTCTCCGCCATAGCCCTCGCCGCAACCGTCATCTTCTGGCTTTGACGATCAATGAGTCTGGAGCCTAGCCCCGAGGCCTATTATGCGACCTTGGCGCATGAACTCACCCACTGGACGAAGCATGAGTCCCGCCTTGCCCGTGACTTTGGCCGGAACCGCTGGGGCGACGAAGGCTATGCCCGCGAGGAACTGGTCGCCGAGCTGGGCGCGGCGTTCCTCTGTGCTGACCTCGCCCTGACCCCCGAGCCGGGCGAAGACCATGCCGCCTATATTCAAAGCTGGCTGAAGGTCTTGAAGGACGACAAACGGGCGATCTTCTCCGCCGCCGCCCATGCCCAGCGTGCCGCCGATTATCTGCATGGGCTGCAACCCGTCATCGACGAGGACGTCAGCAAGCAAGGGGTTGCCGCGTGAGCGGCAGCCTTTTCCCTGGTCAGGAAAATTTGCGTCCGCCTCCGGCGGACGCACCTCCCTTCGGATAATAGAAACCAGGGAGGTCATTCGCTCATTAGACACATTGACTGGACATGGGCGGCGGATAAACGCTGCTTGCGGCGGCGTAGAGCATTGTTTTGTATAGCAAAATCTTTCGCGCCGCTTCCTATGAAAAAGACTCGCCGCGCTATAGAGAAGTTTTTATAAATAGAGCAGTGTGACTTCATGTAAAATGTGCTAATTATGTAACATGGCACAAGATGTTCACACACTCCTTAAGTCCATCGGGCCGAGCTTAACATCTGACCTTATTGCGGAAATGGTGAAAGCTGGCGCGAGTGAGTCGGCCGCGCGCAAACGGGTCCAAAGAGAGCAAGAGAGCTTCGATGTGCAAAGGCTTGCGGGCTTGCGCTTCGAAAAAAACGCCCGTTTCATGTATCTGGTGGACCAATATGGTACTTCGAAGTTCTGGCAACGATTTGATGACGCATGTCGTCGTGCGGGCAAGTCCTACTGGTCAACCATCGCGCTGCTGAAAGCTCGTGGAGGAGTTATCGCGCAAGACTTTTTTCCTATCGTTGCCGGAACGCCCCAAGCTCGCCAGAGGCAACTATCTCCCGACCGAATTTTTGAGCGACTTCGCGCAATTAATGTCTTGGAAACCTTTGAAGACGATGGGCGCTCGTATGTGCGGTTTCGTCCTCTTTCCTACCCTCGTCAGAGTTTGGCAATGGTTCGAGCTGAGGAGATCGCAGAGAATATAGCATTGCAAGGCATAAAGGATTGGGCTCGGCGCATTGGATTTGGTAGCTATGGGAAATTCGTGGTGCGAGGGGACGACGCACCATCAATAGTATCAGGAATTCAATGGAGCATGACTGCACCGAGCTATATGAGGCCGTTGGTATCTATCGATGGTGGAGCTGCTAAGCCAGGATTCTTTGTGTGTGATATCAACCTTCACGACGTGATCGGAGAAGAGGAAGCACTTGCTTTTGTTAGGAAATGTGATCTTGCTGCGGCGCCCAAGAAAGTAGCGCCAATCATGCCAATGTTGGTGGCGCATGTTTTTTCTGCGGAGGCATTAAGTATTTTGAGGTCAAAAGGTATTCTTGCCGTTACCCTGCAGAATCTCTTCAGAGAAGAACTGTCGGACGCATTAAGGGAGCTTGTTGTTTTGTTGACCGACCTTGGCGCGCGCGCCGCAGCAAATCCAGACCATATTCGTAAGGTGATGAATACACTTACGAAAATTGAGGGTGGCGCGGAAAATCTTCGAGGTGCGCTTTTTGAGCTAGTGGTTGGAAGTCTTGTGAAGGATGTTGAGGGGGGCTATTTGGTAACTGGCGAGCGCCGAACTGATTTACACACAGGCCGTAAGGCAGAGATTGATGTCCGTCTAGACCGAGGGGAAGACAAAGGTGTCCTCGTAATTGAATGCAAGGCAAAAAAACCCGGTGCACGGGTGAGTGAGAGTGACGTAAAGAGGTGGTATGAAGACCGCGTTCCACTTATTTATTCTATGCTAACGACCGGTCGAGATGGGGATTTGGGTGCATATCACTTTGAGCTTTGGACAAACGGATACTTTACTGACTCTGCAAAGGATTGGTTCAAGAGACAGAAATCTGCATTCGACGGTTATTCTCTTGGGCTCAGAGATGGTACCGGACTGAAGGCATATGCACAGAGTGCAAGAAATCCTTCGTTGCGAGACACTCTCAATGAGCACTATTTTAGGAGTCCCGTAATGAAAGTCATAGCATAGAGCTTTTCGGAAGCTGTGCTTCAGGGACGGCAAACGCCGCCGTGGAGCATACCCCGTCAGAGCGACGGGGCGGGAACGGCGCAGCGGCGATTGCGCACGCGGGTAATGTTTTCGAGGGACGCCAGGATGTTGCGGCGCTCGGGTGTGCCGGTGGCCGTGGCCATCAGCAAGCGTTCAAGCGCGGCAAAGAGCTCATCCAGTTGGTCGTCGGTAAGCTGCTCCAGCTCGTATATGGTGAAAAATGCGATCATCGTGATCCTCCTGTTCTTGGCATTGTCGAGCCCGAACCATTCGGGGCTTCGTTGAACAGGACGACCGGCATCATCGGCGTGATGGGGACACCTTCGGGCGTAACATATGTGAAGCAGGCCTGCCCTTGTCCCGAACCCTCAGGCCGCATGTGCCAGACCTGAAAGTCTCAGAAGCCCCCTGAATGCGTGATCGGCATCAGCCAAAAGAACAGGGCAGTGAGCGCAGGGTCAGCGGTTTCCGCCATGCGCTGCGGGAGCCAGAGCTTGCCATCGCCTTTGGTTTGGGCTTTGCCCGTACATCGCCTGAATTCCTGACCGAACGCGGTCGCCCGTCAATATCCTGCCCGCACCACCCCGTCTTCGCTGCGCTACGACGCGCCGTGTTGGACATGACAGCCGCCCTTCTCCGTCCGGTCTTGCGGAATGGCATGAACGAGCCAACCCCAAACCAAAGGAGAAGCAAAATGGCTTACACCCTCAACAAACAACAGAAAACCTCGCCCCGCGCGCCCGACTTCCTCGCCTGGCACGTCACGCAAAAGGGCGACAAATCCTACTGGAACAAGGTCGGTGCGGCCTGGGCGCACAAGGATAGCGCGGGCTACACCATCCAGCTCGAAGTCGTCCCCATCAATGGCCGCATCGTCCTGCGCCAGCCCATCGAAGACCCGAGAGAGCCCGCAACAGACCAGGAGGGGGCGTGAGCGCCCCCTTCACCATCCGGATCGTCTGGCGCGGCATCGCCATCCGGGTGGATTATCACGCCCGCCGCTGGAACGGCCCGTGTGACCATGTCGAAATCACATCCGACAACCGCGTGCCGCTGCCCGTTACCGAAACCGGCTATCGCTCGCACTTTCTGCCTGCCGGGGTCGTGACGCCCGACACGCTCGAAGCGCAGGTCACCGCATGGCTGGACGAAGAAGCCGCCAAGACGGAATGGCAGCACTACCAAGAGGCCTCGCGCCAGATGACGCTCTTCTAGGGCGTCATCATTGCCGTTCAGCCGTGTGCGTACAGGCGAAGCCCAAATGTCTCGGTGAATACTTCGATAATATTTAGCACGCCAGCAAGGGTGTCTGGTCTTGGGTTTTCTTCGCCAGGAGTCGCCTTCGTTCGTAGATTGGGGTGAGCGAGCCCCCTTGTCCTGCAACGCTTCTCTGAACCAGTCAGCGTCATAGCCACGATCCCCGAGCAGTCCTTTGACGTTTGACAGGTCGCTGAGCAATGCCCGCGCACCGATATAAGCGCTCACCTGCCCGGCGGTGAAGAACAGATCAATCGGTCGACCTTTGCTGTCGCAAACAATAGCGTGCAGCTTCTTGTTCATGCCGCCCTTGGTACGACCGATCAGGCGACCGCGGCCCTCTTTTTGGCGGCCATACAACCATGCGGGATGTGACAACTAGTCTCGCCACCATTACTCGTAAAACATGTTGCGGGTGAAATCTTGCATATGATACCCTATCAAAAATGGGGTATCGATTTGAGATGATTGAAAAAAAGGCATTTTACGCGGTCGGCGCACTTGTAGCATTGCCGTACACCGCCATCGCCCAAGACTCATCGCAGGTTCAAAGGACGCTTAGCTTCGGCACGACTGTTGCGACCTTTGATGAAGATGGCGGCGAGAGTGGGCGGCAAATTTTTGCACCGCTACAGTTTACATACTCAACACAGCGATGGGATTTGGGCCTGAAAACCGCTTTCATCGATAGTGAGCGAGAAAGCGATTTTTCAGGCGGGTCAGGTCGAGTAACCAGCCTGACCGACACAGCAGTGTCCGGAACATATCGCGCCTACGCTGGCAATCCGACCTGGTTGCAAGGGCGGCGGGCAACCTTGGCCATTAATGCAGATATCAATCTGCCGACTGGACAGTCGCAACTGGCGGGCGATGAAAAGAATGCCGTTTTTGACAGTTTTATTGTCGACCAGGATCGCTTTGGTGAGGGTTTGAATGTCGGTATCGGTTTCAGTTCGACCATTACTTTGAGTGAACAAACGCTGCTTGGGTTTGGTGCCAGCTATATTTCACGTGGCGACTATAATCCTGATGGCGATGCGCCTGACCAGAAGCTTGATCCTGGCGACCAGATCGTTGGCTCGATCCAGCTCCTTCACACCGCTGCGATGTATCAAGTCAATGCCGGCTATAGAATTATTGAGGAGGAGGAGACGGAGGTGAACGGCGACGCGATCTACGATCGTGCAACATCGCATGAGTTTTTTCTATACGGCAGTTACCGCGTCAACGATCTATGGACCGTACGTGGTTCAGCACTTTACGCAACGCGAGGTTCCGACGAGCTTTTCGATGTCACGACCGGTAAGCTTGAAGAAGCCGATGAAGATGATAACGGTGATACCTACTATCTATCACTCGGTGTAAGCCGGAACCTCACGTCCCGTGATCGCATTGGGCTTGACGTGAGCTACCGACGCCAGGCTGAGAATGACTTTGATGAGGAAAGCTTTTCCTTCGCGCCAAGCTTGACGCGTCGTGAAATCAAAGTGTCATACGACCGCCTGCTTCGAGATGGCGTGACGCTCAATGCATCGGTTGCCTATTTCGATGTGGAGGAAGGCGATATTCTTGACTTCGATGGTCCAAGATTTGAGGGAGCGCAAGTTTCCTTGGGGGTAAGCTATGCGTTTTAGGGTAGTTTCGTTTGTCGTATTGTGTGTCTTGGCGTCGGGGTGTGATGATAGCTTCATCGAGAACAACACTCCGGCAAAAAACCTTCAAGATGCCGCGGTCTCTCGCGATCAATATGAAAGCAAAATATCTGATTTAAGCATGGATTACTCAAACTGTATCAGCACTGTATTCTACACGGAAGCTCGCGAAAGAATGGAGAGGGGTAACCTCCCAATATTTGAAAACGATCACTACGTCACACTTTGTGGAAGAAAGCGAGACGAACTTGAGGGATATGTCATCCAGGGGTTTCATCTGGTGAATGGTGACAAGCAAGGAGATGCAAAGATCTTTGCCCAGTCAATTTCTCAAAATGTAGCGACATATACGCTTGATAGACTTTGGGAATACTCGCGTCCTCAGTAGGACTCGTCGTTAGGCGCAAAATCATACATAAATAAATGATCGTAAGCGCATATGCAGCACTGTTGCACACTCCATCATGAGGACCTATCAAGATGAATGGTAAGGATATCTTTAGGCGCAATGGACGGCTCACGCTCGCATTTTGCGCTTTTGCATCTCCCGTGATGGCTCAAGACGACTTCAGCGTTACAGTGGCGGAACGTGAGGCGCTGCTAAGTAACTCGATGAAAGCAATGGAGCCGGAAATAAATGCTAGAGCAGAAGCGCAGGGTAGGCAAGTTGCTGAACTGGCGAATTTATTTCTTTCTGCTCTTGAGACAATAGCGCCGCTTCCGGGAGTGGAGATTTTTCCTGGTGGAGGTGAGAGGGAAGTGCCCATTGTGGGGCGCGATAAAGCTGTAAGCGCTGCGGCTGATTGGCTGGGAGATTGGTGGGAGGGGCGATCCCGAGAACAAATCACAACGCGGCAACGAGAGTTATTGGAACGAGATTTGCCTGGCCTAATTGAAAGGATAGAGCAAAATAGGGCTCAAGTCGCTGAGGAGCAGCGGCAAAGAGATTTCGACGAACAAGTGCGTCAGTACAGAGAGACTGTTTACGGCCCGCCTCGGCCTAACGAATTTATGGGTCGTTATGAAAACGAGATGCATGCGGCATTCGGAGATTATACTACTGGTTTAGCATCGTCGATTGGTGATGCGCGTGCTGTTCGCTCGCCAGACCCGGAACTTGATCGCGTGCTCGCAACCGACCCACGCTCTCCATTTACCACAACCGTTGAAAGCCCTAGCGGTATTTCAACGGGGGGCTTCACGGGAGAAGAGGGCCTGAATATTGCCGGTGTGCTTAACGTTCTGGCCTTCGACTCAGGCAATCTCCAAGACGGTGACCAGGTTCGTCTGACTGTAAGGGATTCGCGAGGTGTTATCCTGTCCCGAAACATCACACTGACTTTCGGCGGTTCGACAAGCAGGCTGTCAGCCAGGCGTGGGCTGGTTAATGTTACAATTACGGCTCTCAACGAAGGAACATCGCCGCCGAACACGGGAGGTCTTCGGGTCAGTGGCGACGTGGCTGGTTCACGGAGGGGTAATTTCAATCTTACTCGCGGTCAATCCGGGACACTTGCCGTTCGTGTTTTGGGGAACTGACTAACAACCCTCAAAACGGTTCTCTGATTGCAGCTATGTCAAGCGCGTGAGCGACGTGTCCTTACGGGGTCATGGTTCTCTCCGAGGTCGCAGGACTTACGTCTCATGATGGTGCTCGGTGATGGATCGTCTCCAATGTCGTTTGCGGGGTGAGCAGGTAGGCCTGCGTCCCAACCGTTTTTGCGAGATCGATCTACCTCCGTCCCGTCGGGACTTCGCTCCCCGCCTCTGGGAAGGGAATTCAGATCAGGCGGTGGCCTCCTTTGTCCATTGGTACTCGGTTTCGTCCTTCCAGAGCGTCAGCATCAGCACGGCGATCTTACGCGCCGTGGCGACCGGCGCTGCCCGCTCGATCAAGTCATCCCGGTCGGTCGGGGGATCTCCCGCCGCAAGGCGCTTCAGGAAGATAGTCCTAGAGATCATGACCATGCCCCTTGTCGGGTGCCTTGGCGGCTATCGGCTTGAACAGCCCCTTGAGCTTGCCTCCTTCGCCGAGCGTAAAGCGTGGCCTGGTACTTGGCGACGCACGGGGCGTCAGACCTTGCTGAATCCCTTTCGCACCGGGCGGCGCGACGTTACCCGCCGGTCTGAGGCCGGGATAGTTCGGCTTGAGCTGCGTTTTCGCATTGTCCTTGTCCCTGAGCGGAGTGTTCTTGTGGGGAGGCAGGGATGATCCTGCCTCCAGGTTAAACGGATTCTTCGGGTTTTTCTCGAGCATGGGGAACTCCCCTCCTCTGATGGCCTAGAACGGGATTTCGCCATCGGGATTGTCGAAATCCGGCGGCGGATTCATGAAGAGCGCCTCAAAGGCGAATTCGTCTAGCAAGGTCTGGAGGATGCCCGCGACCGCCACGGCATAGTCGGCGTAGAGGTCGGGGCTTTCGGTAATCCAGCACCAGATCGACTCGACATTGGCGTCCGTCAGCGGCATGCCCGCCAGCTTCGCCGCCTTCATGAAATCCTCGGGCGAAAGCAACAAGGTCACTTCCGCGCCGAGAAGCCGGTTGCAAACGTGGTGTTCCACGGCAAATCCTCCGTTTCGAATTGCGGCATGACGGTGGGCTTCCAGGGCGTGCTGAGCGATGTCGTTGCAGCCTTGGCACGGAGATCGACACCCTTGGCCTTGAGCTCCGGGTCTTCGAACCATGGCACGCGGCGGGCGATGATCGGGTTGGCGTTTTCGATGAAGAGCAGTTGCTTACGTTCATGCAGCCGCATCAGCTCGTCGGGATAGGCCAGCTTGCGCTTGGCCGCTGCCCGCGTGTCCGTCTCGGTGGTCGAATCCGAACTGCTCAGACCGCTGCCGCCCGAGCTTGTGCCGACCGTCCGCGCAATCGCCGAGCTGAAATTCCAGACGGTGGTTTCGCCGCAGAGCGCCGAGAAATACTCCGCCGTCGTGCGATCCGTACTCCCGAAATACTGCACCACCCCCGAATTGCCGATGAAGGTCTCCCAGCCGTCGCCGTAGACACGCTTGAGTTGGCTGAGGTCTTGAACAATCCCCCAGAGCTGCATCCCGAAACCTGCCATCAGCCCATAGGCCTGTTCGACCATGGTCAGATGGCCGAGCGCAGGCAGTTCGTCGAGCAGGAACAGGATCGGCTTGTCGGGCTGCACCTCGATGTTGCGGGCGTTGACGGTGATGGCTTGCTGCACCAGCAGGCGCAGCCAGCGCCCGAAGGCGTGTAACCGGTCGGCAGGCAGGCACAGATAGATCGTGACCTTGCCCGTTTTCAGCTCCTCGAAGCTGAAGTCGGATGCCGAGAGGTTTTCGCGCAGGCGGGCGCTATCGAGGAAATGCGTTTCCGCCTGAGCCGAGGCCATGACGTTGGAAAGCAGCTTTTCATCCCGTTGCAGGAAGCGTGCGCCCGTGCTGGCCACGACATGGTGCGGGCTGTCCAGCATCCGCTCGAAGAGCATTTTCAGGTTATCGCCATCGAGCAGCAGCAGATCGCGAACGCGCGGAAGATGCCGTTGACCGGCTTCCCGTTCGTCCGTCGCGACATAGAGGATGACGCCCTGCAACAGCCCCTTGGCTTCTTCCGCCCAGAACCGGTCGCCGTGGCTGCCCTGCATGATCAGCGCATCGGCCAGCAGCATGGCGTTTTCGGTGATGTCCACATCGCTCGCTTGCAGCATATCCAGCGGATTGATGCGCGCAGCCTCGAACTCAGGATCACCGACGATGTTCCAGGGATCGACGGTCAGAACCTTTTGCCCCATCGCGCGGCGGGCTTTGGCCGTGACCTTCGCGTTTTCGCCTTTCGGGTCGATGACGAGCGCCGAACCCTCATATTTCAGCAAATTGGGGACAATTTGCGTTACACCTTTGCCCGAGCGCGTCGGGGCAACCGTCAGCAGATGACGGTCACCCTTATAGGCAATGACCTCGTCTTCTTCGCCGTTAAAGAATGTGCCGAGCCGCAGGCCGTCCTTACCGAACAGGCCGCGTTCGGTGAGTTCTTCGGCATCCGCCCATTTTGCAGAGCCGAAGGTGGACGGGACTTCGCCGAGCGCTTTGACCGCCGTGCCGAGCCAATAGCCGAGGGCTGCGAAAAACCCGATGGCCGAGAGCAGCGTCGTCAGACTCCATCCGAGCGTGCCGTGGTTGAACACGGCGATGGCACCGCCCACCGCAAGCGCGACCAGGGCGGCGACCTTGCGGAACTGGCGGGCTTTCGGGCTCAGAAACCAGCCAATCCCGAAGCCCAGGGCGACCGCCGTGCCCATCGTCGCAATCCGCACCATCATCAAATGGAGGGTCAAATCGCGGCCGCCATATCCATAGCCATAGCTGCTATTGCCGAAGAGCGATTGCGCGACCGCTTCCCCGGCGGCGAGGACAGTCGTCCCCGCCAACACGGCGAGCGTGATGCGCCGTTTGAGTTTGAACCGTTTCATGTCCGTTGTTCTCCTGTTGCTAGAGCTCAAATCGCGGGCCGCGATCACGGCGGCGCGTACGGTGAGGCGTCGCCTCGTGCTGCCGGCCACGCGGTGACCAGTCAGCTTCCGTCTCGGGGCTGCGCTCGGAGGTGCGCAGATATCGGGTGATGTCGCGGGCAAGCAGTCGGCGGTTGGCGACATGCTTCCGCCGCAGGGCGTCGATCTGCTTTTGCAGCTCTTGCCGGTCTTTCATCTGGGCAAAGGCAAGGCGGTCGCGTTGCTCGCGGTCGCGCTTTGCGCAAGCGAGCGCATGCGCCTCGTTCTCCTGACGGATAACCCGCGCCTTGCCGGTGACCTTGTCGAGCAGGCCTTTCAGACCCTTGCGATAGCGCTCAGACCGTTCCTGCGCTTCCGCCTGCCATCGGTCTTGCTGCCGGTCTTTGAGGGTCTGACGCTCCTTGCGGTGCGCTTTGACCATTTCGGCTTTCACCTGCATGTGCGGGGCAAGATCGCGCTCATGTCTGGCGTTCACCTCCTGAATGAAGGCCTTCAGCTTGGTGGTGAGGCGGGACCGGATGGCCGCCCTGGCCTCAGATACCGAGGGCAGGCCATCCGCCGCGCCGAACCGGGCGCGCACGTCCTTGGTCTTCACCCCGATCCATTTCGGGAGGGCGAAAACCTCGCCTTCGATATTGAGAGCGACGAACCCGCGCCGGTCGCCCCTGGCGATGAAATATCCCCGTTCGGCGAGGGCATTGCCCATCGCCGCCAGCGAATCCGACTGCGCCCAGGCATCGCGGAACGCATCCTTGATTTCGCGGGGGTCGAGCTTCAGGCGGCGTGCCTGTTGCCATTCATCGAGCGTGAAATTGAGGGGGCTCTTGCCGCCGAGAGTCTTCAGCCCCTCAGGCAGGCGCCAGCCATAATCGAGATAGAGCTCTTTCGAGAGCGCCGTCAGCCTGTTCTTGAAATGCGGCAGGTTGATCGCCGTCATGGTCTCGGCATCGATCCGAGACCAGACGACATGGGCGTGCCGCCGCCCTTCCTTCTCATGAATGACAATCGCGCGGGGCTGGCCGTCGAGGCCGAGCGCCTTTTCCGCCCGATCAGCGGCGTCCAGGAAGTCCGCTTCGCTCGCCACCGCCTCCTTTGGCGGGTTGAGGCTCAGCGAAAACATGTGCTGCTTGCACTGCGTCGCCTTCGAGATCGCGTGTGCTTCCCGAAGCGCGCCGGTCAAGTCTTCGGCAACGAAGCCCCGCAGTTCCAGCAGTTCGACATGGTCGTTGTCGCGGTCATTGAGCAGATGCGCCGCGAGTTGCGTTGCGCCCGCGCGCTGAGAGCCCTTGAGGATCATAGCGTGAACCTCGATTTGGGCGGGGGCGTTGCTTTGGTGTTCGCTGCACGGGCGAAGCTCTGCGATGTGGATTCGGGCGGACGCGGCTTGTCGCTGTCCTGAAGGCCGAGCGCGCGTATCAACAGCACGCGCATCGCCCGCACGTCCTCGCAGGCGCGCTTGATATCGGCCTTCGTCTCGTCGTCGAAATAGAGCGTGCCGGAATTGGCGGCCTTGGCGAGCTGGTTGAGATTATTGCCGATCCGGCTCGCCCCGAGCGCGGCCAGCACCTCGGCCAGCAGCTTCTCGTCGGCCTCAGCCGCCTGACGGCGTTTACGGTATTTCGGGGCGTCGGCGGCAAACACCAGCGATTTGATATACGACGCCAGCGGCATGCCGCCCGCCTGCCGTTCCAGCTTCGCCCGTTCCTCGAAGGTCAGGCGCAGCGAAAACGGCGCAGGACGCCGGTTCGGACTATTGGGTATCCGGCTCATGGCTTGCGCCCATGAGCCTCATATCCGCTTTGCTTTAGATGGGTGTTCCAGTCGTGGAGCGTGTCAAACAGCGCGTTTGAAGTTTCCTCGTCGAGGTGCGCCAGACGCCATTTGTTACATTTCGGAATTTGGCGATACGCCCCGCCAGCAACCACCTGGCATAGCAGCCTGTTCTCATTGGCTCCGGGCCTCAAGCCGGTCTTTCAGGGCCTCCGGGATCAGCCTGATGTTCCCGCGCTTGAAGGACGTGATGGCGGCCCCGGCCTCTTTCAGCCAGCGATGGAGGGTCGGTCGGCTCACGCCGAACATCGCCCCCTGCATCCCTCGCTCGGACGTGGATCGGTCGCTGGGTGCGCTCAGTCATCGCTTCGCCCCGGCATCCCGTCCCGCGTCCTGCCGTCGAGCATTCTGCCCGCGGTACGCTTGCCGACGCGGCGCATGACATGGACCCTATCACCATGAAAACCGCAAAGCCTCCTGCCAGGGTCTCCTGCCAGGTCGAGCCACCGCGATTTGCCACGGTCCACATCGTTTTGCTTTAGTCGACGCGAAAGTCTGGGGCGTCTCGCTCTCGATCGGGTGCCGCTTCCCATTCACCCCACTGCCTGAGAAAGAAGGCCGCGCCCGCCGCCTGCCATAGGCGTCGCGGTTGCGGACCGCGACGGAGCGCCTCTCGGCGCGATCCACGTCGCGGGGTCGCTGTCGGGATGGACGCCCGAGGCCTTCCTGCGCCATGCCGCACCGGTGGCGACCGAAGCCGCCCGGGCCATCAACGGCAGCCTCCAGCGGAACGCCCTGCAGCCCATCCCGGACCGTCTTGCGGACGCGGGTTCCCGGCGACCGCTCTGCCCAGCCATCCGCCTCGGCACCAGCGCCTGGAACGCCGCTGCCGGGGATCTGGCATTCGCGTCAGGCCTTGCGGATCACCCATTCGACACAGGCGCCCGGGACCGACCTCGTTCCGTCGCCCGCGCCACGCGATGCCGGCGGCGGGCGAGGGCGAGGGTCGCCTTGCCATTTCCTGCGACCAGATCGAGAACGCGCGCCCGGGGGCAGGACCCTGCTCGATGCGGATCGCCAGCGGCGGCGGCGACGCATCCAGCGGGGGAGCGGGTCCGGCCTTCGCGGCGATGGACCCGCGGGGATGCCGCGTGACGGCGCCCCCGCGGCCAAAGCCGCGCCGCGCCAGTCGGCCCCGGTCCGGCGGAAGGATCAGGTTCCCGCCCGGGGACCGGATCGGGCCCGGGCCCGCTGGAAAGACTGCGCCGGGCGTTGGTGGGCAGAGACATCACATCGCCGGGGCCCGCCGTGCAGACCTGACCGTTTTCAAGCCCGACGCGCATCGCGGCTTCGGTGACGATGTGATCCGCGATCGCGTGTTTCGGCCCCTCCGTGAACGGGCGGCAACCGGTCGGCGAGATCCGGGCGAGGATCGCCCCGGGCGCGGTCGGAGCGCCTTTCGGAAAGACGCCGACCGCGAGATCGGGGGACCGGACGATCGCCGTCGGCGGATCGGATCCCATGCCTGCGGCTGCACCGGTCTGTCCCCTCACCCCAGCGCTTTCCGACCTGCCGCGATGCCACGCATCGGATGGCGTGGGACTGTCGCAGGACGCCGCAGCGGCCCCGGCGCCGCCTTGCCCCGGCGTGCTCCCGCTGGCGTGAGGCGCCTGTACCGGCCTAGCTGCGTCGGCCGCGCGGACCGCCCCGACGGCGGGCGGAGGGTTCCTCGGCAAGGCCTGCGCGCAGCACGGCCGTCATCGGATGGTCGGGCGCATCGGGGCCGTATTCGGCCAGAAGCCTGCGCAGCGCGCGGCTTGTGTCGACCGTCTCGGGCAGCCCCAGCGCCCAGTCGAGAAAGATCGAGCGGCATTCCGAAGGGCCGATGCCCTCGATCCGGTAGGCTTCCCGGATCAGCCCGCGCGGGTCGGCCAGTTCAATCCGCATCCCCGTCCTCCTGCGGGCTGCGCCCGATCACCGCCTCGATCACCCTGGCCGCCGCAGCGCGCCGGTCGTCCAGCAGGGCCGCAAGCGCCGCGGCATCGGCCAGACCCGTGCCCCGCAACAGGAAGGCCCGTCCGCTTTCGCCAAGGCTGCAAGGGTCGAGCGGCAGGTCCGCGATCAGCTTGGCCGCGCCCTGCACCTGGCGCTGCAGCCGGTAAGAGGCAATCAGCGTCTGCGCCTCGGGCGCCTCCAGCCAGCCCGCATCGACCCCGGCATCGATCTGGTCGGGCACCGAGGTCGCGGGATGGGCCGCGATCAGCGCGGCGGCCGAGGCGATCAGTTCGATATCCTGGCCCCGGCCCGGCCCCTGCTTGCCGTCCCAGGCCGATTTCGCGGGCTTGGCCTCGGCCAGCCGCCGCCGCATGTCGACAACGCCCGCCGCCGTGCGCGCCACGTCGGCCTTTTCGTGCAGCAGCGCGCGGCGGAATGCCTCGACCTCAGCGCCAAGCGCGGTGTCGCCCGCCACCGGCCGCGCGCGGGTCAGCGCCAGATGTTCCCAGGTCCAGGCCTCGTCGCGCTGATAGCTGCGGAAGCTTTGCAGCGAGGTCGCGACCGGCCCCTGATTGCCCGAGGGCCTGAGCCGCATGTCGACCTCGTAAAGCCTGCCCTCGGCCATCGGCGCGGTCAGCGCCGTCACCAGCGCCTGGGTCAGCTTGGCGTAATAGGCGCGCGAGGCCAGCGGGCGGCGGCCGTCAGACGCCTCGACCCCGTCGGCATCGTAGATCACGATCAGGTCGAGATCGGACCGCGAGGTCAGCGCCCCTGCCCCCAGCGACCCCATGCCCAGCACCGTGGCCCCCTTGCCGGGCGGCGCGCCATGCTTGGCGGCGAACTGCGCGACGACCTTCGGCCAGAGCGCGGCCAGCACCGCCTCGGCCAGATCGGCATATTCGGCGCCCGCGGTTTCGGCGTCGATCAGGCCGCGCAGGAAATGGACCCCGATCCGGAAATGCCATTCCTTGGCCCAGGCCCGCGCGGCGTCAAGCTGGGCCTCGTAGTCGCCCAGCGTGCCGAGCCGGTCGGCCAGCGTCCCGGTCAGCGCCGCCCGCCCCGGCCAGGCCTCGAAGAAACTGCCGCCGATGACGGCGTCCAGCACCCGGGCGTTGCGCGACAGGTACTGCGCCAGTTCCGGCGAGACGCTGGTGATGTCGATCAGCAGGTCGATGAGATGCGGATTGGCCTCGAACAGCGAGAAAAGCTGTACCCCCGCGGGCAGCCCCGCGAGAAACCCGTCGAAAGCGGCAAAGGCCTCGTCGGGGCGCGGCGCCTTGGTCAGGCGCGAGAAGAGATCGGGTTTCAGCCGGTGGAAGATCTCGCGCGCGCGCGCGGTGCGCAGGCAGGGATAGCCCGGCCAGCGTTCGACGATCCCGGCCGCGGTCTTCGGGATCTCGGGCAGATCCTCGGCGGGCTTTCCGGGGGCGAAGAAGCCTTCGGTCAGGCCCGCGACCCGGCGCAGCCGCGCGGCCAGCGCGTCGCGCCAGGGCCCGGTCTCGGCCGCGCCGCAGAACCGTGCGATCCGCTCGATCCCTTCGGGCGAATTCGGCAGCAGATGGGTCTGGGCGTCGTTGACCATCTGCAGCCGGTGTTCGACCTCGCGATGCGCGCGATAGTCCTCGGTCAGCGTCCCGGCGATCTCGTGCGGGACCCAGCCCTTGTCGGCCAGCCGCGCCAGCCCCTCGACCGTGCCCCGGACGCGCAGGTCCGGGTCGCGCCCGCCCGCGATGATCTGCCGGGTCTGGGTGAAGAACTCGATCTCGCGGATGCCGCCCTGCCCCAGCTTCATGTCATGGCCCTCAAGGCACAGCGCGCCATGCAGGCCCTTGTGGCTGCGGATCCTCAGCCGCATGTCATGGGCGTCCTGGATCGCCGCGAAATCGAGATGCTTGCGCCAGACGAAGGGCCTCAGCCGGTCCAGATAGGCCCAGCCTGCCTGAATATCGCCCGCGCAGGGCCGTGCCTTGATATGGGCCGCGCGTTCCCAGGTGCGCCCGAGCGCCTCGTAATAGCGTTCGGCCGCCTCCATCGACAGACAGACCGGCGTGACCGAGGCATCGGGCCTCAGCCGCAGATCGGTGCGGAAGACATAGCCGTCGCCGGTGGCCTCGGACAGGATCGCGGTCATCCGCCGGGTGATCTTGACGAAGGCGCTGCGCACCTCGTGGAAATCGGCCTCTTCGAACCGGTCCTGATCGAACAGGCAGATCAGGTCGATGTCTGACGAATAGTTCAGCTCATGCGCGCCCTGCTTGCCCATGGCCAGCGCCACCATGCCGCCCGCCGTCCCGGCATCGGCCTCGGTCAGACCCGGCAGCTTGCCGCGCGCGATCTCGGCCGCGACCAGCCGCCTTATCGTCACATCGACGCAAAGATCGGCGAAATCGGTCAGCGCGCCCGTCACCGCCTCGAGCGGCCAGAGCCCGCCCAGATCGGACAGCGCGATCAACAGCGCCGCGCGGCGCTTGGCCTGGCGCAGCCCGGGCTTGAGCGCGTCGAGCGTGAGGCCCCGGACCTCGTCCAGAAGCGCCG
Source organism: Rhodovulum sp. BSW8 (assembly GCF_003314725.1). Lineage (NCBI taxonomy): Bacteria > Pseudomonadati > Pseudomonadota > Alphaproteobacteria > Rhodobacterales > Paracoccaceae > Rhodovulum > Rhodovulum sp. BSW8. The sequence continues at coordinate 15,922 of NZ_QNVX01000027.1, forward strand.
CGAAGACCGGTTCGGGCGTGCCCGCCAGCAGGTCCTCCAGCCAGTCGGCCTCGCGCGTCATCAGCCCCCAGAGATAGGGGCTGCACCCGGCCGTGCCCTCCAGCAGGGCGCGGATCTCGGGCGGCTGGGCGGCGAAGCGGTCGGCCGCCTCGGCGGCGCGGTCGGGCTCGTAGGCAAGGGGCGCGCGGGTCAGTCGGGATGCGAAGCTCATGGCCGAGTGATGCCGCGCGCGGGCGGCCCGGTCAACGGGGGTTGCACCGGGCCGCGGCGGTGCCGATAGTCCGCGCCGACCGAAGGAGGACGCGATGTCGAAAAGCCTGAACCGGGTGCGCGCGGCGCTGGAGGCGGCGGGGCTGCCCGCGGACATCCGCGAGCTGGGCCAGACCCGCACCGCCGAAGAGGCCGCGGCGGCTGTCGGCTGCGCGCTTGACCAGATCGCCAAGTCGATCATCTTTCGCGGCGAGGACAGCGGCCGCGCGATCCTGTTCCTGACCGCGGGCGGAAACCGGGTGTCGGACGCCAAGGCCTCGGCGCTGGCGGGCGAGCCGCTGGGCAAGGCCGATGCCGCGCTGATCCGCGCCCAGACCGGCTTTGCCATCGGCGGCGTCGCCCCGGTCGGCCATCTGACCCCGATCCGCGCCTTCCTCGACCCGCGGCTTCTTGATTTCGAAACGGTCTGGGCCGCCGCCGGAACGCCCCGTCATGTCTTCCCGCTCGACCCCCATGTCCTGCCCGGGCTGACCGGCGCCGAGGCGGCCGACTTCACGCTTTAGGCGCTGCGACGCCGGATCATCGGCCCCGAGGCGAACAGCCGCTTGCGGGAGCCTGCCTTTCCGGCTGACACTCGTGCCGAGGACCGGGCGGGAGGGGGACCCATGGGCATCACGGCACCCGATTTCACCATCGGCATCGAGGAGGAATACCTGCTGGTCGACCGCGAGACCTGCGCGCTGGCGCAGGCGCCGAAGGGGCTGATGGAGGCCTGCGCCGCCGATCTGGGCGATCAGGTCACCCCGGAATTCCTGCAATGCCAGATCGAGGTCGGCACCCGGGTCTGCCGCACCGTGGCCGAGGCCCGCGAGGACCTCAGGCGGCTGCGCGCGACGGTGGCGCATCACGCCGCAAGCTACGGGCTGGCCCCGATCGCGGCCTCCTGCCATCCCTCGGCCGACTGGCTGGACCAGCATCATACCGACAAGGACCGCTATAACGATCTGGACCGGGCGCTGGCGGCGGTGGCGCGGCGGATGCTGATCTGCGGCATGCATGTGCATGTGGGCATCCCCGATCCCGACCAGCGCATCGACCTGATGGCGCAGTTTTCCTATTTCCTGCCGCATCTGCTGGCGATGTCGACCTCGTCGCCGTTCTGGAAGGGGGTCGATACCGGGCTTGCCTCCTACCGGCTGACGGTGTTCGACAACCTGCCCCGCACCGGGCTGCCGCCGCGCTTCGAAAGCTGGTCCGATTACGACCGCTCGGTCGGGGCGCTGACCCGGCTGGGGCTGATCGAGGACGCCACCAAGATCTGGTGGGACCTGCGCCCCTCGGCCCGGTTTCCGACGCTGGAAACCCGGATCTGCGACATGTGCCCCCGGCTCGATCACACGCTGTCGCTGGCCGCGCTGATCCAGTGCACGCTGAGGATGCTGTGGCGGCTTGCGGGCGAGAACCTGCGCTGGCGGGTCTATGAGCGCTTTCTGGTGGGCGAGAACCGCTGGCGGGCGCAGCGCTATGGCGTGTCCGAGGGGCTGGTCGATTTCGGCCGCAAGGAACTGGTGCCCTTTGCCGACCTGCTGGAAGAGCTGATCCAGCTGGTCGAGGCCGATGCGGCGGTGCTGGGCTGTCTCGACGAGGTGAATGCCGCGCGCGATGTCATCGCCCATGGCACCAGCGCCGAACGCCAGCGCGCGACCCACAAGGCGGCGCTGGCCGCGGGCCTCGACCGCGAGGGCGCGATGCGCGCCGTTGTCCAGGGGCTGATCGAGGAATTCGGCGCCGATCTCTGAGCGCATGCCGTGAAACGCAAGACGGGCACCCCGGACGGCGCCCGCCTGGGAATACGGCGCGCAGAAGACCGTAATGATCGATGCGACCTGTCTGAAGGCGCACCGCACAGCGACCAGCATGGCCGCGAAAAAGGGGTGTGTGCCCGCCTGATCGGGCGGAGGTCGAAGATCAGAAAACGATCCGGGGGATCGTTTTCCCGAGAACGGGCGGGCTGAACTCCACACTGCACGTCCTGGCCGATGCGAAGGGTCGCCCGATCCTGTTCCACTTGGCGGGCCGGACCTCGGACGCCATCGGGCGCGGGCGCTGCCGTCTTTCATCCCGCAGGCCGGGACGCTGCGCGGTGACCGGGGCTAAGATGCCGACTGGGTCCGCAACGCCCTGATCGACATGGGCATTTTGCCGTGTATCGCCTCCCGCATCGGTCGCAAGGTTCCGATCCCGCACGCCGCGAACCTCTGCCGCCTGCGCCACGGGATCGAGACCATGTTCGCTCGCCTGCAGGACTGGCGGCGCATCGCCACCCGCTGCGACTGCTGGCCGATCCTGTTCCTCTCGGCCTGCGCTCTGGCCGCGACCGTCATCTATCGGGTGTGAGACCTGACTCTGGCGGCTGCGAACTTGACACAAAGGAAATCTCTGGCGCAGACGCTTGCATGACCCCCTCCCCGGTCGCTAACTAAACGGGTGTTCATTTCTTTCGCGACGGGGGAGCGGCGATCATGGATTTTGCGCTGAGCGAGGAACAGACGGCGATCTTTGACATGGCCTGCGATTTCGGCGCGGACCATGTCGCGCCCCATGCCCGGAAGTGGGAGGCCGAGGGCACGATCCCGAAGACGCTCTGGCCCGAGCTGGGCGCGCTGGGCTTCGGCGGGCTCTATGTCCGCGAAAGCTCTGGCGGCGCGGGGCTTTCCCGGCTGGACGCAACGCTGGTCTTCGAGGCGCTCAGCACGGCCTGTCCGGCGGTCGCGGCCTTCCTGTCGATCCACAACATGTGCGCCAAGATGATCGACGCCTTCGGGTCGGACGAGATGCGCGCGCGGGTGCTGCCCGAGGCGCTGTCGATGCAAACGGTGCTGTCTTACTGCCTGACCGAACCGGGCTCGGGCTCGGACGCCGCGGCGCTGAAGACCCGCGCGGTGCGCAGCACCGACGGCTGGGCGCTGACCGGCACCAAGGCCTTCATTTCGGGCGGCGGCTATTCCGACGCCTATGTCGTCATGGCCCGCACCGGCGAGGCCGGGCCGAAGGGCATCTCGGCCTTTCTGGTCGAGGACGGGCGGCCGGGGCTGTCTTTCGGCGGGCTCGAGGACAAGATGGGCTGGCGCGCCCAGCCGACCCGGCAGGTGCAGTTCGACAATTGCACCATTCCCGCGGCCAACCTGCTGGGCGAGGAGGGCAAGGGGTTTCGCTATGCCATGGCCGGGCTCGACGGCGGGCGGCTGAACATCGCGGCCTGTTCGCTGGGCGCGGCGCAGGCGGCGCTTGATGCGACGCTGGCCTATATGGGCGACCGGCAGGCCTTCGGGCAAAGTCTCGACCGGTTCCAGGCCCTGCAGTTCCGCCTGGCCGACATGGAGATCGAGCTGCAGGCCGCGCGCACCTTCCTGCGTCAGGCGGCCTGGAAGCTCGACCAGGGCGCGCCGGATGCCACCAAGTTCTGCGCCATGGCCAAGGCCTTCGTGACCGAGACCGGATCGAAGGTCGCCGATGCCTGCCTGCAACTGCATGGCGGCTACGGCTATCTGGCCGATTACGGCATCGAGAAGATCGTGCGCGACCTGCGCGTGCACCAGATCCTCGAGGGCACCAACGAGATCATGCGCCTGATCGTGGCGCGCCAGCTGCTGGAGGCGCGCGGATGAGCGAGATCGAGATCCGGAAAGAGGGCCGGATCGGCCGCATCACCCTGACCCGGCCGAAGGCGCTGAACGCGCTTGGCTACGACATGTGCCTGGCGATCGAGGCCGCGCTCGATGCCTGGGCGCCCGATCCCGAGGTCCGGATGATCCTGATCGACGCCGAGGGCGACAAGGCCTTCTGCGCGGGCGGCGACATCGCGGTGATGTACGAGACCGGCACCAAGGGCGATTACGCCTATGGCCAGACGTTCTGGCGCGACGAATACCGGATGAACGCCAAGCTCTTCGAGTTTCCCAAGCCCGTGGTCAGCCTGATGCAGGGCTTCGTGATGGGGGGCGGCGTCGGCGTCGGCTGTCACGGCTCGCACCGCGTGGTGGGCGAAAGCTCGCAGGTCGCCATGCCCGAATGCGGCATCGGCCTCGTCCCCGATGTCGGCGGCTCGCTGATCCTGGCCCGCGCGCCGGGGCGGATCGGCGAATATCTGGGCGTGACCGGCCGCCGGATGGGCCCGGCCGATGCGATCTTCGCGGGCTTTGCCGATTACTTCATCCCCGAGGCCGACTGGCCCGCGCTGACCGGGGCGCTGGTCGAAACCGGCGACTGGGAGGCCGTCGACCGCGCGGCCCGAACCCCGCCGCCCGGCGAGCTGGCCGCGCTGCAACCCCGGATCGACGCGCTTTTCGCGGGCGAGCGGCTGCTGGACATTGTCAATGCGCTGACGGCCGACGGGTCCGACTTTGCGCTGTCGGCGCTGAAGGTGATGGAACGCAACAGCCCGCTGGCCATGGCCTGCGCCATCGAGATGCAGCACCGGCTGAAGGGGTCGGACGACATCCGCCGGGCGCTGGCGCTGGAATACCGCTTTACCTATCGCGCGCCGGAGCATTCGGATTTCCTTGAAGGCATCCGTGCGGCCATCATCGACAAGGACCGCAAGCCGCGCTGGAAACATGCGGGGCTGGAGGCTGTGCCCGGCGCCGATGTGGCGCGGATGCTGATGCCGCTGGGCGAACACGGGCTGAAACTGGAGGAGGAACTGCAATGAAGATCGGGTTCATCGGGCTCGGCAACATGGGGGCGCCGATGGCGGCGAACCTCGTTCAGGCGGGCCATGAGGTGACGGGCTTCGACCTGACAGCCCCCGCCCCCGAGGGCGTCGCCATGGCCGAAAGCGCCGCCGCCGCCGCGACCGGCCGCGAGGTCGTCATCACCATGCTGCCGAACGGGCAGATCCTGCGCGCCGTCGCGGCCGAGATCCTGCCCGCGATGGCGTCGGGCGCGGTGCTGCTGGACTGTTCGACCGTCGATGTCGACAGCGCGCGTGCCGTGGCGGCCGAGGCCGGGGCGGCGGGGCTGATGGCCGTCGATGCGCCTGTCTCGGGGGGCGTCGGCGGCGCGACGGCGGGCACGCTGACCTTCATGGCGGGCGGCAGCGACGCGGCCTTCGCGACGGTGCGGCCGCTGTTCGACATCATGGGCCAGAAGGCGGTCCATTGCGGCCCCTCGGGCAACGGGCAGGCCGCCAAGATCTGCAACAACATGATCCTCGGCGTCACCATGATCGCGACCTGCGAGGCGTTCGCGCTGGCCGACAAGCTGGGGCTGGCGCGCGACAAGATGTTCGATGTGGTCTCGACCTCGTCGGGCTACAGCTGGTCCATGAACGCCTATTGCCCCGCCCCCGGGATCGGCCCGGCAAGCCCCGCCGATAACGGCTACAAGCCCGGCTTTGCCGCCGATCTGATGCTGAAGGACCTGCGCCTGTCGCAGCAGGCGGCCGAAGCCGCCGATGCCGACACGCCGATGGGCGCCCGCGCGACCGAGCTTTACGCAGCCTTCGTCGAGGCCGAGGACGGCGCCGGGCGCGATTTTTCGGCGATGCTGCCCCGCTTCGAGAAACGCGGCCGCGGATGAGCTGGCTTGCGCGCGCCGAGGGCCTCGCGGGCATCGAGCCGAGCATCGCCGCCCGGCTCGGGACGCTGCCGGTCAGCCCGCTGCCGAAGGGCAAGGTGCTGTTCTGCCCCGGCGAGGCGGCGCGCGGCTTCACCATCCTTCTGACCGGCCGGGTCGAGGTCTTTCTGATCGGTCCCACGGGCCGCGAGATCCTGCTTTACGCCATCGAGCCGGGGCAATCCTGCGTGCAGTCGACGCTGGGGCTTCTGGGCGGCGAGGACTATACCGGCGAGGCGGTCGCGGCCACCGGCTGCGAGGCGGTGCTGGTGCCGAAGGACATCTTCCTTGCGCTGATGGACGACAGCCCGGTCTTTCGCCGCTTCGTCTTCGGCGCCTTCGCGCAGCGGCTGCAATCGGTGATGGCGCTGCTGGAACGGGTGGCCTTCCAGAAGGTCGAAAGCCGGCTTGCCGCCGATCTGCTGGACCGCGCGGCCGATGGCGCGGTCCACGCCACCCACCAGGAGATCGCAACCCGGATCGGCACCGCGCGCGAGGTCGTCTCGCGCCGGCTCGACGCGCTGGCCCGGGCGGGGATGGTGCGGCTTGACCGTGGCTGCGTCACCATCGAGGACGCTGCGGGTCTGGCCCGGCTTGCCGCCGCCGACGGGGCCCGGTGATCCGTCAGACGTCTGGCGGCTGGGTGACACAGTCACAGACGGGCCGGGCGGGCCGGTGCAAACTGGGGCCATCCTGTCCGGGGCTGCCGGACGAGTCGGACCCACCCATCGGAGGACCCATCCATGACCACGCAATCCCTGCTTTCGAAGAATGTCGGCGGCATCGACCGCATCCTGCGCATCGTCATCGGCGCGCTGATGGTGATCGCCGCGCTGCTGGGCTACAGCAACTGGCTGCTGATCGGTATCGTGCCGCTTGCCACGGGGCTGATGTCGACCTGTCCGCTCTATTCGCTGATCGGGCTGAACACCTGCAAGAAAGACTGACAGGCCCGCAAAGACGACAGCGGCAGGGCGCCGGAGCGCCCTGCCCTTTGCCAGTCCGGTAGCGGTTCGGCGCCGAAGCGGCCGGAGTTTTGGGCACCGCTTTGACCCGTCTGCCCGCGCGGGTGTTTTGTCCCGAGACATAACCGGAGACCCCGCAGGCGTCCGATCCTGCTGGCGGCCCCGGCCGCCTTCGCCCTGGCCCGTGCCGTCGCCACCGCCTTGCCGGGGCATTGCACGCCGGGCCTCGCCAAGAAAAGCCCGACCTGCGTTCCCCATGGTCAGGCCCGCAAGGGCGCCGAGCCTGGCCATGGCATCGTTGCGGGTTCTCCGGTCGACGGTCGCTATCGCTATCTCGCCGATCCGCGCCGCTACCGGCTCGACCCGCAGGGCAGCTATTGCGTGCGCGACGACGGCTGGGTCGCGCGCGTCGATCCCGAGACCCGCAAGGCGCTGAACCTGATCGGCGCCACCGACGCTCTGGTCAACTGACCCCTGCCGTCCGACCTGTCGGCGGAAACCGGCGCATCGCCCAAGACCCGCCGACGGAGCCGGAACCGGGCGCCGTACCGTCCCCGGAACGCCGATCATGGAGGACAAGATGCGACTTCTGACGACCGGGCTCGCGGCGACGATTGCCCTGACCGCCGGGCTGAGCCTGGCACAGGCCCAGCCGCAGGGCTGCCCGCCCGGGCAAGCGATGAAGACCGGTCAGTGCGCCCAGGACCAACCGCGGGGCCAACCGCGGGGCCAGCAGCCGCCCGGAAAGGGCGAACCGCAGGCCGGGGCACAGCAACAGACGGGTCCCGGCGGCCAGCCGCCCGGTCCGGGCAAACCGAACGCCAAGCCCCAGCAGGGCCAGCCGGCACCGCAAGGCAAGATGCAGATCGGCGGATCGCCCGCCATGGGCCAACCCGGCCCGCGCCCGGCCCAGGGCGCCGGGGACCCCGGACAAGCGCCGCAGGGCGGCGAGATCCGTCCGGCGCCGATGCCGCAGGGCGTGGCGGTCGGCCGTCATGTGCCGAAGGACTTCCGGCCGATGCCGCATCCCGAACGCCACGGGCTCGACCCGAACGCGCGCTACTATACCCGCAATGACGGGATCGTGCTGAAGGTGAACCCCGACACGCTGGCGGTGCTGGGCGTCGTCGGCATGATCGCCGCGATGTCGAACTGACCCATGCCCCGCGCGCCCGTCCGGTGGCGCGCGGGGCATGGCGCGGGGCAAACGGTCATTCGGCCGCGACCTGGCGCGGCTTCAGCATGTCCTTGAGATAGCGCCCGGTATGGCTGGCCTCGCAGGCCGCGACCTCTTCGGGCGTGCCCTCGGCCACGATCCGGCCGCCGCCATCGCCGCCTTCGGGGCCGATATCGATGATCCAGTCGGCGGTCTTGATGACGTCGAGATTATGCTCGATCACCACGACCGTATTGCCCTGATCGACCAGCTCGTGCAGCACTTCGAGCAGTTTCCGCACATCCTCGAAATGCAACCCCGTGGTCGGTTCGTCGAGGATATACAGCGTCCGCCCCGTGGCGCGTTTCGACAGTTCCTTAGACAGCTTCACGCGCTGCGCCTCGCCGCCCGACAGCGTCGTCGCCTGCTGGCCGACCTTGATATAGCCCAGGCCCACATGCATCAGCGCATCCATCTTCTCGCGGATCGAAGGCACCGCCTTGAAGAAGTCCTGCGCATCCTCGACCGTCATGTCGAGAACGTCGGCGATACTTTTGCCCTTGAACCGGATCTCAAGGGTTTCGCGGTTATACCGTGCCCCATGGCACGTTTCGCAAGTCACATAGACATCGGGCAGGAAGTGCATCTCGATCTTGATGACCCCGTCGCCCTGGCAGGCCTCGCAGCGCCCGCCCTTGACGTTGAAGCTGAAGCGCCCTGGTTTATAGCCGCGCGCCTTGGCCTCGGGAAGCCCGGCGAACCAGTCGCGGATTGGCGTGAAGGCGCCGGTGTAAGTCGCGGGGTTTGACCGCGGGGTGCGGCCGATGGGCCGCTGGTCGATGTCGATCACCTTGTCCAGATGCTCGAGCCCCTTGATCGTTTCGCAGGGCGCGGGCGTCTGGCGCGCCCCGTTCAGCCGCATCGAGGCCGTCTTGAACAGCGTCTCGATGGTCAGGGTCGACTTGCCGCCGCCGGAAACGCCGGTGACGCAGACGAACTTGCCCAGCGGAAAGCGGGCCGTCACCTCATGCAGGTTGTTGCCCGTGGCCTTGACCACGGTCACCGCCTTGCCGTTGCCGGGGCGCCGTTCGGTCGGCACCGCAATCTCGCGCGTGCCCGACAGGTACTGCCCGGTGACCGAGGCCGGGTCGGCCGCGATTTCCTCGGGCGTGCCGCGGGCCACGATCTGCCCGCCATGCACCCCCGCGCCGGGCCCGAGGTCCAGCACGTAATCGGCCTCGCGGATCGCCTCTTCGTCATGCTCGACCACCAGCACCGAATTGCCCTGGTCGCGCAGGTTCTTCAGCGTGGTCAGAAGCCGCCCGTTATCGCGCTGATGCAGCCCGATCGAGGGTTCGTCGAGAACGTACAGCACGCCCGTCAGCCCCGACCCGATCTGGCTGGCCAGCCGGATCCGCTGGCTTTCGCCGCCCGACAGCGTGCCCGAATTCCGCGCCAGCGTCAGGTAGTCGAGGCCCACATTGTTCAGGAACCCCAGCCGCTCGCGGATCTCCTTGAGGATCGCGCGGGCGATCTCGTTCTTCTGGTTGGTCAGATGCTCGGGCACCGTCTGCACCCAGGCATGGGCCTCGCGGATCGACATCTGCACCACCTGGCCCACATGCAGCCCGGCGATCTTGACCGCCAGCGCCTCGGGGCGCAGACGGTGGCCGCCGCAGCTCTGGCAGGGGCGGTTGTTCTGGTAATTCTCGAATTCCTCGCGGACCCAGGCGCTGTCGGTTTCGCGGTAGCGGCGTTCCATGTTGGGGATCACCCCCTCGAAGGGGCGCGTCACCTGATAGACCCGCCCGCCCTCGTCATAGCGGAACGGGATTTCCTCGTCGCCCGAGCCGCGCAGGAAGACCTGCTGCACCTTCGCGGGCAGATCCTTCCAGGGCGTGTCGCGCTCGAACCCGTAATGGCGGGCGATGGCCTCGATGGTCTGGCGGAAATAGGGCGACTTGCCCTTGCGCCAGGGCGCGATGGCGCCGTCATAAACGGTCAGCGCCGCATCGGGCACGACAAGGCGTTCGTCGAAGAACAGCTCGACCCCCAGCCCGTCGCAATCGGGGCAGGCGCCGAACGGCGCGTTGAAGGAAAACAGCCGAGGCTCGATCTCGGGGATGGTGAAGCCGCTGACCGGACAGGCGAAATTCTCGGAAAAGACGATCCGTTCGGGATCGCCCTCGGCGGGCGCGGTTTCCAGCACCGCGATCCCGTCGGCCAGGTCCAGCGCGGTGCGGAAGCTGTCGGCGAGCCGGGTCCCGATGCCCTCTTTCACCACGATCCGGTCGACCACCACGTCGATGTCATGCCGGAATTTCTTGTCCAGCGCGGGCGGTTCGTCCAGCTCGTAGAACTGGCCGTCGACCTTGACCCGCTGGAACCCCTGCTTGCGCAGTTCGATGAATTCCTTGCGGTATTCGCCCTTCCGGTCGCGGATGACCGGGGCCAGAAGATGGGCCCGGGTGCCGGGTTCCATCGCCAGCACCCGGTCGACCATGTCCTGCACCTGCTGGGCCTCGATCGGCAGGCCGGTCGCGGGGCTGTAAGGCGTGCCCGCCCGCGCGAACAGGAGCCGCATGTAGTCGTAGATCTCGGTCACCGTGCCGACGGTCGAACGCGGGTTCTTCGAGGTCGTCTTCTGTTCGATGGAAATCGCCGGGCTCAGCCCGCTGATATGGTCGACATCGGGCTTTTCCATCATGTCGAGGAATTGCCGCGCATAGGCCGAGAGGCTCTCGACATAGCGCCGCTGGCCCTCGGCATAGATGGTGTCGAAGGCCAGGCTCGACTTGCCCGAGCCCGACAGCCCGGTGATCACCACCAGCGCGTCGCGCGGAATGTCGACATCGACATTCTTGAGATTGTGCTCGCGCGCGCCGCGCACCTCGATCCGTTTCAACTCGGCCATCGTCGCCCCCGGGAATGGTGGGTAAGAAATAGGTGACCTTGGGGCGATCTCCAACCGGAAAATGAGAACAGGTCAGGAACATGCGCCATCGGGTGCGCTGCGGCCCCGTGCGCGCTTAACATTCGGGCCGGTCCCCCTATAGTGCGGCCGAATCTTTCAGGACAGGAGGGCGCGATGCTCAAATGGTTCGACCTCATGGCAAAGGTCTATCCCTATATCGAGGAGATTCGCGCCAAGGATGCCAGTGTCCATGCCGAGAAGGGCGAACTGGTGCTGATCGACGTGCGCGAGATCCACGAGGTGGCACGGTTCGGCAAGGCCAAGGGCGCGCTGCATATCCCGCTGCAGATGATCCGGCACAAGGCCGATGCCAAGAGCCCGCATTTCGACCCGGCGCTCGACCCGGCCAAGAGCTTTGCGCTTTATTGCGAGAATGGCAGCCGGTCGCTGCTGGCGGCGCGGATGATGAAGAAGATGGGCTATGACGACGTCTACAACATGGGCACGTTCCGCGAATGGCTGAACGCCAAGCTGCCGGTCGAGAAATAGGCCCATCCGACAGAGCGGTGGCGCCCCCCGCAGGACGGAGGGCCTGCCGCGGCCGGGCCTAGAAATGGATCGCCCGGTCCCAGGCATCCAGCACGGATTCGTGCATCATCTCGCTCAGCGTCGGGTGCGGGAAGACCGTCTGCATCAGGTCGGCCTCGGTGGTTTCCAGCCCGCGCGCCACGACATAGCCCTGGATCAGCTCGGTCACCTCGGCGCCGACCATATGTGCGCCCAGCAGCTCGCCGGTCTTCGCGTCGAAGACGGTCTTGACCATACCCTCGGGCTCGCCAAGGGCGATGGCCTTGCCGTTGCCGATGAAGGGGAAGCGGCCGACCTTGACCTCATAGCCCTTCTCTTTGGCCCGGGCCTCGGTCAGCCCGACGCTTGCGACCTGCGGGTGGCAGTAGGTACAGCCCGCGATGGACCCCGGCCTGATCGGGTGCGGCTTGCCGCCGGCGATCAGCTCGGCCACCATCACCCCCTCGTGGCTGGCCTTGTGCGCGAGCCAGGGCGCGCCCGCCACGTCTCCGATGGCATAAAGCCCCTCGACCCCGGTCCGGCAATAATCGTCGGTGACGACATGGGTGCGGTCGATCGTGACCCCCAGATCCTCAAGCCCCAGCCCCTCGACATTGCCGACGATGCCGACGGCGGAAATCACGGTATCGACCTCGATCTTCTCGGTCTTGCCGTTCTGTTCGACATGAGCGCCGACCGTGTCGGCACCGCGATCCAGTTGTTTGACCGTTGCCTTTTCGCGGATCTTCATGCCCTGCTTTTCGAACTGTTTCTTCGCGAAGGCCGAGATCTCGGCATCCTCCACGGGCAGAATCCGGTCCATCACCTCGACAACCGTGGTTTCGGCGCCAAGCGTGTTGAAGAAGCTGGCGAACTCGATCCCGATGGCGCCCGAGCCGATGACCAGCAGCTTCTTCGGTTCGTGCGGCGGCTGCAGGGCGTGCTTGTAGGACCAGACCCGCTTGCCGTCGGCCTCGAGCCCCGGCAGGTTCCGCGCCCGGGCACCGGTCGCCAGAACGATGGCCCTGGCGGTCAGCTCTTCGGTGCCCTTGTCGGTCTTGACCGAAACGCGGCCCTTCTCGGGCAGCGTGGCCTCGCCCATCACCACGGTGACCTTGTTCTTCTTCAGCAGATGCCCGACGCCCGAGGCCAACTGCTTGGCCACCCCGCGCGAGCGCTTGACCACGGCGGGCAGGTCATAGCCGATGCCCTCGGCCTTCAGGCCGAATTCCCTGGCGCGGTGCATCAGGTGGAACACCTCGGCCGAGCGCAACAGCGCCTTGGTGGGGATGCAGCCCCAGTTGAGGCAGATGCCCCCCAGATGTTCGCGTTCGACCACGGCGACGCTGAGCCCCAGCTGGGCGCCGCGGATCGCCGCCACATAGCCCCCCGGCCCCGCGCCGATCACGATCATGTCGAAGTTACGCGCGGCCATGGCGCCCCCCTGTTCCGGTTCCCGTTTTCTCTTGCGCGCGTGCGGCTTTCCCGAACCGACGCGCAGGACCGCCGCACCCGCGGGCGGGGCGACGGTGTAACAACCTGCGACGGTCGCCTCAGGCCGAGGCGCGCAACTCGTCCAGACAGGCGCCGTAGCCACCCCGCTCGAGGAAGGCGACCTCTTCCTCGGACGAGCCGCGATGCAGTGCGGCATTGCGGAACGGGAAGCGGCCGAAGCGGCGGATCAGTTCGCGATGGGCCTTGGCATGCAGGAGGTTGTCGGCACCGGTCTCGGGCATGCGGGTCAGCATCAGGCGGACGCAGCGGTCCTGGTCCATCAGGCATTCCGAATGCATCAGCGGCATGTAGAAGAACTGCCGCTCGGGCTCGGGGTAGCGCATGTCGAAATTATGTTCGATCGCCTGCTTGGCGGCGGCCCGGGCCAGCGCGTCGGTGGCGAAGGCGCGCCAGTCGCCGCGGAACATGTTGCGCGGAAACTGGTCGGTCAGGATCAGGAAGGCGAAGGCGCCCGCCGGGTTGGTCACCCATTCGTGCAACTCGCCGGAATGGGCCGCTTCCCAGTCGCCCTTGAAGCGTTCGGTGATGGCGGCATCGACCTCGGGATCGGCCTTGTACCAGCCCTCGGGGCCGACGTCTTCCATCCAGAACCTGATGATCTGTTCGCGGCGCGGCATCTGATCCTCCTCGGCCGTAGGCTGCCTGTTCGTGCTGGCCCGGATCGTTTCAGATTTGGCCGGGCGGTTCAAGCCGTCGAACCGGTCAGCCCGGCGTTTGTGCGGGGCCGCCGGGCGGTGGTGTTGGCTGGTCGTCCTGCGCGGCCTCGATGGCGATTTCCTGCGCCAGCTCGACCGCGACCGGCGTGGCCGAGGGCAGGACCGGCGCGTAGCTGCCGGTCTCGTCCACCGGCACCGGCGCGCGCTGGGTCATCCGGAAGGCGGTGAAGACCGCCAGCGAGGCCATCAGCACCGCGATGAAGAGGAAAAAGCCCAAAGGGCCGATGGCGCCCATCGCCCAGCCGGTGACCAGCGGCCCGACGATCGCCCCGACGCCGTTGAGAAACAGCATCCCGCCCGAGGCGGCGGCCATGTCCTCGGGTTGAAGGTAGTCGTTGGTATAGGCGATCAGCAGCGAATAGAGCGGGTTCGACATGCCGCCGATGACGAAGGCCGCGGCCAGCAGGGCGCTGTAGCTGCCGCCGACCAGCATCGCGGCGCCCGCGGCGGCGGCGCCGGTGGCGGCGGCCGCAAGGATCAGGGTGCGCCGGTCGATCCGGTCCGACAGCCAGCCGATCGGGTACTGAAAGAGCAGCCCGCCCAGATAGATCGCGGCGACGAAGGCCGAGATCTCGGCCACCGACAGCCCCGCCTCGGACCCGAAGACCGAGGCCATCCCGAACAGCGCCGAGAACACGCCCCCCATCAGGAACACCCCGACCGTCCCGGTGGGCGAGGTGCGGATCAGGTCGCGCAGCTTCATGGGTTTCGCGGTTTCGAAGGGCGGCGTCGGGCTGACCGACAGCAGGATCGGCGCAAACGAGATCGACACCAGCACCGAGGGGATGATGAACAGGATGAACCCGCCCGGATCGGCGGTCAGCAACAGCCCCTGCGCCGCGACGATGCCCGCCATCTGGGTGATCATGTAAAGCGACAGCGCCTGCCCCCGCGTCTCGTTCGTGGCGGAGTTGTTCAGCCAGCTTTCGGCGGTGACATAGACGCCCGAGAAACAGAACCCGATCAGGACGCGCCCGATGGTCCAGGCGACGGGATCGGTCCAGGCCGGGTAGAGGATCAGGACGGCCGATATGAACGAGCCGAGCGCCGCGAAGACCCGGATATGCCCGACCCGGCGGATCATTTCCGGCGCCAGCCGCGAGCCCCCGAGGAAGCCCAGGAAGTAGGCCGACATCACGATCGACATCTCGAAGGTCGAGAAGCCCTCGATCCCGCCGCGGATCCCCAGCAGCGTGCCCTGGATGCCGTTGCCCACCATGAGCAGAAGAATGCCCAGCAGCAGGGCCCAGGAGCTGGCCAACACCTTCAACACGGAAACGTCCTTTCGAGATCTTGCGGTCTTGCGGTCTTACGCGGTCGGGGCGGAGGGGGGATGCCCCGGGCGACCGCTGTCCGGCCGGTCCCGACCCGGCGGAATCAGAAGCGACGCGTCGCCATAGGAGAAGAAACGATATCCATGTTCAACCGCATGAAGGTAAATTTTCCGGATAGATCCGACCCCCATCAGCGCGGAAACCAGCATCAGGAGCGTCGAGCGCGGCAGATGGAAATTGGTGATCAGCGCATCGGTCAGCCGGAACCGGTACCCGGGCCGGATGAAGATGTCGGTCTCGCCCCGCCAGGGCGCGATCCGGCCGGTCTCGTCGGCGGCGGTCTCGATCAGCCGCAGCGCCGTGGTGCCGACCGGAATGATCCGCCCGCCCGCCGCACGGGTGGCGTTGATCTCGGCCGCGGCGGTCTCGGACACCTCGCCCCATTCGGCATGCATCCGGTGGTCGGACACATCGTCGACCTTGACCGGCAGGAAGGTCCCCGCCCCCACATGCAGCGTCACATGGCTGAAGGCCACGCCCTTCGCGGCCAGCGCCGCCAGCAGCGGCTCGTCGAAATGCAGCGACGCCGTGGGCGCCGCGACCGCGCCCGGCCGCGCGGCCCAGACCGTCTGGTAGTCCTCGCGGTCCTGCGCATCGGCCGGGCGGCGGGCGGCGATATAGGGCGGCAGCGGCATCGCGCCGGCCTCGGCCAGCGCCGCGTCGAAGGCAGCCCCCGTGCAGTCGAAGGCCAGCGTCACGTCCTCGTCCCCGCGCGCCGCGACCTCGGCCGAGAGCGCGTCGGAAAACCGGATGCAATCGCCGGGTTTCAGCTTTTTCAGCGGCCTGGCCATCGCCCGCCACTGCCCGCCCGCCGCCGGTTCCATCAGCGTGACCTCGACCCGCGCCTCGGCCGGGCCCTGACCCGTCTGGCGCAGCCGCTGGCCCGACAGCCGCGCCGGGATCACCCGCGTGTCGTTCAGGACCAGACGGTCGCCCGGCCCCAGCAGATCGGACAGATCGCGCATATGCAGATCGCGGATCGTATCGCCCTCGGCCACCAGCAGCCGGGCCGACGAACGGGGCCGGGCCGGGCGCGTGGCGATCAGCGCCTCGGGCAGGTCGAAATCGAAATCGGAAAGTTTCATGGCGTCTCTTTAAGGGTCGGCGCCGGGCGACGGAAGAGCTCGCGGAACATGCCGGGCGTCAGGATCGACAGCGGGTTGACCCCGACCTCGGGATCGGCGGGATTGCCCTTCAGCGAGAAGTTGAAGCCCAGAAGCCCCTCGCCCTTCCGGGTCAGGACCGACCCGATGCCGTTGAACATGTAGACCGGCGACAGCACGCCCCGGAAATCCATCCGCTTCGAGCCGGTCAGGTAGACCCCCTGCAGCGACACCCCCAGCGAGGGTCCGATGGCGCTGCCCTCGCGGATCTCGACGGCGCCCGGCACCAGACGGAACCGCGCCTCGACATTGGTGAAGGCCAGCCCCTCGCCATCCAGCAGTTCCAGCAGGCCCACCACCGAAATCGCGCTGAGAAGTTCGACCATCACCGGCGTGCCGCCGACCCTGAGATTCTCGACATGGGCGGTGCCGTCGTAATGGCCGGGCGTGCCGGTCGGGTTCAGCACCAGATCGAGCGTACCGCCACTGGCGCGCCGGTAGATCCCGGCCGCCCCCAGCACCGCACCGGCATCGGAGGCGCGCACCCGCACCGCCATGCCTGCGCGCGCCGGAACCAGCGTGACCTCGACGGGTGCGGCCCCGGCGACCAGTCCGGTGATCTGGCCCGCGGTTCCGTTCAGCCGGCCCCGCACCCGGGTCAGCTCGATCCCGTCGCCGACCCGCACCCGGTCGAGCGCCACGGCGATCGCGCCTGCCCCCGCCCCCGCACCCCCGCCGATCGGCGCCCCGGCCAGATCGGCGGTGCCTCCGGTGATCGCCACCGCCGGAGGCTTGCCCGCCCCCTGCCCGGTCAGCGTCACCGCCGCGTCGAGCCAGCCGCCCAGCCGCACCCGCGAGAACCGCGCCGCATCGAGCCCGCCGCCGGGCTTGATCGCGACCGTGCCCTCGGCGGCCAGACCCGGCGCCTCGAAGCTGAGGCTCTCGACGGCGGGGGTGTCGCCAAGCGCTGCCGTAAGCTCCAGCCGCCCGGTCCGGTCCGCCGCCTTCGACCAACGAAGCGCGTCGAGCCGCAGCCCCAGCCCGGCCAGATCCGAGGTCAGCGTCAGCGCGGGCGGCGTGTCCGGGGCCAGCGTCAGCGCGAAAGCCCCGCGCGCGGCGCCGCTCAGGCTGTCTTCGGGCAGGCCAAGACCGAAGCCCGCGTTGGCGCGTTGCGAAAGCTCGACCGTGCCGGTCACCTGCGACGTGCCGTCAGCCCCGGCGCCGGTCGGCTGGGTCCAGACCGCGCGGAGCGGCACACCGTCAAGCGCCGCCTCGCCCGAGATCGACACCGCGTCCTCATCGGCCCGAAACTCGAGCGCGGCGGCCTCAAGGCGGCGGCCCGGGACCAGCGTCTCGGAGACCGCATCGCTCAGCACCCCGTCGACCCGGTAGCCGATCTCGGTGAGCGGAAGATCGCGGATCAGGGGCAGCCTCAGCTCGGTCGAGAGGCGCGCGTGGCCCTCGGCCGGGTTCGCGGGCAGGGTGACGCGGCTGCCCAGCCGCACCGGCGGCAACCCGGTCAGCGCCAGCGCCGCCGGAATCGTGCCGTCGGTTCTCAGCCGGAACACGGCTCGGGCCGGATCTTCGGTGACGTCCGGCACCTGCAGGGTCGAGCCCGCCACATCCACCGTCCCGCCCTCGGGCGCCTCGACCGTGCCGCCCTCGACCGCGACGGTCAGCGTCCGGTCGTCGATCGCCAGATAGCCGCGCCCGCCCTGCAAGGGAGGCATCTCGGGCAGGAATTTCACCTCGGCGTCGCGGATGCGCGCCCCGAGCGCGGCCCGCAGCGTTCCGTCGGGCGGCCGCCGCAGCCCCAGATGGGCGTCGTAAAGCTCGCCCGCCGACAGCGCGCGGCCCAGCCAGCGCCGCGCGCCCTTGGCGACCGTCACCGGCCAGAGCGCCAGCAGACGCTGGTAATCGACCCGGTC
Organism: Rhodovulum sp. BSW8; assembly: GCF_003314725.1. Classification (NCBI taxonomy): domain Bacteria; kingdom Pseudomonadati; phylum Pseudomonadota; class Alphaproteobacteria; order Rhodobacterales; family Paracoccaceae; genus Rhodovulum; species Rhodovulum sp. BSW8. The sequence goes on from NZ_QNVX01000027.1 coordinate 33,946, forward strand.
GATATCCGCGCTCATCGCCACATCCCAGCCCTCGGGCAACGCCCGTACGCGCCCCGCGGCGCGATAGGCGGCCTCGCCATCGGTCAGCACCAGCTGCCCGATCCGCGCCTCGAACGGATCGAGTTCGAACTTGATGTCGAGCGCGCCGCCGGAAAACGCCGCCGGGCGTTCGAAGACGCCATCGGGGTCGAGCCCGACCTCGCTGAAGCGGACCTGCGCCACCACCGCCTCGGGCCAGCCGCCTTCGGGCGCGACCAGATCGGCATGGCCTTCGCCCGCGAGCCGCAGGGCCGAGGTGTCGAGCGACAGCCGCCCAAGCTCGATCCGGCCGCTTTGCGCGTTGTAGGTGAAATAGCTTTGGGCCGAGTCGAACCGGATCGGCACCGCGCCGCCCGGCGGGGTCAGCGCGCCCCGCCCGATTTCCAGCGAGGCGCTGAGATCGCCGATCTTCCCGGCGGCGTCGATCTGGCTGCGGATCGCCCCCGAGATCGGCGCCTCGATCAGCTTGAGCGGCACCAGCGCGGGCGACTGGGTGGCGATGTCGGCGGAAGGCACGTCCGAGAAGCTGGCCGAGAACCGGGCCGCCGGGCTGCCCTTCGACGAGGTGAAGCCGAAGGCGAATTCCGACGCGACGGGGGCCGAGCCCCGCAGCGAGAAGAAGGCCTGCACCGCAACCGTCTCGGCGGTCTGGTCCAGCGTCATCAGCCCGTTCTCGACCCGCCAGGTGCGGCCCGCCCGGGCATCGACATAGGTCAGCGCCAGCCCCTCGACGCTGACCGCGCGCAACGGCGCGAGCGCGGGCGTGTCGAAGGCGCGGTCGATCTCGTCAAGCACCTCGGCCACGCTGCCGCCAAGGCTGAACGGCGCCCCGGTGCCGCCAAGTGCTAGGTCGATGACGCCGTCGGCGCCGCGGCGCAGGGTGAGATCGGCGCCGGTCAGGGCCAGGTTGGAGACCTCGAGCCGCCGTTGCAGCAGCGCGCCCCCGGCGAGCCGCGCATCGGCCCGGGGCAGGCGCAGCACCTCGCGCCCGGCGGCATCGGTCAGCGTCACCCCGCCCAGATGCACCTGCGGGGACTCGCGGCGCGACAGGCTGACCCCCACCCGGTCGAGCCGCAGCACCAGGGGCGACAGACCGGCATTGACCTGCGCCTCGATCCGCGCGGTCGCCCAGTCGGGCAGCGTCACCGTGCGTTCGCTCAGCACCAGCGCCAACAGCCCCAGTGCGCCGGCCAGCATGCCAAGGCTGATCAGCACCCAGAGCCCGAAGCGCTGATGCGGATGCAGCCCGGAAGGGTCCGAGGGGGTGTCTGTGTCGCTCATGCCTCCGGGCGCCCCGCCGCAGCGCGGCCCGCCCGCTCCTGTCTTGCCCGCCCGCCCGCGGCGGCTATTCTTTGCCCCGTCGCGCCAGACCGTCGCGCTACACCGATGGCGCCCATCTGCCAACCCGTCCCGCCCGTCCTATCCGGGCCCCGAGGAAAGAGTCGACCATGACCGAGACCGGCCAGACCGCCCCCGATTTCACCCTGCCCCAGGATGCGGGCGACCCCGTGACCCTGTCGGCGCAGCGCCCGGCGCCGGTGGTTCTGTATTTCTACCCGAAGGATGACACGTCGGGATGCACGAAGGAAGCCGTCGCCTTTTCCGGCCTGCTGACCGAATTCGAGGCGGCGGGCGCGCGCGTCTTCGGCATCTCGAAGGACAGCGTCGTCAAACATGGCAAGTTCCGCGGCAAGCACGATCTGAGCGTGCCGCTTCTGTCGGACGAGGCTGGCGATGTCTGCGAGCGCTACGGCGTCTGGGTCGAGAAGTCGATGTACGGCAAGACCTATATGGGCATCGAGCGCGCGACCTTCCTGATCGACGGCGCGGGCCGCATCGCCCGGATCTGGCGCAAGGTGAAGGTGCCGGGCCATGCCGAAGAGGTGCTGGAGGCGGTTCGCGCGCTCTGACCGCGCCCTGACCGCGGTCGGTCGCCGCCGCCCGGAACCCACGGCGGGGCGGTGGGCGCCCCGTCCGGCCGGCCGGACCGCCGACCCTCGCTTTCGGCCCGCTGGCCTGAGCTTGTCAGCCCCTGTGGCACCGCGGCGACAGGTCCGGATTATCCGGATCGAACCTGCGGGAGCAATGCAACTCTTGCGTGTCTATCGGCAGAATTTCGCCACCTTCCGCCTAAGTTTCACCCAAATGCCTGAAAAGGGCTTAAGAACCTTGCGACGGCACAGGGCTCTCAGTAGTCACGGGACAAAGGCGTCCCGGCTGCGGAGCGTCTGAACCGGACCTGAAACGGGCAGATGAGGCAGACATTGACGGCGCGATTCCTTCACCGCATCGATGTGGCGCTCGGGCGCTACCTTCCCGAAAAACGACTGTTCCTCCGGTCCGACGACAGTACGCGTTTCGTCCGGTTGTCGCCTCTGACCCAGGCGGCGGCCCTCTCGGGCACGACGGCGCTTGTCGCCTGGACCATGGTAGCTAGCTCGATCCTGCTGATCGACCAGGTCGGTTCGGGCAATCTGCGCGATCAGGCCCGCCGCGAACAGGCGCTTTACGACACCCGCCTGAATGCCATCGCCGCCGAGCGCGACCGCCGCGCCCAGGATGTGCGCGAGGCCCAGGACCGGTTCAACCTCGCGCTCGACGAGGTCTCGAAGATGCAATCGACGCTTCTGGCCTCGGAGGAACGGCGCCGCGAGCTGGAAACCGGGATGGCCGTGATCCAGAAGACGCTGCGCCGCACGCTTGCCGAACGCGACGCCGCCCAAGGCCGCAGCCAGGAGCTGGCCGCGCAACTGGCCGGCGAGACGGCGCCCGCCGAAGGGCCGCGCCCGGCCGATGTCCAGCAGACGCTGGCCTTCCTGACCGGCGCGCTCGACCAGACCGCCGAGGAACGCGACCGGATCGCCGCCGACGCGGCCTCGGCCTATGACATGGTCCGCACCATGTCCTACGAGCGCGAGCTCGACGCCGAACGCAACGACCAGATCTTCACCTCGCTCGAAGAGGCGCTGACGGTCTCGATGGCGCCGCTCGACAAGATGTTCAAGGCGGCCGGGCTGAACACCAAGTCCATCATCAACCGCGTCCGCCAGGGCTATTCCGGCATCGGCGGCCCGCTGACGCCGCTGTCGGTCTCGACCAAGGGCGCCGCGGCCGACCTGACCCCCGACGAGATCCGCGCCCGGGCGATCATGGGGCGGCTCGACGAAATCAACATGTACCGTATCGCGGCCGAAAAGCTGCCCTTTGCCCAGCCCGTCAAGGCGGGCTACCGGCTGACCAGCCCGTTCGGCGTGCGCGAGCATCCGACGCTGGGCGGCCGGCGGATGCATGAAGGCGTCGACATGGCCTCGGCCTATGGCACGCCGATCCATGCCACCGCCGACGGGGTGGTGGTCCGGGCGCAATGGATGTCGGGCTATGGCCGGATGGTCGAGATCCGTCACGAATTCGGGATCGTCACCCGCTACGCTCACATGTCGAAGATCCGCGTCGAGGCCGGCCAAAGGGTCTCGCGCGGGGACCGGATCGGTGATATGGGAAGTTCCGGACGGTCGACCGGCACCCATGTTCACTATGAGGTGCGCGTCGACGGGAAACCCGTGAACCCGATGACCTATATCAAGGCAGCCAGAAATGTTTTCTAAGAGCAGGATCAACGAGCCCGGGCCCAAGGCCGGCGAGGCCGAGAAGGCAAAGGCGTTCGAGGCGCCCGCCGCTCCCCGCCCCGGCGACAGCCCCCTCCCCACGCCGCCGCGCGCCAAGCCGCCCGCCTCGATGCTGTCTTCCGATCTTGTCGTCACCGGCAATCTCAAGACCACCGGCGATATCCAGATCGAAGGTACCATCGACGGCGACATCTCGGCCCATCTGCTGACCGTCGGCGAGAACGCCACCGTGCGCGGCGAGGTCGTCGCCGATGACGTCGTCATCAACGGCCGGGTGATCGGCCGGGTGCGCGGGCTGAAGGTCCGCCTGACCTCGACCGCCCGGGTCGAGGGCGACATCATCCACAAGACCATCGCGATCGAGAGCGGCGCGCATTTCGAAGGCTCGGTGCAGCGCCAGGACGATCCGCTGAACACCGGCAAGCGGGTGCAATCCGCCCCGGCCGGGCAAGCCGCGCAACCGCAGGCCCGCCCGCAGGGGACTGCCCCCGGCAAGCCCGGCGAGGGCGCGCCCAAGGCCTGAGACGAACCACGAGCTCCGGGGGGGAGGCCACAAGACCCCGCACCGACCGGACAAACGGGCGGGTGGGGTCTTGATCTCCGCAGATCGTCCCGAACGCGTCGGGTCCGATGCCCCGGAACATGGAACAGGATCGAAGGCCGCCCCCGCACGGGCGGCCTTTTCGTTGCGCCGCGCCCTGTCGGCCCGAGACCGGTTTCGAGGGTCCCCTCATCGCCGCCCGGCCCGGCAAGCGTCAGCCGCAATCGCATTGCGCCGCGCTGCGGGAAAACCCTTCGCAGGCCCTGCACTTGCAAAACGGCGCGGTTTTCGCCTCGGGCCAGCGGCGACGTCCTGAACGGACCGCGTCAGTCTCGCGTCGGAGGACATCCAGGAGAGCGCCGAAATCCCGGCATGAGGGACGCGGTCCGCCGCCAGCCCGACCGGCCTGTGCCGCGCGCCAAAGCCGATCTGCCCGACAGCGCCCTGACCGAAGACAGCAACGGCGGCCCCCGCGATCCGGGAGCCGCCGTCCTGTCCTCTGGCGGCCGTCACGGCACCCGCGCGGCGGGTCCGCCGGGGCGGATCACCAGCTGGTCAGCACCGCGCCGTGATATTTTTCGTCGATGAAGCTTTTCACTTCGGGGCTGTGATAGGCCTCGACCAGGGTCTTGACCCAGGGCTGGTCCTGATCGCCGTCGCGCACGACGATGATGTTCACATAGGGGCTTTCGGCCTTCTCCATCGCGATGGAATCGTCCTTGGGGCTGAGACCCGCGGCGATGGCGTAGTTGGTGTTGATCACCGCGATATCGGCATCGGCCAGCGCGCGCGGCAGCTGGGCCGCGTCCAGTTCGAGGAATTTCAACCCTTTGGGGTTGTCCTGAACGTCCAGCGGGCTGGGCACCAGCCCGGTCCCCTCGGCCAGGCTGATCAGCCCCAGATCCTGCAGCAGCAGCAGCGCCCGGCCGCCATTGGTCGGATCGTTCGGGATCGCGACCTTGGCCTTTTCGGGCAGCGCGGCCAGATCCTCGATCTTGTCGGAATAGACCCCCATGGGCGTGGTGATGGTGGTCGCGATCTCGACCAGATCGAAGCCGCGATCCTTGATCTGGTTTTCCAGATAGGGGCGGTGCTGGAAGCTGTTGGCGTCGAGATCGCCATCGGCCAGCGCCTGGTTCGGCACGACATAGTCGGAGAACTCGACCACGTCGATAGTCAGCCCGGCACCGGCGGCGACCTTGGCCACCTCTTCCATGATCTCGGCATGTTCGCCGGGCGAGACCCCGACACGGATATCATCGGCCATCGCCGCGGCGGCCGACAGGGCCAGGGCGGAAACGAGAGGGATCAGACGCAGCATGGAACGGTTCCTTTCTTGTCTGCGAACATTCAGTGGCCGCGGTTGCGCGGCGCGCGGCGGTCGACCCGGGCGGCGATCCATTCGCCGGCCGATTGCACGATCTGCACCAGCACGATCAGGATGACGACGACGGCCAGCATCACGTCGGGCATGAATCGCTGATAGCCGTAGCGGATGCCGAGATCGCCCAGCCCCTCGCCGCCGACCGCGCCGACCATGGCCGAATAGCCGATCAGGCTGACCACGGCGAGCGTGAGCCCAAGCGCGATGCCCGGCAGCGCCTCGCGCAGGAGCACCTTGCGGATGATCTGCAAGGGCGTCGCGCCCATCGCACGCGCGGCCTCGATCAGGCCCGCATCGACCTCGCGGATCGCGTTCTCGACCAGCCGGGCGATGAAGGGCGTCGCCGCGATGGTCAGGGGCACGATGGCGGCATCGGTGCCGATCGAGGTGCCGACCAGCGCCCGGGTGAAGGGGATGATGGCCACGACGAGGATGATGAAGGGCACCGAGCGCGCGGCATTGACGACAAGCCCCAGCGCCTTGTTGACGAGCGGTGCCGACAGCAGCTCGCCGCGTTGCGAGGTGGCCAGGAACACGCCCAGCGGCAGGCCGAAAACCGTGCCCAGCAGCGCCGACACCGACACCATGTAAAGCGTCTGCAGCGTGGCCTCGACCAACAGCCCGATCAGGTTAGCCGACATAGCCCAGCACCTCCGTCGAAAGCCCGTGGCGGTTGAGATAGTCGCGCGCCTCGGCCGCCCGCCCGGCGTCGATGGCGACCAGCAGGTTGCCGAAGGGCCGGGGGCCGATCTCTTCGATGGCACCGGCCAGGATGTTGACGGCGATGCCCCGCTCGGCCGTCATCCGCGCCAGCATCGGATCGGTCGCATGCGCCCCGGCAAAGGTGATGCGGACGATCTCTTCGGCCGGGCCGTGGGGCCGGGCCTCGGTCAAGCGGCCCGCGATGAAGCCCGGCAGGGTGATCCCGGTCACGCCCGACAGGAAGGACCGCGTCGTCGGATGCTGCGGCGTGACGAAGATGTCATAGGTCGCGCCCGCCTCGACGATCCGGCCCTGGTCGATCACCGCCATATGGGTCGCGATGTCGCGGACGACGGCCATCTCATGGGTGATCAGCAGGATCGTCAGCCCCAGATCGCGGTTGATGTCGCGCAGAAGCTCCAGCACCGTCCGCGTGGTTTCGGGGTCGAGCGCCGAGGTCGCCTCGTCCGACAGCAGCACCTTGGGTTGCGTGGCCAGCGCCCGGGCGATGCCCACACGCTGTTTCTGCCCGCCCGACAGCTCGGCCGGATAGCGGTCGGCCTGCGCCTCGAGCCCGACCCGGGCGATCAGGTCGCGGACCCGGGGGCCGATCTCGGCCGAGGGCACGCCCGCGATTTCCAGCGGCAGGGCAATATTGCCATGCACCGTGCGCGAGGACAGCAGGTTGAAATGCTGGAAGATCATGCCCACGTCGCGGCGGATTGCCCGCAGGGCCGCGCCGCGCGCCCGGCCGACATCGCGCCCGCCCACGGTGACGGTCCCCGTGCTGGGGCGTTCGAGCCCGTTGACCATGCGCAGAAGCGTCGACTTGCCCGCGCCCGACCGGCCGATGATGCCGCAGATCTCGCCCGGCGCCACGCTGAGCGTGACATCGCTCAGGGCCGTGACCTGCCCCTTCCCTCCACCGGCATAGGATTTGCCCACGCCTTCAAAGCTGATCGTCGCCCCGGTCATGCCGTCCCGTTCCGCTGTCACTGTCCGGGCTGTCGGGTGCCCCAAAGCCGCAGCGGACGCAACCCCACAGAGCCCCGGGCGCGCGAGAAAGCGGCCCCGAATGGCCGAATAAGAACCGCCTCCCGACGCGCCGTTGCCCGGGCCAAGACCATTCCGCCCGCCCCGGGGCCACAGGACGATCCGTTCCGCCCTGCCCGCCCCGCCCCGGACAAACGGCCCTGGCCCCCGGTCGGGCGCAGGCCCCGCCGCATCGTCACCCTGCCGGTTGCGGCCCTCGCTCCGCCCCCGAAGAACGCGGCAGGAACGCGGTTGAAATGCGCCGCCGGATCGTGTCCTTTGGCGCCGACCCTAAAGGAGAGACCCCGTGACCCTTCGGATGACGCGCCGTTCCGCGCTTGCCTGCGCCGTGGCTCTGACCGCCCTTCCCACCGCTGCCGCCGCCGAGGACGCCTGGCCCGCCGCGCCGCTTCATGTCTATGTGGGCTTCCCCGCCGGGTCCTCGCCCGACACGCTGACCCGGATCGTCACCGAGCCCCTGGCCCAGCGGCTGGGACAGCCCGTCGTGGTCGAGAACAAGCCCGGCGCGGGCGGGGTCATCGGCATCCAGCAGATGCTGGCCAATGCCGGCGACGGCCTCAGCTTTGCCACCACCATCAACGGCCCGCTGACCACGGCCGCGCGGCTGATGAAATCGACGGGTTATGACGTCGCCACCGACATCGCCCCGGTCACGCTGATCGCGACCTCGCCGCTGGTGCTGGCGGTCTCGGCCGGGTCGGACTTCACCGATGTGGAAAGCTTCGTCGCGGCGGCCGGGACCGAGCCCGAGTTTCTCAGCTACGGGTCGGTTGGCCAGGGGTCGGGTGCGCATCTGACGGCCGAGCTGTTCGCCGATGCCGCGGGCGTCAGCCTGCTTCACATTCCCTTCACCAGCTATGCCGAAGTGACCACCTCGATCGTCGGCGGCGAGATCGATGCGGGCTTCATGGCGCCCTCGGCCGCGCTGCCGCAGGTCGAGGCGGGACGGATGCGGATGCTGGGCATCACCTCGGCCAAGCCCTTCCCGCAGGCCCCCGACGTGCCGGTTCTGGCCGGCCGGGCCGGACTGTCCGACGATTTCCGGGCCGAGCTCTGGAACGCCTTCATCGCGCCCGCCGGGACCGACCCGGCCATCATCGCGCGGCTGAACACCGAGATTGGCGCGATCCTTGCCGACCCCGAGGTGCAACAGAAGCTGCTGGCCATCGGCTGGCAGGCCGCGCCCGGCACGCCCGGGGATCTGGCCGACCGGATCGCGGCCGACACCGCCATGTGGGGCGCGGTGATCGACCGGGTCGCGGCCAAGCCCTGAGACGCGCGCGCCGATGCACAGGGACCCGATGCACAGGGACTGGCCCGATATCCTGGGCGGGCTCGCCCTCGCCGCGATTGGCGCGGCGGCGGCGGGCTGGGCGCTTGCGCAATATGACATCGGCACCCTGCGCCGGATGGGGCCTGGGTTCTTTCCCGCCGTCCTCGGCGGGCTTCTGACCGTGCTTGGCCTCGTCGTGGCCCTGCCCGCGCTGCGGCGCCGGTCGGACGCGCCCGGCATCGAGCCGCTGGCAGCCCTTGCCGTGCTGGCCGCGATCCTCGTCTTCGGGCTCGGGCTTTTCCGGATCGGTCTTGTGGCCGCGACGGCGGCGGCGGTGCTGGTCGCCTCGCTTCCGGCGCCGCGTCCGGGCTGGGGCTGGCGGCTGGCGCTGGCGGCGGCCATCGCGCTGCTGACGGTGCTGGTCTTCGGGCTCGGGCTTCGGATGAGCCTGCCCCTCTGGCCGCGCCTGCCATGACGACCTGGGAGGGGCTGCTTTACGGCATCGGGTTCGCGTTGCAGCCCGCGGTGCTGATCTATTGCGTGATCGGCGTGGTGCTGGGCACCTTCGTCGGCGTGCTGCCCGGCATCGGGGCGATGGCGGCGATTTCGCTGCTGCTGCCGATCACCTATTACATCACCCCCGAAGCGGCGCTGATCATGCTGGCGGGGGTCTATTACGGCGCGCAATATGGCGGGTCGGTCGCCTCGATCCTGATGCGGCTTCCGGGCACGCCGCAATCGGCGGTGACCTCGCTTGACGGCTATCCGCTGGCGCGGCAGGGCCGGGCGGGCATCGCGCTGTTCACGGCCATGGCCTCGTCCTTTGCGGGGTCGATGATCGGCATCGCGGTGCTGGTGACGCTGGCGGGGTGGCTGTCGCACGCGGCCACGGCTTTCGGCGCGGCGGACTATGCCGCGATGATGATCCTCGGGCTGGTCGCCGCCTCGACCATCGGGTCGTCCAGCCCGGCCAAGGGCTTTGCCATGGTGGTGCTGGGCCTGCTGCTGGGCTGCGTCGGCACCGATGTCAATTCGGGGGTGCAGCGGTTCACCTTCGGCCGGACCGAGCTTCTGGACGGCATCAATCTGGTGGCGCTGGCGATGGGTCTTTTCGGCGTGGCCGAGGTGATCGCGAATGTGCGCGACCCGGACCGGCAGGGCGTGACCGGAAAGATCGGCGGCCGCCAGCTTCTGCCCCGGCGCGACGACCTGAAACGGCTGCCGGGGCCGATGCTGCGCGGCAGCGCGCTTGGCAGCTTCTTCGGCGCCCTGCCCGGCACCGGTTCGACGCTGTCGTCCTTTCTGGCCTATGCGCTGGAACGCCGGGTGTCGCGCACCCCCGAACGGTTTGGCGAGGGCGCCATCGAGGGCGTCTCGGCGCCTGAATCGGCCAATAACGCCGCCGCGATCTCGGCCTTCGTGCCGACGCTGACGCTGGGCATTCCGGGCGATCCGATCATGGCGCTGATGCTGGGGGCGCTGGTCATTCACGGGGTGCAGCCCGGCCCGATGATGCTGGAGGCCCGCCCCGAGATGTTCTGGGGGCTGGTCGCGAGCTTCGGCATCGGCAATCTGCTGCTTCTGGTGCTGAACCTGCCCCTGATCGGGATCTGGGTGGCGATGCTGCGCATCCCGTTCCGCTGGCTTTACCCGGCGATCCTGATCTTCCTGTGCCTCGGGGTCTATTCGGTGCGGGGCCTCTCGTTCGACATCCTCGCGGTGGCGGCCATCGGGCTTGCGGGCTACCTGCTGGCGCTGGCGCGCTTCAGCCCGGCGCTTCTGCTGCTGGGCTTCGTTCTCGGCCCGCTGATCGAGACCAACCTGCGCCGCGCCCTGCTGATCGGGCGGGGCGATCCGATGATCTTTCTCGACCGCCCCATCGCCGCGGGCTTCGTGCTGGCGACGGTCGGGCTGCTGGCCCTGTCGCTGGTGCAGGCCTGGCGGCGGCGGCGCACCCGCTGAGCCCGACCCGCGCCGCAAAACCGCTCTTTTTCAAACCCTTGCCCGCGCCGCCCGCTGCTCTTAACGGCATGATAAGGTTTCAGGCGCAGAAATCGGGGGCACGAGGCCGGGCTGTTCCCCCACCCCGACCGGCCCGAAGAGCCATCAGAAGGAGGCGTCATGGACCGGGCTGCACGTCTGGAACAATGGTATCGCAGGGTCTATCTCGAAGGCGACCTCGACGCCGTCGGGACGCTGTTCACCCCCGATCTTCAGGAACAGGGCCTGCTCCCGGGCCTTGCCGTCACCCCGGGCGATCTCAGCGTCTTCGCCCAGGCGATGATGCATCTGGTCGACGAGCCGTCCTTCCGTCTGGCCAAGGTGATCGAATCGGGCGACTGGCTGTCCGCGCTGATCGAGCTCGAGGCCCGGCGCCCGAGTGACGGGCAGCCGATCCGGCTGATCGGCCAGGTCATGCTGCGCTTTGAGGGCGACAAGGTGGCCGAGGCCTACAACTCTTTGGATTTCCTCGGGCTTTTCCTGCAGCTCGGGCTTTTGCCGAAGGACGCGCTGGAACTGGGCATGACCGGTCAGCGGCTGGCCTGAGGCCCGCCCCGGCCGGTCACCGCACGGCCTGCGCCGGGACAGTCTTGCCCGGACGTCCCGGCCACCTGACAGGGCCGCACCCGCGCCGCTCTGCGACTCTCCGGGGCTCTTCGGGGCTCTCCGGGGCGCGGGTTCCAGGGCAATTGCATCCGCCCCCTTCCCCTGCCCGTCGAATCCCCTATGCTGGGCGCAACACAACCCAGAGGTATCACCGCGATGTCCGACCGGATCGAGTATGGCAATCTGATGCATGCCGCCATGCGGGGTCTGATCCGCACGGTGCTGTCGGATGTCGCTGCCGACGGTCTGCCCGGAGACCACCATTTCTTCATCACCTTCGACACGACTCATCCCGAGGCGCAGATGGCCGACTGGCTGCGCCAGCGCTATCCGACGGAAATCACCGTCGTGCTGCAGCACTGGTACGACCATCTGTCGGTCGACGAGGACGGGTTCTCGGTCACGCTGAATTTCGGCGACAGCCCCGAGCCGCTTTACATTCCCTTCGATGCGATCCGCACCTTCGTCGATCCCTCGGTCGAGTTCGGACTGAGGTTCGAGACCCAGGACAGCGACGAGGATGAGGACGAGGACGACGACGGCCCCGAACAGCCGAGCCCCGCACCCCATGACGGCACTGCCGGTCCGGGCGAGGCGCAGGTGGTCAGCCTCGACAAGTTCCGCAAATAGGCCCGCCCGGATGATCCTGCCGGGTCGGGGGCATTGCTCCGGAGCCCGGCCCGGCCTATTAGCTGGACCGAATTCGACCGGAGGATTGCGATGACCGAAACCCGCACCGAGACCGACAGCTTCGGCCCCCTCGACGTGCCCGCCGACAAGTACTGGGGCGCCCAGACCCAGCGTTCGATCCAGAATTTCCCGATCGGCTGGGAACGCCAGCCGGTCGCGATCATTCGCGCGCTCGGCGTCATCAAGAAGGCCTGCGCGCGGGTCAACATGGCCCAGGGCGGGCTCGACCCCAAGCTGGGCGAGGCTATCGTTGCCGCCGCGCAGGAGGTGATCGACGGCCGGTTCGACGACAACTTCCCGCTGGTCGTGTGGCAGACCGGGTCCGGCACCCAGTCGAACATGAACGCCAACGAGGTGATCTCGAACCGCGCGATCGAGATGCTGGGCGGCGTCAAGGGCTCGAAAGACCCGGTGCACCCGAACGATCACTGCAACATGGGGCAGTCCTCGAACGATACCTTCCCGACCGCGATGCATGTGGCCATCGGCATGACCGCCCGCGACGTGCTGCTGCCGGGGCTGGAAAAGCTGCATGAGGCGCTGACCGCCAAGTCGGACGAATTCGCCTCGATCATCAAGATCGGCCGCACCCACACCCAGGACGCGACGCCGCTGACGCTGGGCCAGGAATTCTCGGGCTATGCCCGGCAGGTCGAGAAGGGCATCGCCCGGATCAAGGCCTGCCTGCCCGACATCTACGAACTTGCCCAGGGCGGCACCGCCGTCGGCACCGGGCTGAACACGAAGAAGGGCTGGGACACCCGCGTCGCGGCCGAGATCGCCGAGATCACCGGCCTGCCCTTCGTCACCGCCGAGAACAAGTTCGAGGCGCTGGCGGCGCATGACGCCATGGTGATGTTCTCGGGCGCGCTGAAGACGGTGGCGGCGTCGCTCTTCAAGATCGCCAACGACATGCGGCTTCTGGGCTCTGGCCCCCGGTCCGGTCTGGGCGAGCTGATCCTGCCGGAAAACGAGCCCGGGTCCTCGATCATGCCGGGCAAGGTCAACCCGACCCAGGCCGAGGCGCTGACCATGGTCTGCGCCCATGTCATGGGCAATGACGCGGCGGTGGGCTTTGCCGGCAGCCAGGGCCATTTCGAGCTGAACGTCTACAACCCGATGATGTCCTACAACGTGTTGCAGTCGATGCAGCTTCTGGGCGACGCGGCGGGGTCCTTCACCGACAACATGGTGGTGGGCACCAAGGCCAATACCGCGCGGATCGAGAAGCTGATGAAGGAAAGCCTGATGCTGGTGACGGCGCTGGCACCGACCATCGGCTATGACAACGCCACCAAGGTCGCCAAGACCGCGCACAAGAACGGCACGACGCTGCGCGAAGAGGCCATCGCGCTGGGCTTCGTCGATGGCGAGACCTTCGACCGGATCGTCCGGCCCGAAGACATGATCGGTCCGAAGGACTGACCCGATGACGGGCGGCGTGGTCAACCTGCGTCAGGCGCGCAAGGCCCGCGAGCGGGCGGCGAAGAAGGCAGAGGCCGACGAGAACGCCGCCCGGTTCGGCCGGACCAAGGGGCAGAAGGCGCGGGAAGAGCGTGATGCCGCCCGCGGCCGCGCCGCCCTTGACGGCCACAAGCGGACCCCGGACGACGAGGCATGAGCGGGCGGCCGGTCAAGCGGTCGCTGACGCTGAAGGGGCACCGGACCTCGGTGTCGCTGGAGGATGAATTCTGGCGCGCGCTGCGCGAGATCGCGGCCGAACGCGGGATCGCCATCAACGCGCTCGCCGCCGAGATCGACGAAAGCCGGGGGCTCGATGTCGGGCTGGCCTCGGCGCTGCGCGTGCATGTGCTGACCCATTTCCGCCGCGCCCTCGAACGGGGCCGGGATCGCGACCGGGATCACGACCGCTAGGGCAACTGGCGCGGCACGTCTCTGGCGCAAGCAGGTCTGGGGGCCGAGCCCGACCCGGCGCAGGGCGCCGACCTGCGGCTCAGCTTTCGTCCTCGAACATGTCGCCCTGCGCGTCGTCGGTGTCGTCCTCCTCGGTGCCGGGCATCGGGCGGCTGTCCAGAAGGCCCGCGGCGCGCAGATCGCGCAGCCCCGGCAGGTCGCGGGCGCTTTCCAGCCCGAAATGATCGAGGAAGGTTTCGGTCACCACATAGGTCACCGGGCGGCCGGGCGACATCCGGCGACGGCCGAAGCGGATCCATTCCAGCTCCAGCAACTGGTCGACCGTGCCCCGGCTGACCGAAACGCCCCGGATCTCTTCGATCTCGGCACGGGTGACGGGCTGGTGATAGGCGATGATCGCCAGCGTCTCGATGGCCGCGCGCGACAGCTTGCGCAGCTCGACGGTTTCCTTCTGCATCAGGAAGCCCAGATCCGGCGCGGTGCGGAAGGCCCAGGACTCGCCCACCCGCACCAGATGCACCCCCCGCCCCTCGTAGCGGCGGCGCAGCGCCTCGAGCGCCCGGGCGGCATCGCAGCCATGGGGCATCCGGGCGTTCATGTCGGCCACCCGCACCGGCTCGGCCGAGGCAAAGAGGATCGCCTCGACCATGCGTTCCTGCTCGCCGAGCGGCGGCGCCTCGAAGAGGCTGCCCTCTTCGTCGTCTTCCGGGCCGTCGGGCTGGGGCATCAGTGCGGTTTCCGACGGATCTGGATCGGCTCGAAGGTGCCCGACTGGCGCAGTTCCAGCTGGCCCTGCTTGACCAGTTCGAGCGAGGCCGCGAAATGCGCGGCGGTCGCGGACCGGCGGCGGGCCGGATCGGCGTGCCAGCCTTCCGGCAGCCAGGTGACAAGGTCCACCCAGTCGCCCGCATAGCCGATCAGCCCCCGCATCCGCTCCAGCGCCTCTTCCATGGTGTAGATCGCGTCCCGGTCCAGCACATAGGGCCGGAAGTCGTCCTTGGTGCGGATCCGGGCATAGGCCTGCATCAGATCCAGCAGCGTCGCAGTGTATTGCACCCGCCGCACCCGTTCCACCCCTTCGGGGATGCCGCGCCCGAAGAAGTCGCGCCCCTTCCGGTCGCGCGCCATCAGCCGGGCGGCAACGCCCCGCATCGCCTCGAGCCGTTCCAGCTGGAAGGCGAGGTGCGCGGCCAGATCCTCGGCCGAGGGGCCGTCCTCGGTCGGGTCGGGCGGCAGCAGCAGCCGCGATTTCAGGAAGGCCAGCCAGGCCGCCATCACCAGATAATCGGCGGCAAGCTCGATCCGCAGGCTTTTCGCGGTCTCGACAAAGGCCAGATACTGTTCGGCCAGATGCAGCACCGAAATCCTGCGAAGGTCGACCTTCTGGGTCCGGGCCAGCATCAGCAGCATGTCAAGCGGCCCCTCGAAGCCGTCGACATCGACGATCAGCGCCTCGGCGGCCTGCCGCGCGGCGATGGCGTCGGGCGTGTCGGCGGTTTCGGGATCATGGCCCTCAGCCATGGGCGGCCTTCTCCAGAAGTCCGTAAAGCTCGGTCGCGACGGCCGTCACGTCGATCGGCTGGGGCGGGCGGCGGCGGGCCAGCGCACGGGCCGCGCGGTCGGCGGCGGCGCCCGTCAGCGTGCCGCTGGCTTCGGCCACCTCTTCCATTTCGGCCATGTCGCCATTGCAGTGCAGCACCGCATCGCAACCCGCCTGGATCGAGGCGCGGGAGCGTTCGGCGATGGTGCCGCTCAGCGCCTTCATCGACACGTCGTCCGACATCAGGAAGCCGCCGAAGCCGATGCCGCGCCGGATCATCGCGATGGCCCTGGGCGAGATCGTGGCAGGCAGATCGGGGTCGATGGCGTCATAGACCACATGCGCGGTCATCGCCATCGGCATCCCCGCGAGCGCCTGGAAGACGGCGAAGTCGGTCACTTCCAGCGCGGTCCAGTTGGCCTTCACCCGCGGCAGGCGCAGATGGCTGTCGGCGGTGGCGCGGCCATGGCCGGGGATATGCTTGATCACGGGCAGCACGCCGCCCTCCAGCAGCCCCTCTGCCGTCGCCCTGGCACAGGCGATCACCGATTTGGGCTCGGTCCCGTAACAGCGGTTCTTCAGGATGTCATGGGTTTCGGGCCGGGCGATATCGGCAACCGGGGCACAGTCGACGTCAATGCCCAGCATCGACAGCTCGAAGGCAATCAGCCGCGCGCGCAGATACATCGACCGCGCCGCATGGGCCGGGCCCGCAACGGTGATCTGGTCGAGCGCGGGCGCCCAGGGACGCCAGTGGGGCGGGCGCAGCCGCTGCACCCGGCCGCCTTCCTGGTCGATCAGGATCGGCGCCTTGCGGCCCACCGCCTGCCGCAGATCGCGGGTCAGGCTGCGGACCTGCTCGGGCTCGTCGATATTGCGGGCGAAGAGGATGAACCCGAAGGGCCGGGTCCGGGCAAAGAAGGCCCGTTCGGTCGGGGTCAGAGAAGGGCCGGAACAGCCGGCGATGAAGGCCCCGACCCCGTGATTCACCGGGCCACCACCGGGATGCAATCCGCGCCCTCGGCCGAGACCGCCGCGCAGAACCGCCGGGCTGCCGCCATGTCGGCAAAGCCAGAGGCGCGCAGCCGGAAGAAGGTCTTGCCGCCGCGGTCGACGGTCTGGATCACCCGGGTCTTGTCGGTGAAGAAGCCCGAGAACCGGCGCTGGCTCGCGAGGCTGTCCCAGACCGCGCGCGCCTCGTCGCCGCTGTCGAAAGCACCCAGCTGGACCAGAGCTGTCCCCACCGCGACGCTCTCGGCGGCGATCTCGGTCGCGACAGGCGCGGTCATCGCGGCCCGGGCGGCGGCAATGGCGGCGCGGGCGGCAAAGTCCTCCTGCGGGCGGGTCCTCGGGCGCGGAGACTGGCGCAACGCCCCCGCGGGCAGCGGCAGAGCGGCCTCGGTCGCCCCCTCGACATCGTCCGCAGCCAGCGTTTCGGCGGCCGGACCGGCCGCGGCGGACAGGTCGTCGCCCTCAAAGAGCGCGCCGCCATCGGCATCGGGCACCGGCGTCGCGCCCCCCCCGACCGAGGCGAGGATCGGCGCGGCCTCGTCGGCCGCAGCATAGGCGGCCGCCTCGGCGGGCGGCGGCGCGATCACCGGGCGGTCGTCGCCCGCCAGATCGACCGGCGCCGGGGCCAGTTGCAGCATGTCGGCCGGCGGTCCGGCCTCGCCCAGGGCGGCCACGCGGTTGACCGCAAGCCCCTGATGTTCGGCCTGCCGCCCGCCCGGATCGTCGGGCGCGATCCGCATCGGCCCTTCGAGGGCGCGGATCACCGGCACCCCGCTGACATCGCGCATGACGACCTGGTAGCCCCAGGTCACAAGCCCCGCCATCAGGGTCAGCGAGACAAGACCGCCGGCCCAGTTCAGGATCGTTTTCGGAGAGGGCGGGGCATCATGCCCCCCCGACCCGCGCATTGCGTTGAAATCGATTTCCGCCATTGCCGCCTCGTTTCCAGGCGCGCTTGGCTGCCCGGTTCTGGTTCTTGCCTGTGCCGCTCCGGACGGATTGCGCCTTGTTTTTCAGCGCATTTCCTCGACCGGAGTAACGCCAAGAATACCAAGACCGGCGGAAATGACAACGGCCACGGATCGGGCCAATGCGATTTTGGCTTGACTTGTGGCCGCGTCGCCCTCCTGCAGGAAGCGCAATTCGGGCAGTTCGTTACCGCGGTTCCAGAGCGCGTGCAGATCCGAGGCCAGTTCGTACAGGTAGAACGCGACCCGGTGCGGTTCGTTGGTGCGCGCGGCGATCTCGATCAGGCGCGGCCATTCCGCGAGCTTCTTCGCCACCGCGATCTCGGCCTCGTGGTCGAGCTTCGTCAGATCGGCGGCAGCCAGCGTCGCGTCGTCTGTGGCAATGCCCGCCCCGGCGGCCTTGCGCAGCACCGAACACACCCGGGCATGGGCGTATTGCACGTAGAAGACCGGGTTGTCCTTGGACTGTTCCAGCACCTTGTCGAAATCGAAATCCAGCGGCGCGTCGTTCTTGCGGGTCAGCATGACGAAGCGGGTCACGTCGCGGCCCACCTGCTCGACCACATCGCGCAGCGTGACATAGGTGCCCGCGCGCTTGGACATCTTGAAGGGTTCGCCGTTCTTCCAGAGCTTGACCAGCTGGATCAGCTTGATGTCGAGCGGCACCCGGCCCCCGGACAGCGCCGCGACGGCCGCTTTCATCCGCTTGACATAGCCGCCATGATCGGCGCCGAAGATGTCGATCAGCTGGTCGAAGCCGCGCTCGACCTTGTCGAAGTGATAGGCGATGTCGGGGGCGAAATAGGTCCAGGACCCGTCCGACTTCATCACCGGCCGGTCCACGTCGTCGCCATGGGCGGTCGAACGGAACAGCGTCTGTTCGCGCGGTTCCCAGTCTTCGGGGGTCTTGCCCTTCGGCGGTTCCAGAACGCCCTCGTAGATCAGGCCCATGCCCTTCAGCCGGTCCAGCGCCGCCTCGATCTTGCCGGTGCCGTACAGTGCCTTTTCCGACGAGAAGACGTCCATCGTGACGCCGAGGGCGGCCAGATCCTCGCGGATCATGTCCATCATCATGCCGGTGGCAAACTCGCGGATCTCGGCCAGCCAGTCCTCTTCTCCCTTGTCGAGAAGGCTCGCCCCGTATTTTTCCTTCAGCGCCGCGCCGACCGGGATCAGGTAATCGCCCGGATACAGCCCCTCGCGGATCTCGGGTTCAAGCCCGTTGGCCTCGCGGTACCGCTCATAGGCCGAGCGCGCCAGCACATCGACCTGCGCGCCGCCGTCGTTGATGTAATATTCGCGGGTGACATCCCAGCCGGCAAAGTCGAGCAGGCTCGCCAGCGCATCGCCCACCACGGCGCCCCGGACATGGCCCACATGCATCGGGCCGGTGGGGTTGGCCGAGACGAATTCGACATTGACCTTCTGGCCCTGACCGATGTCCGAACGGCCGAAACCGGCCCCCTGCCCCAGCACCGTCGCGACCAGCCCCTGCCAGACCGCAGGTGCAAGCCGCAGGTTCAGGAACCCCGGGCCCGCCACCTCGGCGGTGGCGATGCGCGGATCGGCGGCCAGCCGCGCGGCCAGTTTCTCGGCGATGTCGCGCGGCTTCTGTCCGGCGGGCTTGGCCAGCACCATCGCGGCATTGGTGGCCATGTCGCCATGGGCGGCATCGCGCGGCGGTTCGACCGCGACGTTGGAGGTGTCGAGCCCCGCAGGCAGCTCGCCCGCGGCGGCCATCGCGTCCAGACAGTCGATCACCAGCGCGCGCAGATCGTTGAAGAGGTTCATGGTCGGTCCCTTTCCGGCTGGCGAGCGGTTTATCACGGACGCGCGCGGGGTCAACGGGCGCGGCCGCTCACGCGTGCTCGTGCCCGGGCGGGACCGGACCGGACTTGACGGTCGGGCCGATCAGCCGCGCATGTTCTTCCATCGCGAAGCGGTCGGTCATGCCCGCGATGTAATCGGCCACGATCCGCGCCAGCGTCGTCTCGTCGGGCGCGGCCGCCACATCCTCGCGCCACTTGGCAGGCAAGAGCGCCGGATCGCCCAGATAAAGCGGAAAGAGGTCCTGCACGATCTTCGTGACCTCGGCCCGCATCTTCACCACCGGGGGCGCGCGATACATGCGGTGGAACAGGAAGGTGCGGATCTCGCGCAGCGCGGCGAAAAGCGCGGGCGAGAAGCCGATCACCGGACGCCCCAGCGCGCGCACCTCGGCGGCCGAACCGGGCGCGGCCCCGGCCAGCGTGGCTCGCGCGCCGTCGATCACGTCGCTGACCAGCACCCCGAAGAACCGCCGCAGCGCCTCGTGCCGCCGCCGCTTGGGATCGAGCGAGGGATAGGCCGCGTCGACCTCGGCGAAGCAGTCGGCAAGGATCGGCAGCCCCGCGAGTTCCTCGTCGGTGAACAGCCCCGCCCGCAACCCGTCATGCAGGTCGTGATTGTTGTAGGCCACGTCGTCGGCAATGGCCGCGACCTGGGCCTCGGCGCTGGCATGGGTGTGAAGTTCCAGGTCGTGGCGCGCGTCGTATTCGGCCAGCGCATAGGGCAGCGGGCGCGGCACCGGCCCGTTATGCTTGGCGATGCCTTCCAGCGTCTCCCAGGTCAGGTTCAGCCCGTCGAAATCGGCGTAATGCCGTTCCAGCCGGGTGACGATGCGGATCGCCTGCGCATTGTGATCGAAGCCGCCATAGGGCGCCATCAGCGCGGCCAGCGCGTCCTCGCCGGTATGGCCGAAGGGGGTGTGGCCCAGATCGTGGGCCAGCGCCACCGCCTCGGCCAGTTCCACGTTCAGCCCCAGCGCGTTCGCCATGGTCCGCGCCACCTGCCCGACCTCGATCGTATGGGTCAGCCGGGTGCGGAAGCTGTCGCCCTCATGGACCACGAAGACCTGGGTCTTGTGCATCAGCCGCCGGAACGCGGAACAGTGGATGATCCGGTCGCGGTCGCGCTGAAAGCAGGACCGGAAGGCGCTTTCCTCCTCGGGGGAAAGCCGGCCGCGGCTTTCGGAAGGTCTGCATGCAAAAGGCGCCAGCATCTCTGCTCCGTCGCTTGTTCCCGTCAGGTGGGGTCATATATTCACTGGGGACCGGAATTGACATGAGGGAATTCGCGCAAGATGGACCTGACGCTTCCGCCCACGGTTACCGAGCGCGCCTATGCGCGCCTGTCCGAAATCGGCGCCGCCAGACAGGGCAAGGCGCTCCGGATCGCCGTCGAGGGGGGCGGCTGTTCGGGTTTCCAATATTCAATCACGCTGGATGCGCCCGCCGAGGACGATCTGGTGCTGGAGGGCGCGGGCGAAAAGGTCGTGGTCGATTCGGTATCGCTGCCGTTTCTGCAGAACGCGACCATCGACTTTACCCGCGAGCTGATCGGCGCCAAATTCGTGATCGACAATCCGAACGCCACCAGCTCCTGCGGCTGCGGCACCTCGTTCTCGATCTGACCCGTCCCGCGCGTCGGGGTCTGATCCGGCGCGCCCGGCAGGCTGGGACTTGACTTGAGGCGCCCGGCAGGCCGGGACTTGACTTGGGGCGCCCGGCAGGCCGGGACTTGACTTGGGGCGCCCGGCAGGCCGGGACTTGACTTGGGGCGCCCGGCAGGCCGGGACTTGACTTGAGGCGCCCGGCAGGTCGGGACGACACCGAAAGGCGGATATGGACGGCATCACCCAACTTGTGCCGCGCGACAGGTTCCTGCCGCTCTGCCCGCGCGAGACCCGCGTCGGGCAGGCGCGGCGGGCCGGGATCGAGATCGAGTTCGGCGGGCTGACCGAGGCCGAGGCCGCCGAGGTCGTTTCGCGCACGCTGGGCGGCAAGGTGCGCGAGATCGCCGCCCATGACCTCGAGGTCGACACCACCGGCTGGGGCGCGGTCTCGATCTGCCTCGACACCGCCTTCCGCGACAAGGCCGGCAGCGCCCTGGCCGATCTGGGGTTGCAGCTTGGCCGCGCCGTGGTCCCGGTCGAGGTGGTGACCCCGCCCCTGTCGCCCGAGCAGCTGCCCGAGGCGGACCGGCTGCGCGGGGCGCTGCGCGCGGCGGGTGCGCAGGGCAGCCGCGAGGGGATGTTTCTCGGGTTCGGGCTGCATCTGAACCCCGAGATCGCCAGCCCCGAAGCCGCCGATCTGGTGCCCGTCGTCCGGGCCTTCGCGCTGATCGAGGACTGGCTGCGCAAGGCCGACCCGATCGACCCGTCGCGGCGGCTTCTGCCCTTTGTCGATCCCTATCCGCGCAGCTTCGTCGACCGGCTGGCCGCAGCCGGGCGCGGCTGGTCGCGGGACGACTTCGTCGACGCCTATCTGGCCGAGACGCCGACCCGCAACCGCGGGCTCGACATGCTGCCCTGCCTTGCCCATCTCGCGGGCGACCGGGTGGCCCAGGCGCTTGGCCCCGGCGCCGACGCGGTCGGGGCGCGGCCCACCTTCCATTACCGCCTGCCCGATTGCCGGATCGACGAACCCGGCTGGCGGCTGGCCTATGAATGGAACCGCTGGGTGATGGTCGAGCGGCTGGCCGCCGACACCGCCGCGCTGGAAGGGCTGGCCGCCGACTGGCTCGACTACCGGGCGGCGCTGACCACCACCCGGTCGGACTGGTTCGACCATCTCGACCGGGTTCTCTGCGGGCTGGAGCTTTGGGACGGCGCATGCGGTTCGGACGCCAAGACCGGCCGCTGATCGCGGTGACCACCTCGTCCCGCTCGGGATGGCGTGTGTTCCCGCTGGTGGCCTTCAACCTCTGGCTTGCGGGCGGGCGCGGGGTGCGCTGGGGCACCGGGCGCAGCGCCGATATCGACGGGGTCGACGGGCTGATCATCGGCGGCGGCGACGACATCTCGCCCGATCTCTACGGCATGCAGCTGGTGACCTCGGCCCGGCTCGACCCGGCGCGGGACGCGCTGGAACGGCGCCTGGTCGAGGCCGCCATCGCCCGCGGCAAGCCGGTTCTGGGGATCTGCCGGGGCGCGCAGATGCTGAACGTCGCGCTCGGCGGCACGCTCGACCAGGACGCCTATGGCACCTATACCGCCTCGAAACGGGTCTGGACCGTCCTGCCGCGCAAGGCGGTGACCGTCCTGCCCGGCACCCGGCTGGCCCAGATCGCAGGCCCCCGCCCGATGCGGGTCAACGCGCTGCATTCACAAGCCGTGGCGCGGCTCGGCGAGCATCTCGAGGTCGCGGCGCGCGACCGGGGCGGCATGATCCAGGCGGTCGAGCGGCGCCGCGATCCCTTTGCCCTGGGGGTCCAGTGGCACCCCGAACACCTGTTCTATGCCCGCCGTCAGCGCGCGATCTTCGCGGCCCTGGTCGCGGCGGCGTCGGCGATGCGCGGCGCCCGCGGCCAATGGAAGGCCGTCGACAGGTTTCTGGAACAGGCGAGACTGGACTAGATCGGCCAGAAAAGCGACCGTCCGGGCGACACTGGACGCGGCGGTGCAGCGGTGCAGGAAGAGACCTGGCGAGAAAAGACAACTTGGTGATATATGTTCTGAGGCCCGCAGCGCAATACCGCATTCCGGCACAGGGCCTCTGTGAAAAATGACGTGGTTTTGGCAACGGAAAATCCGCGGCTCCACGTTATAGAGACCGGCGCGCGAACATGAGCCAAACCCGCAACCCAGGACGGAGACCTGCAATGCACAAGATTCTTCTGACCGCCGCTCTGGCCGCGCTGCCGCTGGCGGCCTCGGCGGCCGACGTGAAGGACGACGTCGTCGAGGCCCGCCAAGGCTATTACAGTCTGCTCGGCGCCAACATGGGCACCCTCGTGTCGATGGTCAAAGGCGAGACCGACTATGACGGGGCCAAGGCGCAGACCGCGGCCGACAACATGCTGACCCTCACCCGCTACAATGTCGGCCATCTCTACATGCCCGGCACCTCGAATGCCGACATGCCCGGCCGCACCGATGCGCTGCCGAAGATCTGGGAAGACATGGCCGGCGTTCAGGAAAAAGGCATGGCCTTCGTGAAGGCGGTCGAAAACCTCAACGAGGTCGCCGGGCTCGACAAGGGCGAACTGGCCAAGGGCGTGCAGCAAGTCGGCGGCACCTGCAAGGGCTGCCACGACGACTACCGCGCCAAGCACTGAGACTGACCTGAGGATCGCACCATGAAGGATACAAGCACCGCCCCCGCCGACACCGAAACCCTGCAGACCGTCCGGATCTGGGACCCGCTCCTGCGCCTCTTCAAATGGGCCTTGACGATCTCTGTCATCGCGGCCTGGGGCCTGGGGCATTTCGGCCCCGACCAGATGACCCTGCATTTCTGGTTCGGCTATGCGGTGCTTGGCCTTCTGGCGTTCCGGCTGCTCTGGGGCCTCTGGGGCCCCGAGCATGCCCGGTTCTCAAGCTTCGCCTACGGTCCCTTCTCCATCCTGAAATACGTCCTCGGGATGTTCCGCCGGAAACCGTCCTACTGGCCGGGGCACAACCCGGTGGGCGGGCTTTTCGTCTTCATCCTGCTGGGCGCGCTGCTGCTGCAGGCGGGATCGGGCCTTTTCGTCGACCCCGACGACTACATCAATGTCGGCCCGCTGGCGAAATACGTCGGTTCCGAAACCACCCGCGCCGCGCTGAAATTCCACATCCAGATGGGCTGGGTGGTGCTGGGGCTCGTGGCGCTGCACGTCGCGGCCATCGCCTTCTATTCCAAGTGGAAGGGCGAAAACCTGGTGACGCCCATGATCACCGGCAAGAAGACCGTCCGCAAGGATCTCTGAACGACAGCTACGCGCCCGGGGCCTCGCCGAGGCCCCGGAGCGGCGCGCTTTCCGCCGTCCCCGGATCGACCGTTCCGCAAGCCCGGCATCCGCCCCAAGGTCGCCCCAAGGCCGCCCCCGCCCCCTTCATTTCGTCCTTTTCCCCTCCGGCCGGGCGGCTTAGAGGACCGGCATGACTTACGATGCGATCATCCTCGGAGCCGGGGCTGCCGGCCTTCTGGCGGCGGCCACCGCCGGACAGGCGGGGGCGCGCGTGCTTCTGCTCGATCACGCCGAGGCGGCCGGAAAGAAGATCCTGATCTCGGGCGGCGGGCGCTGCAATTTCACCAATACCGGCGCGGGCCCCGGCAATTACCTGTCCGAGAACCCGCATTTCGCCAAATCGGCCCTGTCCCGCTATACCCAATGGGATTTCCTCGCGCTGGTCGAGCGCCACAGGATCGCCTGGCACGAAAAGACCCTGGGGCAGCTGTTCTGCGACGGCTCGGCCCGGCAGATCGTGACCATGCTGCTGGACGAATGCGCCCGCGGCGGGGTCGAGATCCGGCTCTCGACCCCGATCGGCGAGATCGGCCATGGCGACGGGCTCTTTCGCGTGGCGGGCGCCACGGCGCCGCAGCTGGTGCTGGCCACCGGCGGCCCCTCGATCCCCAAGATGGGCGCGACCGGCATCGCCTATGACATCGCCCGGCGCTTCGGGCTCGACATCGTGCCCCCAAGACCCGCGCTGGTGCCGCTGACGCTGGGCCCCGATGCGCAGGACCTGACGGGCATTTCGGGGCTGTCCTGTCCCGTGACGGCGCGGGTCGGCACGGCCAGTTTTACCGAGGCCGCGCTTTTCACCCATCGCGGCCTGTCCGGCCCGGCCATCCTGCAGGTCTCGTCCTACTGGACACCCGGCGCGCCGGTGACGCTGACGCTGGTCGAGAACGCGGCCGAGCGTCTGCGCGCGGCACGGCACAAGGCCCCCCGCGCCCGGCTCCGCGCCGCGCTGAGCGAGATGCTTCCGAACCGGCTGGCCGAGGCGATGGCCGCCCGGATCGGGTTCGGGACCGAGCTTGGAAACACCTCCGATGCCGAGATCGACCGCGCCGCCGCCGCGCTTGGCGGTCTTACGCTCTTCCCGACCGGCACCGAGGGCTATGCCAAGGCCGAGGTGACCGCGGGCGGCATTTCGACCGCCGGGCTGTCCTCGCGCACCATGGAGGCCACGGCCGTTCCCGGGCTTTACGCCATCGGCGAGGCGGTCGATGTCACGGGCTGGCTGGGCGGCTACAATTTCCAATGGGCCTGGTCCTCGGCCAGGGCCGCAGGCGAGGCCATCGCCGCCCGGTGCCGAAGCTGATCGCGGCGCCGGGCCGGGTCGTCGGCTGACGCCCGGCTGACCTGCGGACCCGGCGGGCTAGTCGAGCCCGTCGATCCCCAGCCGCTCGCGCATGAAGGCCAGCGCGACCGACAGCCCGTCGGGGGCGATGCCGTGGCCCGTGCCCTTCATCACATGGGCATAGACCTCGAAGCCCGCGCCGCTCAGCGCATTGCCGGCCTCGGGCAGGGATTCGACGGGCACCACGTCGTCCGCATCGCCATGCACCAGCAGAACCGGCGGGCGCGAGACGGCTTCGTCCTCCAGCGTCTCGGGCGCCAGCAACCGGCCCGAAAAGCCCACCACGCCCGCGACGGGCGCGGGACGGCGCGGGGCGACATGCAGCGCCATCATCGTGCCCTGGGAAAAGCCGAAGAGAATGACGTTTTCGGGCGCGACGCCTTCTTCTTCCAGCACCGCGTCGAGCCAGGCATTGAGGTCGTCGACCGCGCACCGCATGCCCGCTTCGCTTTGTTCCTCGGACGAGCCGTCGATCCAGGGGATCGGGAACCACTGAAAGCCGAAGGGCACACCTTCGCAGCGCTCGGGCGCATCGGGGGCCAGAAAGGCCGTGCCCGGCATATGCGGCCCCAGCGGCTGTGCGAGCCCCAGCAGATCGGCCCCGTTCGCGCCATAGCCGTGCAGGAAGATCACCAGACGGTCGGTCCGGCCCCTGGCCGCACCCGCGCGCCCCGATTCAAGCACCCGTGTCACCTGATCCCCTCCCTGTCCTTGGCCACCCGGTAGTAGGCCCAAAGCGCCCGCGCCGCAACGGCCCGCCAGGGTGCCCAGGGCTCGGCCAACTGACGCAGGGCGCGTTCGCCGGGCCGGTCGGGCAGGTCGAACAGAAGCCGCGCCGATTCCTGCAGCGCGAGGTCGGCGGGCGCAAAGACATCGGCCCGGCCAAGCGAGAACATCGCGTAGATCTCGGCGGTCCAGCGACCGATGCCGGGCACCGCGACCAGCGTGGCGATGACCTCTTCGGTGGGTTCGGTGCGCAGCGCGGCGAAGTCGATGCCCGCCCCCGCCAGCGCGCGCGCATAGCGGATCTTCTGGCGCGAGAGCCCGCAGGCGCGCAAATCCTCGTCGCTGGCCCACAGGATCTTGCGCGGGCCGGTCAGCCGCGCGGTCTTCATCCGGGTCCAGATCGCATCGGCCGCCGCGACCGAGACCTGCTGGCTGACGATGGCCGACAGAAGCGCCTCGAACCCGTCCTTGCGGCGGCGCAAGGGCAGCGGCCCGGTCAGCGCCAGAGCCTGGGCAAAGCGCGGCTCGACCGCCACAAGATGCGCCGCGCCTTCGGCCACGCAGGCCTCGGTTTCGATGATCCGTCCCACCATGGACCGGACGATAGGCCCGCGCGCCGCGCCCGCCAAGAGCCATCCCGTCCGCGCCCCGGCACGTCGCCGAAATAGCGGCTTCCCCCCTTTACGCCGCCGCGCTAGGTCAGAGGCCATGACCATGGATATCGCCCCCTCCCGCGAAAGCAGGCGCGCCCGGCGCAATGTGACCGTTCTGGTGCTGGCCCAGGCGTTTCTGGGGGCGCAGATGTCGATGATCTTCACCGTGGGCGGGCTGGCCGGGCAGACGCTTGCGCCCAATCCCTGTCTCGCGACACTGCCGATTTCGCTGATCGTGCTGGGGTCCATGCTGTCGGCGGGGCCGCTGTCGGGCTTCATGCAGCGCGCCGGGCGGCGGGCCGGGTTTCTGCTGGGCATCGCCGGTGGGGCGGCAGGGGCGGCCATCGCGGCGCTGGGGCTTTACCAGGGGTCCTTCGGGCTTTTCCTCGCCGGGTCGTTGCTGACCGGGCTTTATATGTCGGCGCAGGGCTTTTACCGCTTCGCCGCCGCCGACACCGCCGAGGGCACGTTCCAGCCCAAGGCAATTTCCTACGTGCTGGCGGGCGGGCTGGTGGCCGCGATCCTCGGGCCGCAGCTGGTGAAGGTGACGGCCGAGGCGATGGTGATCCCGTTTCTCGGGACCTATCTGGTCGCCATCGGCATCAACCTGTCGGGCGTCCTGCTGTTTGCCTTTCTCGACATCCCGCGCCCGCCGCCGCGCGATCCGGCGCATCACCGGGGCCGGAGCCGGGCCGATCTGCTGCGCGATCCCGCCATCGCCGTCGCCATCATCTGCGGGATGGTGTCCTATGCGCTGATGAACCTGGTGATGACCTCGACCCCGCTGGCGGTCGTGGGCTGCGGCTTCGACACCGGCACCGCCGCCGATATCGTCACCGCCCATGTGCTGGCGATGTATGTGCCCAGCTTCTTCACCGGCCATCTGATCGCCCGCTTCGGCGCCCGGCCCATCGTGGCGCTGGGGCTTGCGATCCTCGCCGCTGCGGGTGCCGTGGCGCTGACCGGCGTCGAGATCGAGAGCTTTCTGGTGACGCTGATCCTTCTGGGGATCGGCTGGAATTTCGGCTTTATCGGCGCGACCGCGATGCTGGCGCAGTCCCACGGACCCGAAGAGCGCGGCGCCGTGCAGGGGATGAACGATATCCTCGTCTTCGGCGGCGTCACCCTGGCCTCGCTGGCCTCGGGCGGGCTGATGAACTGCTCGGCCAGCTCGGCGCAAGAGGGCTGGATGGCCGTCAACATGGCCATGGTGCCGTTCCTCGCGCTTGCGGGCGGCGCGCTGATCTGGCTGACCCTGCGCCCGAAGGACGAGACCTGAGGCCGCCCGCGCCCGGCCCCCTTGCCGGGCGCCGGACACGGGCGTCGCGGGTTGCCTAGCCCAGAACCGAGGCGACGGCGCGCGCGGTCACGTCGACCACCCGGTCGGCCTCGTCGCGGGTCAGGCACAGCGGCGGGGCAAAGCCGACGATGTCGCCCTGCGGCATCGCCCGCGCGATCACGCCCTCTTTCAGCATCGCGGCCACCACGGCGCCCGCGACCTTGCCCGGCGGGTCGTAGAAGGTCCGCGAGCCCTTGTCCTCGACCAGCTCGACCGCACACAGCATCCCCTCGCCGCGAATGTCGCCGACATGGGCGTGCTCGCTCAGCGCGGTCTGCATCGCAGTGACGAAATAGCCGCCGGTTTCGGCCGCGTTCTTCACCAGCCCCAGATCGTCGATCAGCTTGAGGTTGGCGACACCGGCGGCCGCGCCGATGGGATGCGCCGAATAGGTCCAGCCATGGCCGATGGGGCCGAATTCATCGGTGCCCTGTTCCAGAACCGTCCACATCCGGTCCGACACGATCGACCCCGACAGCGGCGCATAGGCCGAGGTCAGGCCCTTGGCGATGGTGATGAGATCCGGTTTCAGCCCGTATTTCAGTGACCCGAACATCTCGCCCAGACGGCCGAAGCCGGTGACGACCTCATCGACGATCAGCAGGATGTCGTGCTTTTGCAGGATCGGCTGGATCGCGTCCCAATAGCCTGCGGGCGGCGGCACGATGCCGCCCGTGCCCAGCACCGGCTCGCCGATGAAGGCGGCGATGGTGTCGGCGCCTTCACGCGCGATCAGCGCCTCGAGCTCGGCCGCGCAATGGGCGACGAAATCGGCCTCGGACATGTCCAGATCGGGGCGGCGAAAGTAATAGGGCGCCTCGGTATGCAGGATGGGCGCCAGCGGCAGGTCGAATTTGTTGTGGAAGCCCGCAAGCCCGGTCAGCGAGCCCGTCATCAGCCCCGAGCCGTGATAGCCCCGCCAGCGGCTGATGATCTTCTTCTTCTCGGGCCGGCCGAGCACGTTGTTGTAATACCAGACAAGCTTGATGTTGGTCTCGTTGGCATCCGACCCGCCGAGCCCGAAATAGACCTTGGACATGTGATCGGGCGCGCGGTCCATGACCATCTTGGCCAGCGTGATCGAGGCCTCGGTGCCATGCCCCACATAGGCATGGTAGTAGGACAGCTGGCGCGCCTGTTCGGCGATGGCCTCGGCGATCTCGGTTCGCCCGTAGCCCACATTCACGCAGTAAAGCCCCGCGAAGGCGTCCAGCAGGCGCGTGCCGTCGCGATCCTCGATGAAGACGCCCTGCCCGCCCGCGATCACCCGTTCCGGGGCCTCGCCGCGCGCGAACTGCGCCAGATGGGTGGAGGGGTGGAAAAAGCTCTCCCGATCCCACTGTTCGAGCATGTCGTTTTTCAGCATACGCGGTGTCCTTTCTTCCGGCACCGGCGCCGCAGGCGCGGACGGCCGATGCGTTTCGGTCCGGGGCATGCGTGGCCCCCACTCGTCCCATCCCTACCCCAAGCGGGACCGGGTCTCTACCCCGCCGCCCGGAAAGGCGGCAGAACGCGCCGTCGGTCATGTGTTGCCGGGGGGCGCCAAGGCTCGGCCCTTGACGGGGAAAACCGGCTTCTGTCTGATCGGGCGCATCGCCCCCCTTCCCCTCTCCGCCCCGGCCCGTCCGGCGGCGGCCTGCCGCGAGGAGCCATCCGCCCATGACCGAAGAAATCGTCCAGTTCGGCTATGCCGCCGAGGGCCGCGCGCCCTTTTCCCTGCCCGAATACGGGCGGCGGCTGGGGCTGGTGCGCCGGGCGATGGCGGAAAAGGGCATCGACATCCTCTTTGTCGAGGACCCCTCGAACATGGCCTGGCTGACGGGTTATGACGGCTGGTCGTTCTATGTGCATCAGGGGGTTCTGGTCTTTCACGACGCCGACCCGATGTGGTGGGGCCGCCAGATGGACGCGAACGGCGCGGTGCGCACGGTCTGGATGGCGGGCGCGCATATCACCCATTATTCCGACGCCTATGTGCAGTCGACCGAACGCCACCCGATGCAGAACCTGGCCGAGCTTCTGCGCGATCTGGGCTATGGCGCCCGGCGGATCGGGGTCGAGATGGAGAATTACTATTTCTCGGCCAAGGCTTATGTGACGCTGCGCGATGCCCTGCCCGAGGCGTATCTGGTCGATGCAACCGCGCTGGTGAACTGGCAGCGCACGGTCAAATCGGGCGAGGAACTCGACTTCATGCGCCGCGCCGCCTCGATTTCCGAACGGATGATCGACGGGGTTCTGGACCGGATCGAGCCGGGCCTGCCCAAGAACGAACTGGTGGCCGATCTTTACCGCGACGCGCTGGCGGGCAATGGCGACTGGGGCGACTATCCGGCCATCGTGCCGCTTCTGCCCTCGGGCAAGGATGCCTCGGCCTCGCATCTGACCTGGGACGGGCGGCCCTTCGAAAGCGGCGAGGCCACCTTCTTCGAAATCTCGGGCTGTTACCGGCGCTATCACGCGCCCTTCTGCCGGACGATCTTCCTGGGCGAGCCGCCCGATTACATGCGCGCCGCCGAAGCCGCGCTGATCGAGGGGATCGAGGCCGGGCTTTGGGCCGCGAAGGCCGGCAACCGCGC
This sequence comes from Rhodovulum sp. BSW8, assembly GCF_003314725.1. NCBI lineage: Bacteria > Pseudomonadati > Pseudomonadota > Alphaproteobacteria > Rhodobacterales > Paracoccaceae > Rhodovulum > Rhodovulum sp. BSW8. The sequence goes on from NZ_QNVX01000027.1 coordinate 64,665, forward strand.
CTGCGACATCGCCAATGCGCTGGCCGCGCCCCTGGAACGGGCGGGCATCCGGCGCGGCGCGCGCTGCGGCTATCCGGTCGGGCTCAGCTATCCGCCCGACTGGGGCGAGCGCACGATCTCGCTGCGCGAGGAGGACGACACCCTGCTGGAGCCGGGCATGACCTTCCATTTCATGCCGGGCCTCTGGATGGAGAACTGGGGGCTCGAGATCACCGAGTCGATCCTGATCCGCGAGGACGGCCCGGCCGAGACCCTGTGCAACCGCCCGCGCAAGCTCTATGTGAAACCCTGATGACCCGGCTTGACGATACCTGCGCGATCCTCGCCGATCTGGTGGCCTTTCCCACCGTCTCGTCGGACTCGAACCTTGAAATGATCGTCCATATCGCCGCGCTTCTGGGCGATCTGGGCGCACGGGTGGACCTTTTCCACGACGCGACCGGGCACAAGGCGAACCTCTTCGCAACGCTGGGGCCGCGCAACACCGATGGCGGCATCGTGTTGTCGGGCCATACCGACGTGGTGCCGGTCGCCGATCAGGACTGGTCGACAGACCCGTTCACCCTGCACGAGGCCAGCGGGCGGCTTTACGGGCGCGGCACCTGCGACATGAAGGGGTTCATCGCCGCCTGCCTGGCCATGGCGCCGGTCTATGCCGGGCTCGACCTGAAACGGCCGCTGCATTTCGCCTTTACCCATGACGAAGAGGTCGGCTGTCTGGGCGGCCAGGCGCTGGTGGCCGAGCTGGCCGCGCGCGACCTGCGCCCGGGCATCGCCATTGTCGGCGAGCCGACCGAGATGCGCATCGTCGAGGCGCACAAGGGCTGCTGCGAATACACGGTCGAATTTCACGGCCGCGAGGGGCACGGGTCGAACCCGCCCGCGGGCGTCAACGCGGCCGAGGCGGCGGTGCGCTATGCCGGGCGGCTGCTGGCACTGGCCGACGAGCTGAAGGCCCGCGCCCCCGAGGACAGCCCGTTCGAGCCGCCCTGGACCACGATCAATCTGGGCCGGATCTCGGGCGGGCATGTGCATAACGTCATCCCCGGCCGGGCCGAGATCGCCTGGGAGATGCGGCCCGTGCAGGCCGACGACATCGCCCATGCCAAGGCGGCCATGGCCTGCGAGGTGGCGTCGCTTCTGCCCGCGATGCGCGCCGTCGCCCCCGAGGCCGATATCCGGACCCATGTGGTGGGCGAGGTGGTCGGGCTCGAGCCGATGCCCCACAGCGCGGCGCGCGCGCTTCTGGCCGGGCTGACCGGCCAGAGCCGGGCCGAGGCGGTGCCTTTCTCGACCGAGGCGGGGCTTTTCCAGAGCCTTGGCTGCGCCGCCGCGGTCTGCGGCCCGGGGTCCATCGCCCAGGCGCACAAGCCCGACGAATATGTCAGCCGCAAGCAGCTGGCCCAATGCCTGGCGATGCTGGAAGGTCTTGCAGGCGTGCTGACCGCCTGACCACGCCCGGCCTTACTGGATCGCCTTCAGCCCGGGATAGGCCGCGCGGAAGCCTCGATAGGCCTCGTCGAAAGCGTCGGCCAGCGCGGGCTCGGGCGCCACGGTGCGGGCAATGGCAGGCGGGGTCATCTCGGTTTCGGGCGCGGCCCCGCTGGCCGCCACCCGGCCCAGACGCGCGGCCCCGAGGGCTGCGCCAAGCTCGCCCCCGGCCGGCACCTGCAAGGGCACGCCCAGCACCGTCGCGATCAGCCGCAGCCAGTAGTCCGACCGCGCGCCGCCGCCGATGGCCAGCAGATGGCCCAGATCCGCCCCCGCACCCCGCAGCGCCTCGGCGCAATCGCGCAGCGCGAAGGCCACGCCCTCCAGCACCGCGCGCGTGAGATCCGGCAGCCCGGTCTCGGCCCCGAGCCCGGTGAAGGCGCCGCGGATCGCCGCATCGTTATGGGGCGTGCGCTCGCCCGACAGATAGGGCAGGAAGCGCACCCGCCCCGGCGCCTTCAACGCCTCGCCCAGGGCACGGGTCAGGTCGGCCGGGCTCTGGCCCGAGATCTGCGCCAGCCAGTTCAGACTGTCGGTCGCCGACAGGATCACCCCCATCTGGTACCACCGCCCCGGCACCGCATGGCAGAAGGTATGCAGCGCGTTGCCCGGGTCGGGCCGGTAGCCGTCCCGTGCGGCCAGCAGCACGCCCGAGGTCCCGAGCGACACGAAGCCCTGCCCCTCGGCCAGTGCGCCGGTGCCGCAGGCCGCAGCCGCGTTGTCGCCCGCGCCGCCCGCGACCACGGCACCGGGCGCAATGCCCCAGCGCGCGGCCAGCTCGGGGCGCAGCGTGCCCGCCGGGTCCGAGCCCTCGACCAGCTCGGGCATCTGGTCGCGGCGCATGTGTCCGGCCTCCAGCAGCGCATCCGACCAGTCGCGCCGCCCGGTATCGAACCACGAGGTCCCGGCGCTGTCGGACATGTCGGCGACCGCCCGGCCCGTCAGATAGAGGTTCAGGAAGGCCGCAGGCAGCAGCACCTTGGCCACCCGCGCGAAGGCCTCGGGTTCATGGCGGCGCACCCAGTCGAGCTTGGGCGCGGTGAAGCCCGGAAAGACGATATTGCCCGAGGTCTCGCGCATCCCCGGCAGCGCGTCGAGCCGTGCCGCCTCGGCATGGCTGCGGGTGTCGTTCCAGAGGATGCAGGGCCGGATCGGGGTCATCGCCGCATCGAGCAGCGTGGCCCCGTGCATATGCCCCGAAACGCCGATGCCGCGCACGCGCGCCATCGCTTCGGGAAAGCGGGCCGCCAGATCGGCGATCGCGGCCTCAAGCGCCGCGATCCAGTCGGCCGGGTCCTGTTCGGACCAGCCCGGATGGGGATGCGCGACCCCACAGGCGCGCTCGGACGCGCCGACCGGCTGCCCGGCCGCGTCGATCAGCAGGGCGCGCAGCCCCGAGGTTCCCAGATCCAGTCCCAGCGCCCCGCCCATGCCGTGCCTCCCTCTTGCCGCGGCCTGTCCCGGGCGCAGCCTAGCCGCCCGTGGCAGGGCTTTCCAGCACGGCGCGCCCGGTCGGGGCTGCCGTCCCCGGCCACCGGATCGATCCCGGCCTCGCCCGGGGCGCGGCGGCAGTTACCGCCCCCAGCGCCGACCGCCCGCAGCCCACGAGCGACCGTCCCCCTTGGGCAACGGCCGGGCGCGCCTGGCCTGACAGATCGACCTCGGTCCCGTCGGAAAAGGCAAAGCCCCCGGGTTCGCCCATGCGCCGGGTCCCGCCCGGCGCGCATGGACCGCGCGGTCGCTGTCGTCGATCGGCTCCGGCCTCAGTGGCGGAAAGGGGGGCGGTGGCGGCCAGAATGCCCGGCATCGGCAGCAGCGCGCGGCAAAGCCGATCAGGTCTCATCCACAATCCCCCTTGCTGTCAGGCCCGGCCGGGCCGCGCGCATCGCCTTGAAGCCGAAGGCGCGACGGACCCGCGCCCCCCGGCCGTGGGTGGTTCGCTCAGGTCCCGGTCTTCTCGCAGGCGGTGCCCCAGGCGCCCGATCCAAAGCCGCGCGCGACGCCCCGCACGCGGCAGATCGCCGAAACGTCGTCGCCGTCGCCCGCCAACACCGCCTTGGTCGCGCACATCCCGGCCCAGATCGGCAGCTTGTCCCCGGCGATCCGGTTCCGGCCGCATTCGCGGAACTCGGCATCCGACATGTCCTCTTCGGGACCTCCATGGGGCATTGTTGCAGAACGCCCGCCGTGAAGGATTCACACCACGACTCCCCGCGGTTGGACGGATGGGACGAGCAAGCC
>NZ_QNVX01000027.1:68406-69012 GCF_003314725.1 Rhodovulum sp. BSW8
AGACAAGAAGATGGCGTGGCACGCGCCGCATGAGGGCCGTCCAGGACGCCCGCCGGTCTTCTCGGATGCGGCGATCCGGTTCTGCCTGTCGATCGGTGTGCTGGCCAAGCCGCCGCTCAGGCAGACCGCCGGGATGGTCGCGAGCCTCCTGCGCCTGGCCGGGCCCGATTGGCCGGTTCCGGACTGCCCGACGCTCTTCCGGAGGCAGAGGACCCTGCAGGCGCAAATCCCATGGCGCCGCGCCGAGGGGCCGCCGAACCTGCTGGTGGACAGCACCGCGATCGAGTTCCTCGGGTGAAGCGGGACCGGGGCCCCAGCCGGGCCGCGTAAGCCCGATGAACCGAACGGGCAGGCCCGCAAGCATGGCGTTCAGGCCCGCCGCCAATGGCGCAAGGTGCCTCTGGCCAGGGATGCCGCCGCTTCGGACATCCGCGCCGACGCTCTCGGCCCCGGCACAGCCGGCCGGGAAGACGACACCCCCTTCCTCGGAAAAACGATCCCCCGGACCGTTTTCCGATCCGCCTCATCGCCGGACTTGCCCGACCGGATCCCCCAGGCCGAGGATATCGGCACCGTGACCGCGGACGGCGCTTGCGGCACTCGACG
>NZ_QNVX01000027.1:69069-87672 GCF_003314725.1 Rhodovulum sp. BSW8
GAGACCCGAACCGCCCAACCGCCGAAATCCACATCCGCGTCATTCGCCATTGCCGCTCGGACCAATGGCGCGACATGGCTCGTTCATCAGCCGTCTCAACGCTCCGGCACCGCCGAAAGCGTCCGCGTGGCCTGAACCTGAAGGGGAAAGGGGAAAGGGGAAAGGGAAAGTCACGCATCGGGCCGCCTTTCGGCAACAATGCCCAGCCCAGGCCGCGGGCGCGCCGATGCGCGCCCTGACGTCAAAATTGCCCGAGCCCGGCCGGTTCGGCAACCTCGGCCACGCCCGGCCCGGTCAGACCGCGATCCGGGGTTCGAGTGCGGCGATGATCCCGCGCAGTTCTGCCAGCCCCTTCAGCCGCCCGATGGAGGGATAGCCCGGCTGGGCGCGGCGACCGAGATCGTCGAGGATGTCCTGCCCGTGATCGGGGCGGAACGGGATCGACCAGTCGGCACGGCCCGACGCGCGGCGGCGGGCCTCTTCGCGCAGCGCGGCCTCGACCAGCGCCACCATGTCGGTGTCGCCGCCCAGATGCTCGGCCTCGTGGAACGACCCGAACACCGCGCCGGTTTCGCGCGTGACGTTGCGCAGGTGCAGGAAATGCACCCGGTCTCCCAGCCGGTCCATCATGCCGGGCAGATCGTTGTCGGCGCGCGCCCCGAGCGAGCCCGAACAGAGCGTGAGGCCGTTCGCCGGGCTGTCGACCGCCCGCATCACCGCCGCATAGTGCGCCTCGGTCGACATGATCCGGGGCAGCCCCAGAAGCGGTACCGGCGGGTCGTCGGGATGACAGCAAAGCCTCAGCCCAAGCTCTTCGGCGAGCGGCACGACTTCCGAAAGGAAATCGATCATGTGGCCGCGCAGCCGGTCTTCGGAGATGCCGCTGTATTCGGCCAGATGCGCCCGCACATCCTCCAGCGTGAAGCGTTCGGCGGCGCCCGGCAGTCCGAAGACCACGTTGCCCGCCAGTTGATCGCGGTCGGCCTCGGACATGGCGCGGAACCGCGCCTCGGCCGCCGCCTGAAGGGCCTCGTCATAATCCTCGCTCGCCCCCGGACGGGCCAGGATGAACAGGTCGAAGGCCGCGAAATCGGTCAGATCGAAGCGCATGCAGGTCGCGCCCGAAGGCCGCTTCCAGGCCAGATCGGTGCGGGTCCAGTCGAGCACCGGCATGAAGTTGTAGCAGATCACCTCGATGCCCGCGGCGGCGAGGTGGCGCAGGCTCGCGCGATAGGCGTCGAGATGGGCGCGCCAGTCGCCCTTCTGCTTCTTGATGTCCTCGGAGACGGGCAGGCTTTCTACGACGTCCCAGGTCAGGGTCGAGGGCGTGCCGTCCTTCATGGTGCCGATCTCGGCCTGGCGCCGGGCGATCTCGTCGGGGGTCCAGACCGCGCCGGTCGGCACATGGTGCAAGGCCGAGACGACACCCACGGCCCCCGCCTGCCGCACGTCATCGATCGAGACCAGGTCCCTGGGGCCGAACCACCGCCATGTCTGCCGCATCGCATCGCCTTTCCGAGTCGCGTTTCGCGTCCCGTTTAGCAGTCGGGACGATTGCTGACTAGTATGGCAGTATGGTAGCCCAGAGCCGGAGGGGAGGCGAATCATGGACGAGCACATCGAGAGGGCGGTGGGATGCGTGCTTGACCCGGCGCGCCCGATCACCCCGCAACTGCACCGCTTCCTGCGTCTCCGGATCATCCGCAACGATCTGAAGCCCGGCGACCGGCTGTCCGAGGCCGAGATCGCCCGCAGCTGCGCGGTCAGCCGCCAGCCGGTGCGCGAGGCCTTCATCAAGCTTTCCGAACAGGGGTTGCTGTCGATCCTTCCGCAGCGTGGCAGCCTCGTGACCACCATCGCCATTTCCTCGGTGCTGGACGCGCGCTTCGTGCGCGAGGCCATCGAGGCCGACATCGTGCGGCTGCTGGCGCGGCGCCCCGACCCGGCGCTGATCGCACGGCTGCGCGCCCAGATCGACCGGCAGGCCGCCGTCGCCGAAACCGCGCCCCGCGACTTCATCCAGCTGGACGAGACCTTTCACCGGACCCTGGCCGAGGGCGCGGGCAAGACCGGCGCCTGGAAGCTGCTGGAAGGGCTCAAGTCGCAGATGGACCGGGTGCGGTTCCTGGCGCTGGGGCGGTTTCCGGTGGACAAGCTCATCGCCCAGCACACCGCCATCGTCGACGGCATCGCCGCGGGCGACATGGCCGCCGCCGAGGCCGCGACCCGGGCCCATCTGCGCGAGATCCTGAACGACCTGCCCGCCATCGCGGCCGAGAATCCCGGCTTTTTCGACGGCCTCTTCGAAAGCGCCGCGGGCGAGCCAGACCCCCTTACCGACGTCACAGGAGGAGATCCCACATGACAACCGCTTGGAAACTGCCCGGCCTTGCGGCCGCCGCCCTGATCGCGGGGCTTGCCGCCGCACCGGCCATGGCGCAGGAAATCACGCTGAAGCTCGGCCATCTCGCCAACGAGGACAATCCCTGGCACAAGGCCTCGCTGAAATTCGGCGAAGAGCTGTCGGCGCTGACCGACGGGCGGATCGCGGTCGAGGTCTATCCGAACGAAAGCCTCGGCAAGGAAATCGACCTGATCAACGGCATGCAGCTTGGCACCGTCGACATGACGATCACCGGCGAGAGCCTGCAGAACTGGGCGCCGATGGCGGCGCTTCTGGCCCTGCCCTATGCCTACAGCTCGATCGAGCACATGGACGAGGTCGCCTCGGGCGAAATCGGCCAGAAGATCGAGGCGCAGATCGTCGAACGCGCGCAGATCCGCCCGATCACCTATTTCGCCCGCGGCGCGCGCGAGCTGACCTCGAACCGCCCGGTCGAGAGCCCCGACGACCTGAAAGGGCTGAAGATGCGGGTGCCGAACGTGCCGCTCTTCGTCGATGTCTGGAAGTCGCTCGGCGCCCAGCCGACGCCGATGGCCTTCTCGGAAGTGTTCACCTCGCTGCAGAACGGCACCATCGACGGGCAGGAAAACCCGCTGGCGCTGATCCGGTCGGCGAATTTCAACGAGGTGCAGAAATACGTCAACCTCACCGACCATGTGCGGTCCTGGATCTACCTGACCATCTCCGAACTGACCTGGGCCAAGCTTTCGGCCGGGGATCAGGCCGCGGTGCTGGAGGCCGCCAAGCGCGCCCAGGCCTACGAGCGCGAGCTGTTCCAGCAAAGCCTCGCCGATGACCGCGCCTGGCTGGAAGAGCACGGCATGATCTTCGTCGAGGCCGACAACGCCGCCTTTGCCGCCAAGGCCAAGGAAGCGGTTCTGGCCAATGTCAGCGCCGAGATCCGCCCCATCGCCGAAGAGATCTTCGGCGAGTGAACCGCCTGCCGTGACCCGCAGTCGCTGAAACGCGCCACGCAGGCGGTCCCGTAACGAGTGGACCCGTAACGCGTTGGACCGGCCGGACCCGCCCAAGGGGCCCGGCCGGCTTCCCCGAAAGCCAGAGGCCCCATGCCCACCAAGACAGAGCGCTTCATTTCGACCGTCATCGCCCTCGCCCGGATCGGCGTCGGGCTGTCCTTCGCCGTGCTGATCGCCGCCGTGCTGATCCAGGTGGTCGGCCGCGGCTTCGGCAGCTCGCCCGTATGGACAGAGGAGCTGACCCGCTTCGCGCTGCTGTTCCTGATCGCCTTCGGTGCGGGTCTGTCGCTGCGCAGCGGCGACATGGTCAATGTCGACATCGTCTGCGAGGTCCTGCCCGGGCGCTGGCCCTGGCGGCTGCGGCTTCTGTCGGCGCTGGCGACCGGCGCGCTTGCGCTTTTCCTGCTGCCCCATGCCTGGCGCTTCGTCAGCATCGGGCGGATGCAAAGCTCGCCCGCGCTGGGGCTGACCATGAGCTATGTGCATCTCACCGTCTTCCTGATGCTGGCGCTGCTGGCGCTTTTCGCGGCCCTGCGCGTGCTGGGCATGCTGACCGGCACCGAGGATGGCACGCCCGAGAAGGCCGAGGAGATCTGATGGAGGTCTGGGTTCTTTTCGGTATCTTCGTCGGCGGTCTGGTCGTCGGCATTCCGGTCGCGGTGACGCTGGGGCTGTCGTCGCTGGGCTATCTGCTGCTGGCGGGCATCCCGCCTGTCGTCATGCCGCAGAAGATGTATGCGGGCATGGACGTGTTCGTCCTGCTGTCGATCCCCGGCTTCATCCTGGCGGGCAACCTGATGAACCAGGGCGGCATCACCAACCGCATCGTGCGCTTTGCCAATGCGCTGGTCGGCTGGATCAGGGGCGGGCTGGGCCTGACCAATATCGCCGCCTCGATGCTGTTCGGCGGCATCACCGGCACCGCCGTCGCCGATGCCGCCTCGATCGGCGGCGTCATGATCCCCGGCATGAAGAAGGCGGGCTATCCCGCCGATTATTCGGCTGCCGTCACCGCCGCCTCGTCGACCGTCGGCCCGATCATCCCGCCCTCGGTGCCGATGATCATCGTCGGCGCGCTGTCCGGGATCTCGGTCGGCAAGATGTTCCTCGCGGGCGCCGTGCCCGGCATCCTGATGGGGCTGGCGATGATGGTGACGGCCTATGTCATCGCCCGGCGCAAGAACTTCCCGCGCCAGCCCTGGCAGGGCTTCGGCGAGGTCGCGCGCAGCTTCGGCGGCGCGATCTGGGCCATCGCCATGACCTTCCTGATCATCTACGGCCTGCTCTCGGGCCTCGCGACACCTACCGAAACCGCCGTGGTGGCCAGTGTCTATGCCGTGATCGTGGGCTGCTTCATCTATCGCGACCTGCCGCTGCGCCGGGTGCCGAAGGTGATCGTCGACAGCGCCGTCGCCTCGGCGGGCATCCTGGCGCTGGTGGGCTTTGCCAATGTCTTCGGCTGGATCCTGGTGTCGGAGCGCATCCCCCAGGCCATCGCCGAGGGCGTGCTGTCGATCACCGACAACAAGTTCCTGGTGATCCTCATCATCAACCTGCTGCTGCTTTTCGTCGGCATGTTCATGGAGACCATCGCGGCCCTCATCATCCTGTTCGTGCCGCTTCTGTCGCTGGCGCAGGCGGTCGGCATCGACCCGCTGCATTTCGCGACCTTCGCGGTGCTGAACCTGATGATCGGGTTGACCACACCGCCCGTCGGCGTCTGCCTCTTCGTCTGCGCGGGCATCGCCCGGCTGCCGCTGACGCCGGTCGTCATCGCCATCCTGCCCTTCCTCGCAACCAATATCGCGGTGCTGTTGCTCGTGTCCTACGTACCCGCCATCGCGACCTGGCTGCCCTCCGTCCTGATCCCATAGGAGCCTCCAATGGACACCCGCGTCTGCCGCCTGCACGCCCCCCACGACATCCGCATCGAGACCCTTCCGGTCGAGGGCCCCGGCCCCGGCGAGGTGCTGGTCGCGGTCGGCGCGGGCGGGATCTGCGGGTCGGATCTGCATTACTATCACGATGGCGGCTTCGGCCCGGTCCGGGTGCGCGAACCGATCGTTCTGGGCCACGAGGCGGCGGGCACGGTGATCGCGCTGGGCGCGGGCGTGACCGGGCTGGCCGAGGGGCAAAAGGTGGCGCTGAACCCTTCGCAGCCCTGCGGCAATTGCCTTTATTGCCAGCAAGGCATGTTCAACCACTGCCTCGAGATGCGCTTTCGCGGCTCGGCCATGCGGTTCCCGCATGAACAGGGGCTTTTCCGCGACCGGATCGTGATCGGCGCCCAGCAATGCCTGCCGGTGGCCGACGGGATCTCGCTGACCCAGGCCGCCTGTTCCGAGCCGCTGGCGGTCTGCCTGCATGCCCGGCGGATCGCGGGCGATCTGACCGGCAAGTCGGTGCTGGTGACGGGCGCCGGACCCATCGGGTCGCTTTGTGCGGCAGCGGCGGCCGAAGGCGGCGCCGCCGAGGTGGTGGTCACCGACCTGCAGGACCGGCCGCTTGAGGTCGCGCTGCAGATGGGCGCGACGCGCATCGTCAACATCGCCCGCGACCCGGCCGCGATGGAGCCCTATGGCGCCGACAAGGGCCAGTTCGACGTGGTCTTCGAATGCTCGGCCGCCGCCCCCGCCATCGGTCAGGCCATCGCCACGCTGCGTCCGCGCGGCATCCTCGTGCAGGTCGGCGTCGCGGGCGAGACCCCGGTGCCGCTGAACCTGATCGTCGGCAAGGAGATCCAGGTGCGCGGCACCCACCGCTTCCACCCCGAATTCGCCGACGCGGTCGCGGCCATCGGCTCGGGCCGGATCGACGTCCGGCCGATGGTGACGGCCACCTATCCGCTGGAAGACGCGCAGGAGGCCTTCGAGGCCGCGGGCGACCGCAGCCGCGCGGTCAAGGTGCATCTGAGCTTCGAGGCCGCCTGACCCGACCCGCCGGGGCCATCCGGACGATTCTCGCCGGGCCTTGCCGGGACGGGCCGGATGCCCCCGAGCCGCCCGACGGGCGGCTCGAAAGGACATTTCATTCGTCCAGAGCCCCCCGACGCGCAACTTTTGCGAGAAGTCTCTTGCGTCAGGGACAATTGTCGCGGACCCTTGGGGGCGAATCCTGCGCAACGTGTGCGACCGCCCGGCGCGGGGTTCCGACAGCGAGTCCGGGGCATCCTTCGCATGTTCACAGCCACGCCCACCCTGCCCAGGATCGACCGGCTGGCCAGCGCGCCGGACGGCAGCCCGGTGCGCGCGATCTGGATCGGACAGGCCGGAACCCGGGCCCGCATCATGACCTGGGGCGCTTCGCTGATGGACCTCAGGATCGAGGGGCTGCCCCATGCGCTGGTGCTGGGCTCGGAGGCCTTCGCCCCCTATCTGGGACCGATGCGCTATTTCGGGGCCATTGTCGGCCCGGTCGCGAACCGGATCGCCGGGGGCCGCGCGGCCCTGGATGGGCGGATGCTGACGCTCGAACGCAACGAGGCCGGGCGCAGCATGCTGCATGGCGGAACCGCCGGAACCGCCAGCCGCAACTGGCGGCTCGAAGCCGACAGCCCCGCCGCCTGCACGCTCAGCCTGTTCCTGCCCGAGGGCACCGGCGGCCTGCCCGGCCCGCTCGATCTGCGCGCAAGCTATCTGGTCGACGCGGCAGGGGCGCTGGAAATCCGGCTGGAAGGCCGCAGCGGGGTACCCACCTTCTGCAACCTCGCCCATCACAGCTACTGGTGCCTCGACGGCAGCGGCAGCCTCGACCGCCACCGGCTGCAGGTGGCGGCGGCACGCTATCTGCCGGTCGATGACGCGCTGATCCCGCAGGGCCCGCCCGCCCCGGTCGCGGGCACCCGATTCGATTTTCGCACGCCGCGCCCGGTTCTCGATGCCGTTCTGGCCCGCGAGGCGCCGCCGCTCGATCACAACTTCTGCCTCGGGGACAGCGCCGCGCCACTGCGCCCGGCCTGCCGCCTCTCGGCCCCGGGCGTCGTGCTGGAGGTGACGACGACCGCGCCCGGGCTGCAGGTCTACGATGGCGGCGGGCTGGCCACGGCGCCGGTGCCGGGGCACGAGGGGAGGCCCTATGACGCCCATGCCGGGATCGCGCTGGAGCCGCAGGGCTGGCCCGACGCGCCGAACCGGCCCGATTTCCCGTCCGTCCTGCTGCGACCGGGCGAGACCTACCGCCAGGTGTCGCGGTTCCACGCCCGCCCGACCGCCCCGGGGAACCCGCCATGACGCCGCGCCGCGGCCCCCGGCGCAACGCGCGCTGCGCCTCTGCGCGGCAGGGAACATCGCCCGGGCCCGCGCCACGGCGGCCCCGCCGCGCCCGGGATCCGGCGGGGCCGAGATGACCGGGCCGCGCTGGATTGCCGCCGCCTGGGGCCAGTCCTCGCTTCGGATCTGGGCGATGGCAGGCCGCAAGGTCCTGACCGAAGGCGCCTCGGATCAGGGTGTCTCGCGGCTTGGGCCGCGCGACTTCGAGCCCGCCTTGCTGACCCTTGCGAATGACATGCTGCCCCTCGATGAAGTGACAAGGGTCCTGATCTGTGGCCAGGCGGGCGCTCGCAAGGGCTGGGTCGAGGTCCCGCATGCGATGGTGCCCTGCGCCCCGCATGCCGCGCCCCCGGTCCCAGCCCCAAGCCGCGATCCGCGGATCTCGGTCGGCATCCTGCCGGGGCTGGGTCAGACCGATCCGCCCGATGTCATGCGCGGCGAAGAGACCCGGATCGCGGGCTTTCTGCTTGATCGCGCGTCCTTTGACGGGGTGCTGTGCATGCCCGGCCTGCATGGCAAATGGGTGCGGCTGCGCCATGGTATCGTGCAAGGTTTCCGCACCATGATGACCGGCGAGATCTACGGGCTGATCGCCCGGCAATCGGTCCTGCGTCCGATGATGGACGACAGCTGGGACGAGGCCGCCTTCCGCCACGCCGTCGACGAAAGCACCCGCCACCCCGAGACCATCGTCAGTTCGATTTTCGGGATCCGCGCCTCGGCGCTCCTGAACACCCCGGCCCCGGGCCTCGCCCGGGCGCGTCTGTCGGGGCTGATGGTCGGCTGCGATATCGGCGCCATGCGCACCTGGTGGCACAACCGGCCGGTCGCGGTCCTCGGCACAGAGCGGGTCTCGACGCTCTATGCCAGTGCGCTCGCGGCCCAGGGCGCCGATGTGCAGGCGCTGGCGGGGGACCGGCTGACCCTGGCCGGGCTGATCGCGGCCCATGAGCGGACCGGCCACCTGGAGCCGAGCGCCGCCGCGCATGGCTGAACGGCCTGCCGGTGGCGGCCTTGCCGCGCCCGTGAAAGACGTCCCGGACCCGTGATCCTCGTCTGATCCTCGTCGCCTCCGGTGCCGTCCGGTGCGATCGGACCCTTTCCGCGCGACGGGAGCATCCGAAACCGCCCTGTCCGGCCCCCGGAGCGCGCGCCCCGCCGGGCCCCTTCGGCAACCTGCCGGTCCCGGAGCCAATGCCCGCGCCGCGGACCAGAGAAGACCTTTCACATGCCGCGACCGGGCGGCCGGTCCAGTTACCGGTCCCATCGCCGACTCCCGTCTTCGTCCAAAGTCTTCGTCCACAGTCTTCTGCCCCGGCCTTCTGCCCCGGCCTTCTGCCCCGGTCTTCGGCCCAGGGCGAAGCCCCGGACCGACGCGCCGGTTTGCCGCTCAGGCCGCCGCCACCACGTCCTGTCTCTGGGTTCCAAGCCCCTCGACCGTCAGTTCCATCACGTCGCCTGGGCGCAGGAAGCGTTGCGGCTTCATGCCCATGCCGACGCCAGACGGCGTGCCGGTCGCGATGATGTCGCCGGGCTGCAGCGCCATGAAGCGGCTCATGTAGGACACGATCTCGGCCACCGAGAAGATCATGTCGTCGGTGCGGCTGTCCTGAACGGTCTGCCCGTTCAGCGCGAGGCTCAGCCCCAGCGCCTGCGGGTCGGCCACCTCGTCGGCGGTCACCAGCCAGGGGCCGGTCGGGCCGAAGGTCGGCGCCGACTTGCCCTTGACCCACTGGCCGCCGCGCTCGATCTGGAAGGCGCGTTCCGACACGTCGTTGATGACGCAATAGCCCGCCACGTGGTCCAGCGCCTCGGCCTCGGACACGTAAAGCGTGTCGCGCCCGATCACCACGCCCAGTTCGACCTCCCAGTCGCTCTTGACCGACTCGCGCGGGATCACCACCGGGTCGTAGGGCCCCGACAGCGCCGAACTGGCCTTCGAGAACAGGATCGGCTCTTTCGGCGGCTCGGCCCCGGTTTCGGCGGCGTGGCGGGCGTAGTTGAGCCCGACGCAGAAGAAGTTCGGCACCCGCGACAGGCAGGCGCCGATGCGGCCCGGCGCCTCGACCAGCGGCAGCGCCTCGGGATCGAGCCCCCGCAGCCGGTCGAGCGCCGCGATGGCGACCGCCGCCCCCGAAAGATCGGGCACATGGGCCGACAGGTCCCGGACCCGGCCCGCCGCATCCAGAAGCCCGGTCTTTTCCGACCCCGCCTCGCCATAGCGCAAGAGTTTCATTCGCGTCTCCCTGGTGTGAATTGCCCCGGACCCGCCCGCCGTCAGTCCGCGCCGGAGGCCTCGGGGCCGATTTCAGTTTCGGTCTCGGTTTCGAAAAAGGCGCGCACATTGGCCAGAAGCCGGTCCAGATGCGCCTGCAGGCTGGCCTGCGCCGCCGCGCTGTCGCGCGTCTCGAGCCCCGCGACGATGGCCCGGTGCTGGCTGACCACGCTGTCGCGCGAGCTTTTGCGGCGGGCCGACAGGAACCGCGCCCGCCAGAGCCGTCCCAGATAGGACCGGTGCGTCCCGGCCAGCGCCGGATTATGCGCGGCCCGCACGATGGCCAGGTGAAAGGCCATGTCCACCTCGAACCGGTCGATGTCGTCGAGCGTGGTGAAATTGTCCGAAAGCTCGCGCTCCAGCCGCCGGATCTCGTCCAGATCGGCCTCGGTCGCCCGGTCGCAGGCCAGCCGGACCGACAGCAGCTCGAGCGCGGACAGAACCTCGATGGCGTCCCGGACCTCGGCCAGGGTCGGGCTTGCCACCACGGGGCTGCGCGCTGGACGCAAGAGAACCAGACCCTCATTGGCGAGAATCCGGATCGCCTCGCGCATCGGCGTGCGGCTGACGCCCATTTCGGCGGCGGTGTCGCGCTCCTTGATCGGCGCGCCGGGCGGCAGCGTCCCGTGCAGGATGCTGCGGCGCAACCGGTTCGCGATATCCTCGGCGCGGGTCTGTTCCGCCATGTCGAGACTGCTCCTTCGGGCCCGGCTCTCCGGCCGGGAGGGCACGCGTCACCCCATTCCTTTCATTTGGTATACCAACGCGAGCGGGCTTGTCGAGGCCGCCCGGTCCGGCGCCGTGTCGCGCCCCTGCCCCGCGCCCGGCCATACGCAAAATGCCCCCCGCCACCTTTCGGGTGTTTGGTATACCAAAATGGTTGATCGGGCCGTGGCGCTTCGGCTAGCCTCACCTCACAAGGCACCATCGCGAGCCGAGGGAGAGACGGCCCGCAAACCGGGGGAAGCCCCATCCAGGGAGGAGACACCATGAATCCGAGACCGATGCTGGCCGCGGTGGCGCTTGCCGCCGGGGCGGCCGTGCCTGCGGCGGCCCAGGACGTGACGCTGCGCATCCAGACCCATTACAACCCCGAACAGACCTCGGGCAAACTGGCCGCCCAGTTCGTCGAGGATGTCGAGACGATGTCGGGCGGGTCCATCGACGTCGAGATGTTCTATGCCTCGTCGGTGGTGGCCACGGTCGAGACCTTCGATGCCGCGGCCAACGGCATTCTCGACTGCGACATGACCGGCGGCGCCTACCAGACCGGCAAGAACGCGGGCTTCCAGTTCGTCGGCGACATCATGGGCGGCTATGACACGCCCTATCAGCAGCTGTCCTGGCTGTACTACGGCGGCGGGCTGGAACAGGCGCAGACGCTTTACAACGAATTCGGCATGCAGCTGATCGGCTGGTGGGTCTATGGCCAGGAATCGCTGGTCTCCTCGACGCCCATTGCCGGGCCGGACGATCTGAAGGACTGGAAGTTCCGCTCGCCCCCGGGGATGGAAACCGAGATCTTCGCCAATCTCGGCGCCTCGCCCATCGTGATGGACTTCACCGAGGTCTTCACCGCGATGGAAACCGGTATCATCGAGGGCACCGACTATTCGGGGCTTTCGAACGACGAGTCGATCGGGCTGTTCGATCTGGCGAACCACGCGACCTATCCGGGCTTCCATTCGATGCCGTCCGACCATCTCGCCTGCAACAAGGCGGTCTGGGACGGGCTGACCGAGCAGCAGCGGCGTATCGTCGAAGTGGCGATGGAAAAGCTCGCGCTGCGGTCTGCGCTGTATTTCGAGAAGGCCAATGCCGAGGCCGCCGCGCGGCTGACCGAAAAGGGCGTGACGCTGCATGACTGGTCGGTTGAGGACCGCGCGACCTTCCGCAAGGCAGCCCAGGCCGCCTGGGACGTCTGGGCCGGGAAATCGCCCGAGGCGAAGGCCCTGGTCGACAGCCACAAGGCCTATCTGACCCAGCTGGGCCTGATCGCCGACTAGGCGCGCGGCGCGGGCCAGAGAGCCCGCCCGCGTTCCGCCAGTCCCCGCGCGCCCCGGGCCGGGTCATGGTCCGGGGGGCGCCGATCCGGAGGGAGACGGACGGCATGCAACGACAGGACAGCCTCTGGCTGGGACCGCTCGGCCCGCCGGTGAAATGGGCGATGATCGTCTCGGGCGCTGCCGCGGCGGCGATGGCGCTGTGGCTGATCGCGGGCCAGGTCTGGCGTGCCGATCCCGTCGGCATGTTCGAGATGCTGCGCCCCGAGGGACGGCCCGAAGTGCCACTGATGCTGGGCAGCCTCGCGGCCGCGATGCTGTTCGCGGCACTGCACCTGTCGGACCGGAAAGGCGCCATCGAACGCCCGCCGACCGGGCCGATGGACATCGTGGCACTCGTGATGTCGCGGCTGGCGATGATCGGCATCGTCTGCGTGGTCGCCGCGATGATCTACGAGGTCGCCGCGCGCTATGTCTTCGAGAAACCGACGCTCTGGGCCAATGAACTGTCGCTCTGGATCGCCGGGTTCGTGTTTCTGCTGGCCGGGCTTTATGCCATGCAGCAGCGCAGCCATATCCGGATCTACGTGATCTACGACCTGCTGCCGCGGCCGTTGCAGAAGGCGGCCGACGTGGTGTCGGTCGGGCTGATCTGGGGCTTCTTCCTCTGCCTGCTCTGGGGCGGCTATGGCGAGGCGGTCACCAAATTCGCCCGGATGGAGACCTTCGGCACCGCCTGGGACCCGCCGCTTCCGGCCACGATCAAGCCCGCCATCCTGATCGTCATCGGACTGGTCGCGCTGCAGGCGCTGTCGAACCTGATCGCCGACTGGAACCGCCCGCCCGAATACCATTCCGCGCTCGACGATATCGACGAGACCGAAATCGCCAATATCCGCCGGACGCTGGAGGACTGAAATGGAGCTGATGCTCGACTTCGGCTGGATGAAGGTCTCGGATATCGGGACGATCAGCCTGATCCTGCTTCTGGGGATGTTCGCGCTTCTGGCCATCGGCATGCCGCTGGGCTTTGCCTCGGCCTTTCTGGCAGTCGCGACGCTGGTGATGAAATTCGGCCCCGATCTGCTGTTTCGCGATTTCGGGCGCGGCCCTTTCGCGGTGCTGGGTCAGGCGATCTACCGGCAGATGACCAATTACGTGCTGATCTCGATCCCGCTTTTCATCTTCATGGCGGCGCTGCTGGAACGATCCGGCATCGCGCGCGACATGTATTCCTCGCTGAACATGTGGCTGTCGCGGACCCGCGGCGGCATCGCGGTCGTGACCTCGATCATGGCGGTGATCATGGCGGCGATGTCGGGGATCATCGGCGGCGAGGTCGTTCTGCTGGGGCTGATCGCGCTGCCGCAGATGCTGCGGCTGGGCTATGACCGGAACCTCGCCATCGGCACGATCTGCGCCTCGGGCTCGCTGGGCACCATGATCCCGCCCTCGATCGTGCTGATCTTCTACGGGCTCGTGACCGAGACCTCGATCAAGGCGCTGTTCACCGCCTCCTTCCTGCCGGGCTTCATGCTGGCCTCGTTCTTCCTGATCTACATCCTGGTCAGGACGAGGTTGAACCCAGGCCTCGCCCCCCTGCCCCCGGCCGATCCGGGCGATCCGGCGGGGCGCGAGAAGGCGCTGATGTTTCTGGGCTTCCTGGCGCGGATGACGCTGTGGATCGCAGGCGCGCTGCTGGTCCGGGTGGCCTTCCTGACGGCGACCGGCGCCAATCGGATCGAGGAAGGGGTCGAGCCCATCTTCCTGGGCATGGTGTCGGACATTCCCTGGCTGGTCGGCGCGCTGGCGCTGGCGCTGGCCGCGATCCATCTGGCCGTCGGGCCGGCGCGGACCCGCGCGGGCTGGCAGATGGGCAAGGGGCTGGTCGCGCCGACCGTGGTGATCGGGGTGGTGCTGGGCTCGATCTATGGCGGCATCACCGGCATCACCGAGGCCGCGGGCATGGGCGTCGTCGCGGTCTTCGCGATCGGGCTGATCCGGCGCGAGATGACCTTCGAGATCGTCTGGGACAGCCTGATACGCACGCTGCGCTCGACCGGCACCATCATCTGGGTGACCATCGGCGCGGCCGCGCTGGCCGCGGCCTATACGCTGGCGGGCGGGCCGAACTATGTCGCGAACCTGATCGTCGGGGCGGACCTGCCGACCATGGGCATCATCCTCGTGATGATGCTGATCTTCCTCGTCATGGGCATGTTCATGGATTGGGTCGGCATCGTGCTGCTGATCATGCCGGTCTTCCTGCCCATCGTGCTGAAGCTGCCGCCCGCCGAGATCGGCGTGCTGGGTCAGCTTGACCCCCGGCATGTGGCGATCTGGTTCGGCGTCGTCTTCTGCATGAACATGCAGGTCAGCTTCCTGTCGCCGCCCTTCGGCCCCGCCGCCTTCTATCTGAAATCGGTGGCCCCGCCCGAGATTTCGCTGACCGACATCTTCAGCGGCTTCCTGCCCTTCATCGGCTTGCAGATCCTCGCTTTGTCGGTCCTGCTGATCTGGCCGCCCATCGTGACGCTGTTCCTGTGAGGGGAGCGCCGCACACCGGCGGGACCGGCCCGGAGGAGACGCGATGAAGACCGTCAGACTGTCCGAGGCCGACAATGTGGTCACCGCCGCCACGGCACTTGCCTTGGGCGAGGCGGGCGCGACCCAGCCGATTCCGATGGGCCACAAGATGGCGACCGAGACCATCGCAAGGGGCGCGCCGGTCCTGAAATACGCCCAGGTGATCGGCTATGCCGCCGATGACATCGCACCCGGCGCCCATGTCCATACCCATAATCTGGCCTTCCGCGCGGTCGAGGCCGACTATGCCTTCGCCACCAACCTGCGCCCGGCCCCGCCCGCACCGGCGGCGGATAGCTTCATGGGCTATCGCCGCCCGAACGGCCGGGTCGGCACGCGAAACTTCATCGCGGTGCTGAGTTCGGTCAACTGCTCGGCCACCGCCGCGCACCGGATCGCCGCGCATTTCACCCCCGACCGGCTGGCGCCCTACCCCCATGTCGACGGGGTCGCGGCCTTCGTTCATGGCACCGGCTGCGGCATGGCGGGCGCGGGCGAAGGGTTCGAGGCGCTGCAACGGGTGATCTGGGGCTATGCCCGCAACCCCAATGTCGGCGGCGTGCTGATGGCCGGGCTGGGCTGCGAGACGATGCAGATCGACTGGCTGATCGAGGCCTTCGGCCTGAGCCCGGGGCCGTTGTTCCAGCACATGACGATCCAGGACACGGGCGGGCTGCGCCGCACCGTCGAGGAGGGCATCGCGCGGATCGAGGCGATGCTGCCGCTGGTCGACGCGGCCCGCCGGACGCCCTGCCCGGCCTCGGATCTGGCCGTCGCGCTGCAATGCGGCGGCTCGGATGCCTGGTCGGGGATCACCGCGAACCCGGCTTTGGGCCATGCCTGCGACCTGCTGGTGGCCCAGGGCGGCACCGGCGTTCTGGCCGAAACGCCCGAAATCTACGGCGCCGAACATCTGCTGACCGCCCGCGCGAAGGACCGCGCCACCGGCGAAAAGCTGATCTCGCTCATTCGCTGGTGGGAGGATTATACCGCGCGCAACGGCGGCTCGATGGACAACAACCCGAGCCCCGGCAACAAGCGCGGCGGGCTGACCACCATCCTCGAAAAGTCGCTGGGCGCGGCCGCCAAGGGCGGCACGACGCCGCTGACCGCCGTGCTGCGCTATGCCGAGCCCATCGCCGAGACGGGCTTCGTCTTCATGGACAGCCCCGGCTACGACCCGGCCTCGGTGACGGGCCAGATCGCCTCGGGCTGCACGCTGGTCGCCTTCACCACCGGCCGCGGCTCGGCCTTCGGCTCGAAACCCGCCCCCACCGTCAAGATCGCCACCAACAGCGCGATGTTCACCCGCATGACCGAAGACATGGACGTGAATGCGGGCCGCATCCTCGAGGGCGCGGCCAGCGTCGAGGAGGTCGGGCGCGAGATCTACGATCTGTGGCTGCGGGTCGCGAGCGGCGAGACCACGAAATCCGAGGCGCAGGGGCTCGGCGATCATGAATTCGTGCCCTGGCAGATCGGCGCGGTGATGTGAACGGGACCTGTAAAGGAGAGGGAAATGGATGACCCGAGGATCGGCTTCGTCGGACTGGGCCTCATGGGCCGGGCCATGGTCGAATGCCTGCAGAAGAACGGGTTCGAGCTGACGGTGCTGGGCCATCGCGACCGTTCGGGGCTGGACGAGGCGCTGGCGCAGGGCGCGACCGAGGCCGCCTCGGGCCGGGCGCTGGCCGAGGAAAGCGACATCGTCATGCTCTGCATGGGCACCTCGGATCAGGTCGAGGCCCGGATCTATGGCCCGGACGGCATTCTTGCGGGCGCGCGCGAGGGGCAGGTGGTGATCGATTTCGGCACCTCGCTGCCCGCCTCGACCCTGAAGATCGGCGCCGATCTGGCCGAGAAGGGCGCGGTCTATCTGGATGCGCCGCTGGGGCGCACCCCCGCCCAGGCCCGCGAGGGCCGGCTGAACATCATGTGCGCGGGCGAGCGCGCCGCCTATGACCGGGTCAGGCCCGTGCTCGACGTCCTGGGCGAGAACGTCTTTCATCTGGGCAAGCTCGGCAACGGCCATACGATCAAGCTGATCAACAACTTCTTCGCCATGACCACCGCCTGCGCCATGTCCGAGGCCTTCGCCATGGCCGATGCCGCCGGGATCGAGCGCGAGGCGCTTTACGGCGTGATGTCGGCCGGGCCGCTGAAATCGGGGATGATGGATTTCATCCGCGCCTATGCGGTCGAGGGCCGGATCGACCTGGCCTTCTCGGTCGCGAATGCCGCCAAGGATGTCGGCTATTACCGGCGCATGACCGAGGATCTCGGCCGCGACAGCCCGATCTCGGGCGCGGCCGATGCCGCCCTGCGTGCCGCCCGCGACGGGGGCGCGGGCGATCTGATGGTGCCGCAGATGACCGACTGGATCGCAACCCATTCGAAAAAGGGACAGACATGAGACTGGACGGAAAACGCGCCTTCGTCACCGCCGCGGGTCAGGGCATCGGCCGGGCCATCGCCGAGGCCTTCGCGGCGGAAGGCGCAATCGTGGTCGCGACCGATCTCGACCCGACGCGGCTGACGGGGCTCACGGCCCAGACCTTCGGGCTGGACGTGACCGACAAGGCCGCCCTGACCGAGGCGATCCGCGCGGCCGATCCAGAGGTTCTGGTCAATTGCGCGGGCTTCGTGCATGCGGGCACGCTTCTCGAGGCCACCGACGACGAGTTCGACTTCGCCCTCGCGCTGAATGTACGCGCGCAGTTCCACGCGATGCAGGCAGCATTGCCGGGCATGCTCAAGCGCGGCCATGGCTCGATCGTCAATATCTCGTCGGTCGTGTCGTCGCTGGTCGCGGCCCCCAACCGCTTTGTCTACGGCGCGACCAAGGCGGCGGTGATCGGCATGACCAAGTCGGTCGCGCTCGACTATGTCACGCGCGGTATCCGGGTGAACGCGATCTGCCCGGGCACGGTCGACAGCCCCTCGCTGCATGACCGGCTGCGCGCCATGGGCGATTACGAGGCCGCGCATCGCGCCTTCGTTGCCCGCCAGCCGATGGGTCGGATCGGCACCCCGGCCGAAATCGCCCATCTCGCGGTCTATCTCGCATCCGATGAAAGCGCCTTCACCACCGGCCAGACCCATGTGATCGACGGCGGCTGGGCGGTGGGCTGAGCCCCGATGGGCATCGGACGCCCGCGCGAGGATCGCAGGCTGACCGGCGTGCTGAGCATGGCGCTGGCGGTCACCTTCTTCACCTGCATCGACAGCTCGGCGAAATGGCTGATCCTCGCCGGGCTGCCCGCGCTGCAGGTGGTCTTCGCGCGCTATCTGATCCATTTCCTTCTGGCCCTTCTGGTGTTCCTGCCGCGCGAGGGGCTGTCGGCGCTGCGCTCGAACAGCCCGGTCCGGCAGGTGCTGCGCTCGGTCTTCCTGCTGGGCAGCACGATCTGCAATTTCGCGGCGCTGAAATATCTTCCGATCACGGTGACGACCACCATCATGTTCGCGGGCCCCATCGCGGTGACGCTGCTGGCGATCCCGATGCTGGGCGAACGGGTCGGGCTGCGCCGGATCGCGGCGGTCTGCACGGGCTTTCTGGGCGTCGCGGTGGTGATGCAGCCCTGGGGCGCGGCCTTCCACCCGGCGATGTTGCTCAGCCTCGGCGCGCTGACCCTGGCCTCGCTTTACTTCGTGCTGACCCGGATGCTCGCGGGGATCGAGGCGATCTCGACCCAGCAGATCTGGTCGGCGGGCCTGGCGGCCCTGGCGATCCTGCCCTTCGTTCTGGGCGGCTGGGACTGGCCCGACGGGGGCACCGACTGGACCGTCTTCCTGCTGATCGGGGGCTTCGGCGCCGCGGGCCATATCGCCGCGACCGAGGCCCACCGGCTGGCCGATGCCTCGCTGCTGGCGCCTGTCGTCTATCTGCAGGTCTTCCTCGCGGCGCTCGCGGGCATCCTCGTCTTCGACACCTGGCCCACGGTCTGGACGCTTTGCGGCGGCGCCATCATCATCGCCTCGGGGCTCTACATCTGGCGCCGCGAACGCGCGCAGCTGGGATCCCCGAAACGCCCCGGCCCCTGAAGACCGCCCGCATCTTCTGCACCCAAGCCTCGATCCGGACTTCGCC
>NZ_QNVX01000027.1:87717-171338 GCF_003314725.1 Rhodovulum sp. BSW8
TGCTGGCCCTGCTGACGCCCGTCCCCCGGCGCCACGCGCCGAACCGCCGCCGTTGCTCGACCGGACCGGCAATCCGGTCCGCAGCGCGCTCCTGAAAGCGCCTGTCCGACTCGTAACAGACCGGGCCGCCCGTGCGCCCCGGACCAATCGAGCAACAGCCCGCCGCCCTTTCTTCTTGGCGTCTTCTTGGCCGAAATACCCCGGGGGTCCGGGGGCAGCGCCCCCGGCGGGTCGGCCCGCGCCAGCGGGACGAAATCTGGCGGCCCTCAGCCCCGGCCGATATAGGGCATCGTCGTCGCCATCACCGTCACGAAGGGCACATTGGCCTCGGGCGGCAGCCCGGCCATGAACAGCACCGTCCCGGCCACATGGGCCACATCCATCACCGGCTCGACCGCGATCCGGCCATCGGCCTGCGGCACGCCCCGGGTCATCGTCTCGGCCATGTCGGTCCGGGCATTGCCGATATCGATCTGCCCGCAGGCGATGCCATGGGCCCGCCCGTCCAGCGCCAGCGCCCGCGTCAGCCCGGTGATCGCGTGTTTCGAGGCCGTATAGGGCACCGAGCCCCAGCGCGGCACATGGGCCGAGACCGACCCGTTATTGATGATCCGCCCGCCCGGCGGGTCCTGCCGGCGCATCCGGGCGAAGGCCGCCCGGGCGCAAAGAAAACTGCCGGTCAGGTTCACCTCGATGCAGCGCCGCCAATCCTCGACTGCGATCTCATCGACGGGCGCCCCCGGCACCGAAACGCCCGCATTGTTGAACAGCACGTCGATCCGCCCCCAGGCCGCCATAGCGCGGTCGAAAGCGGCCTCGACCGAGGCCGCGTCGGTCACGTCGCAGGCCAGCACCAGCGCGCCCGGCCGCCCCTCGGCCACGGCCTCCAGCGCCGCCCCCCCGCGCCCGGCCAACCCGACCCGCCAGCCCGCCTCCAGAAAGGCCAGCGCCGTCGCCCGCCCGATGCCGCGCCCGGCCCCGGTGATGATGATGCTGCGTGTCATGCCCGCCTCAGTGATTGTCGCGCGGCAGAACGCGCGCGATCCGCCGATAGGCCGTGGCCAGTTCCAGACAGCCGCCATCGGCCAACTGGCCGACATTGGCGCGATAGATCTCTTCCCAGGGGGTCTGGCTCACGATCTCGGGCGGCTCCCAGGCCTCGCGCCTCAGCTCCCATTCCGCGTCATCGACCAGCGCGTCGAGCCGCGAGGCGTTCAGGTCCAGCCGCACCCGGTCGCCCGTCTTCAGGAAAGCCAGTCCGCCCCCCACCACCGCCTCGGGCGAGGCGTTCAGGATCGAGGGGCTTTCCGAGGTGCCCGACTGCCGTCCGTCGCCGACCGTCGGCAGATGCCTGACGCCCTGTCTCACCAGCGCATCCGGCGGCTGCATGTTCACCACCTCGGCCGAGCCCGGATACCCGACGCAGCCGACATTGCGGATAAAGAGCATCGCGCTTTCGTCGATCTCGAGCTCGGGATCGTTGATCCGGGCATGGTAATCCTCGGGCCCCTCGAAGACCACGGCGCGGGCCTCATGCACGCCCTCCTGGCCCGGCTCGGACAGGAAGCGCGCGCGGAATTCATCGGAAATCACCGAGGTCTTCATCAGCGCCGAGGCGAACAGATTGCCCGACAGCACCTTGAACCCGGCCTGCGTCCGCAGCGGCGCGTCATAGGGTGCGATCACGTCGGGGTCGGTGGACCGGACCCCGTCGAGGTTCTCGGCCAGGGTGCGGCCGGTCGCGGTCATCGCGCCCACATGCAGCCGCCCGGCCCGGGCCAGTTCTGCCATCACCGCGGGCACCCCGCCCGCGCGGAAGAAGCTTTCGCCCAGATATGCGCCCGCGGGCTGCATGTTGACCAGAAGCGGCACGTCATGGCCGATCTTTTCCCAGTCGGTCACGTCCAGTTCGACCCCCGCATGCCGCGCGATCGCCTGCAGATGCGGCGGCGCGTTGGTCGAACCGCCGATGGCGCTGTTGACGACGATGGCATTCTCGAAAGCGGCACGGGTCAGGATGTCGGAGGGCTTCAGGTCGTCCAGCACCATCTGCACGATCCGCTTGCCGGTCTCGTAGGCCATCGCCATCCGTTCGCGGAACGGCGCGGGGATAGCGGCATTGCCGGTCAGGCTCATGCCCAGCGCCTCGGCCATCGCGTTCATCGTCGAGGCCGTGCCCATGGTGTTGCAATGCCCCAGCGAGGGCGCCGAGGAACAGACCCGGTCCATGAACTCGTCATAGTCGATCCTGCCCTCGGCCAGCAGGCGCCGGCTTTCCCAGACGATGGTGCCCGAGCCCGCGCGCTTGCCCTTCCACCAGCCGTCGAGCATCGGCCCGCCATTGAGCGCAATCGCCGGAATGTCGACCGTCGCCGCCCCCATCAGCAGCGCGGGCGTGGTCTTGTCGCAGCCGGTGGTCAGCACCACCCCGTCCAGCGGATAGCCATGCAGGATCTCGACCAGCCCCAGATAGGCGAGGTTCCGGTCGAGCGCCGCCGTCGGCCGCTTGCCGGTTTCCTGCAGCGGATGGACCGGAAAATCCATCGGCACGCCACCCGCCTCGCGGATGCCCGCCTTGATCCGGTCCATCAGGAAGACGTGGATCTTGTTGCAGGGCACCAGATCGGACCCGCTATTGGCGATGCCGATCACCGGGCGGCCCGATTGCAGCTCGCCCCGGGTGAAGGTCTGGTTCTGGTAGCGCTCGACATACAGCGCGGTCATGCCGGGGTTGTTGGGATTGTCGAACCATTCCTGAGACCGGAACCGCTTGTTCGCGCGCGTATCGCTCATGCCTTCCTCCGCTTGCCGCCGGTCGGCCGCCCGTCTGCGACCCCCAAGGCGTCTGGCCTCAGCCGCCTCGGGGCCATGCCGCAGCGTCCCGCGCGGCCGGACCCCGGGCGGCCCTTGGCACAGCATTCCGATCTGGTATACCAAATGCAAGGGCAATCCGCACCGAATGCCCGAAGGTTCAGGGAGGACCTTGTCGTGACCGAGCGCCGCGCCAAAGCGCCGGCCCCACCGCCGGGGCCGGCCCCGAAATCCTGCGTCCGGCCGGTCCCCGGAGCGCGCCCATGACCGAGGCACAGGCCTTTCGCAAGGGCGCCCTCGACTGCGCGCCGTTCATCCTGATCGTGGTGCCCTTCTCGCTGCTTTTCGGAGTGGTGGCGCGCGATGCCGGGCTGGACCTCTTGCAGGCCATGGCGATGTCGGTGCTGGTGATCGCGGGGGCCTCGCAATTCACCGCGCTGGCGCTTCTGGAAGATCACGCGCCGGTTTTCGTGGCACTTCTGGCGGCCCTGGCGGTCAATCTGCGGATGGCGATGTATTCGGCGGCCCTGGTGCCCTATCTCGGCCATGCACGGCTGGGGGTGCGTGCGCTGATGGCCTATCTCATGGTCGATCAGGCCTTCGCCGTCGCGGTCCGGACCTACGAGGCCGAGCCCGCCATGACGCCTGCGGCGCGCGTCGCCTATTACTTCGGCTGCATGGTCCTGATCTGCCCGTTCTGGTATGGCGGCACGCTGACCGGAGCCCTGGTCGGACAGGCGATCCCGGCCGAATTCTCGCTCGATTTCGCGGTGCCGGTCTGTTTCATCGCCCTGACCGCGCCGCTGATCCGGTCGCTGCCCCATGCGGTCGCGGCGCTGGTGTCGGCTCTGGCGGCGCTGGCGCTGGCCTGGCTGCCCTGGAGCCTCGGGCTGCCGGTCGCGGCGCTTGTCGCGATGATCACCGGCGCACAGACCGAACGCCTTCTGCTGAAAAGGCGCCGGGCATGATTTCCGACGCCGCCTTCTGGACCCTGACCGCCGCCCTTGCCGTCGGCACCTTCCTGATCCGGTTTTCCTTTCTGGGGATCTTCGGCCGCCGCACGCTGCCGCCCTGGGCGCTTTTGCACCTGAAATACGTGGGCGTCACGGTGTTTCCGGCGCTGGTCGCGCCGCTCGTCCTCTGGCCCGAGGCGACCGGCGGCAGCCCCGACCCCGCCCGGCTGATCGCGGCGCTGGCAGCCCTCATAGCGGGACTTAGGGTCTCGGTCGTGGCGGCGATCGTCGCGGGGATGGGCACGCTTTACCTGATCGAAGCCGCCGCCCGCCTGCTGTGACCAGGTCCGCGCCGTCGCCCGAAAGACACGCGCGGCCCCCGATCCGAAGGGAGGCCTTTTCCTCGGCGTTTCGCTTGGTATACCAGAACGGAAGCGGCCGGAAGGCCCGGCCCCGGGGAGGAGGCCCCATGACGCATCTGCAGTTCGCCGACAGCCTGTCGCGGCTTGGCACGGAATCGGCCTTCACGGTGCTGGCCCGGGCCCAGTCGCTGGCCGCCCAGGGGCGCGACATCATCAATCTCGGCATCGGCCAGCCCGATTTCCGCACGCCCGATCATATCGTCGAGGCCGGTATCAAGGCGCTGCGCGACGGCCATCACGGCTATACCCCGGCCAACGGGCTGCCCGCGCTGCGCCATGCCGTTGCCACCGACCTGCACCGCCGTCACGGGGTCGAGGTCGATCCCGAGAATGTGGTGATCGTGCCCGGCGGCAAGCCCAGCATGTTCTTTGCGATGCTGATGTTCGGTCAGCCGGTGCGCGAGATCCTCTACCCCGATCCGGGCTTTCCGATCTATGAAAGCGCGATCCGCTATTCCGGCGCGACCCCGGTGCCGATCCCGCTGGAGGAACGGACGGGCTTTGCCTTCGAGGCCGACCGGGTGCTGGAACGGATCACCGACCGCACCAGCCTGATCGTGCTGAACAGCCCCGCCAACCCCACCGGGGGCGTCACCCCGCGCGCCGAAATATCGCGCCTCGTCAAGGGGCTCGCGGCCTTTCCTCGGGTCGCGGTGCTGTCCGACGAGATCTATTCGTCGATGCTTTATGGCGGGCGCGAACATGTCAGCCTGCTGCAATATCCCGACATCCGCGACCGGCTGATCGTGCTCGATGGCTGGTCCAAGACCTATGCGATGACCGGCTGGCGGATCGGCTATGCGGTCTGGCCCGATGCCGCGCTCGATCATGTGACGCGGCTGTGCATCAACGACCATTCCTGCGTGAACGCCGCCGCCCAGCACGCGGCCCTGGCCGCGCTGACGGGTCCCAAGGACGCGGTTGCCGCGATGGTCGCCGAGTTCGACCGCCGCCGCGCCCATATCGTGCGCGAGCTGAACGCCCTGCCGGGCTTTCGCTGCCCCGATCCCGGCGGCGCCTTCTATGCCTTCCCCAATATCGAGGGCACCGGAATGCGCGCGGCCGAGGCGCAGGACCTCTTCCTTGAAAAGGCGGGCGTCGCCACCATCGCGGGCACCGCTTTCGGCGCCCGGGGCGAAGGCTATTTGCGCCTGTCCTATGCCAGCTCGACCGAAACCCTCACCGAGGCCATCGCGCGGATCCGCGCGGTGCTCTGACGAAAGGCCGATCCATGACCGATACCCCCCTGCTGATCTGCGGCGCCGCCTTCACCGAGGACGAACGCGCGCGGCTGTCGACCGCCGTCTCGTCGGTGTCGGTCGACGGGCCCGGCGCCATCGCCGGGCTCGCCCCCGCAGGGTCCGCGCGGCTGCGCGCCGTCGCCTACAAGGGCCACGAGCCCTTCGGCGCGGCCGAGATGGACCGCCTGCCGGGGCTGGGGCTGATCGCCAATTTCGGCGTCGGCTACGATGCCATCGACGTGGCCGCCGCCACCCAGCGCGGCATCCGCGTGACCAACACGCCCGATGTGCTGAACGACGATGTAGCCGATCTGGCGGTCGGGCTGATCCTGGCCCAGGCGCGCAGCCTCGTGCGCGGCGACGGCTGGGTGCGCAGCGGCCGCTGGACCAAATACGGCGCCATGCCGCTGGCGCGGAAGGTGTCGGGGGCGCGGGCGGGCATTGTCGGGCTCGGCCGGATCGGGCGCGAGATCGCCGACCGGCTGGCCGCCTTCAAGATGGAGATCCACTATCATTCGCGGCAGGAAAAAGAGACCGCCGGCTGGCAGTACCACGCCGATCCGGTCAGCCTTGCCCGCGCGGTCGATTTTCTGGTCGTGGCGCTGGTCGGCGGGCCCGAGACCCGCAACTACGTCTCGGCCGAGGCGATTGCCGCGCTGGGGCCGAAGGGCGTGCTGATCAACATCTCGCGCGGGACGACGGTCGACGAGGGCGCGCTGATCGCAGCCCTGGAAGAGCACCGGATCGCGGGCGCGGGGCTTGACGTCTATCTGGACGAACCGGCCATCGACCCGCGGTTCCAGGGGCTGGAGAACGTCGTGCTGCAACCGCATGTGGGTTCCGCCACCACCGAGACCCGGCGCGCCATGGCCGAGCTGCAACTGGCCAATATCCGCGCCTTCCTCGACGGCCAGCCGCTGCCGACCCCGGTCAACTGAGGACCGGGCCGCCGGGCAGGTCGTCCTCCAGGAACTGGCGG
Source organism: Rhodovulum sp. BSW8 (assembly GCF_003314725.1). Classification (NCBI taxonomy): domain Bacteria; kingdom Pseudomonadati; phylum Pseudomonadota; class Alphaproteobacteria; order Rhodobacterales; family Paracoccaceae; genus Rhodovulum; species Rhodovulum sp. BSW8. The sequence goes on from NZ_QNVX01000027.1 coordinate 94,124, forward strand.
ATGTTGTCGGCAAAGCTGTCATCGGCGGTCAGGCCCAGCGCCAGCGCCCGGTCGGCCCGGATGTCGTCGCGCCAGCCCGAGACGATGCGCTGGATCTCGGGCTGGGGCTCCCAGCGGATCAGACGCGCGGGCGCGGGCCCCGCGACCTCGGTCATGGCCGCGATCATCTGGCCGATGGTCCAGCGCCGCCCCGGCATGGTCATGCAGCGGTTCTGGCCCAGCGCGGCGGCCTCGATCTCGGCCGCGCGGATCAGGTTGGCGACGCAGCGGCGCGGGCCGAGGTAGTAATGCGCGAAATCGGGGCCAACCGGGCAGATCGCCTCTTGCCCCGACAGCGGTTCGCGGAAGATCCCCGACATGAAGGCCGAGGCGGCGCGGTTGGGCCGTCCCGGCCGCACCGAGATCGAGGGCAGCCGCAGCCCCCGCCCGTCGACCAACCCGCGCCGGGAATAGTCGTTCAGGAAGAGTTCGGCCACCGCCTTCTGGGTGCCGTAGGAGGTCTGCGGGTTGAGGAAGGTGGCGTCGGTCACCGGATCGGGCACCGCGCCGCCAAAAACGGCAATCGACGAGGCGAAGACCAGCACCGGGCAGGTGCCCAACGCCCGGCAACGCTCGAACACAGTCAGGCTACCGGCCATGTTGACCGCCATCCCGGCATCGAGGTCTTCCTCGGCATGGGCCGAGACGACCGCCGCCAGATGGAAGATCACATCGGTCCCCGGCGCGATCCCGGCCGCGACCGAAGCCGGGTCCGCGATGTCGATGTTGAGGCTTTCGACCGGAAACGGTGCCTCGGGCACGGGCGGCGGGGCCAGATCGGCCAGAGCGAGCCCCGTGATCGGCCTCCCGCGCAGCGTGCCGCGCCGGGCCAGCGCCCGGGCCAGGCGCCCGCCGATAAACCCGCCCGCGCCGAGGATCAGGACCTTCATGGCGCCGCCTGCAGGGCCGCGCCCTCTGGTGCGAAGATGTCGGGCGCAAGCGCGCCGCGGCGCTGGATCACCGCGCCTGCCAGCGCTGCTGCCCGACGGACGGCCTCGGGCGGCGCGGCCCCGGTCGCGCGCGCGGCCAGAAACCCGGCCGCGAAGCTGTCGCCCGCCGCCGTGCTGTCGACCACCCGCGCGACGGGCTCGGGCGCGATCTCGGCCTCCGTGCCCTCGGCCCAAAGCCGGATCGGCGCGGCGCCGTTCTTGACCACCACCGTCGTCGCCCCGGCCGCGCGGTAGCGCGCCACGGTGGCCTCGGGCGAGGCGTCGCCGAAGGCCGCCTGTTCCTCGTCGAAGGACGGCAGCACGGTGTCGGCGACCGAGGCGCCCAGCATCAGCCCGGCCCGCATCTCGGCCGCGTCCGCCCAGAGCCGGGGCCGCACATTGGTATCGAAGCTCACCCCCGCCCCCGCCGCCCGGGCCCGCGCCAGCGCCGCACACAGACGCTCGCGCGCCTCGGGCGCAAGGATCGCCAGCGTGATGCCCGAGACATGCAAGAGATCGCGCCCGGCAAAGACCTTGTCGAGCCAGTCCGGATCGTCGGCCATCGCCTTCGCCGCCGCCTGCCCGCGCCAGTAGGAAAAGCTGCGCTCGCCGTCCTTCAGCGCGATCATGTAAAGCCCCACGGTCCGCCCCTCGATCCGGCGGATCGCCCCGGTCTCGACGCCCTCGGCCGCCATGAAGGCCAGCATGTCGTCCGACACCGCATCGCTGCCGACGGCGGTCGCATAGCCGACCGACCAGTCCGCGGGCAGCAGCCGCCGGGCGTACCAGGCACAATTGAAGGTGTCCCCGGCAAAACCCATGCGAAAAAGCCCGTCCGTGGCCGGGGCAAGCTCTACCATGCATTCGCCGATGGCGAGAAAGGAACGATCCGGCATCTGTCTCCCTGCGGCCTGAACCCGCGCGACAGGCGCGGCGCGCCCCCGGTTCTATCCGGTTTTCCGCCGCCTCGGCTAGGGACCTGTCCGCCCTTTCCGGCCGATTTCCCTGCCGGGCCCGCCCGGGCTGCCGCGCGACCGCCGGATCGGCGCCCCGCAGGCGTCGCGAGACGGCGCGCCCCAGGCGGCAACCGCCCCGTCGCCGGTCTTTCCCCGGCGCCGCGACATGGTATACCAAATGCCGGGGCTGTCCTGGCCCCGCGAGACCGGGAGGGAACATGGATCTTTTCGACCTGAGCGGACGCACGGCGCTGGTGACCGGCGCCTCTATGGGGATCGGGCTGGGGCTTGCCCGGGCGCTGGCGGCGGCGGGGGTCCGGGTGGTGCTGAACGCGCGCGGGGCCGAGCGGCTGGAGGAGGCCGCCGCGACGCTCCGCGCCGAAGGGGCCGGGGTCGACATCCTGCCCTTCGACGTGACCGATGCCGAGGCCGCGGCGCGCGCCATCGACGGCTACGAGGCCCGGCGGCCCATCGACATCCTGATCAACAATGCAGGCATCCAGCACCGCGCGGCGCTGGAGGGGTTTCCGGTCGAGGCCTTCGACCGGCTGATGCGCACCAATGTCAACGCGGCCTTCTATGTCGCCCGCGCCCTCGCGCCCCACATGATCGCGCGGGGACGCGGACGGATCGTCAACATCGCCAGCGTTCAGGCCGCGCTGGCCCGGCCCGGAATCGCGCCCTACACCGCCTCGAAAGGGGCCATCGTCAACCTGACCAAGGGCATGGCCACCGACTGGGCGCGGCACGGGCTGTGCTGCAACGCCATCGCGCCGGGCTATTTCGATACGCCCCTGAATGCGGCCCTCGTGGCCGACCCCGAGTTCTGCGCCTGGATCGAACGGCGCACCCCGGCCGGGCGCTGGGGCCGGATCGAGGATCTGGCCGGAGCCTGCATCTTCCTGGCCTCCGACGCCTCGGCTTTCGTCAACGGACAGGTGATCTATGTCGATGGCGGCATGACCGCCTGCCTCTAGGCGACCTTGGCCCCGAAGCGCGCCATCCAGCCGAGACTGTCGCCGGTCGGACCAGGGGGGCGGTATTCCGCCCCCACGGGCGCGGCATGGCCCAGCCGGTCGAGCAACGCGAAGACATGGGCGTAATCCAGCTCGCCATGATCGGGCGGGCCGCGGTCGGGCACCGAGGCCACCTGCACATGACCGATCAGCGGCATCAGCGCCTGCAGCCGGGCCGAGACATCGCCCTCGGCGCGCTGCACATGGTAGCAATCGAACATCAGCCGCAGGTTCGGCGCGGCCACCCGGTCGATCATCGCCACGGCCTCGGCGGTGCTGGCCAGCGCATAGCCCGGCACGTCATGGGGGTTGATCGGCTCGATCAGGATGCCGATGCCATAGGGCGCGGCCTCGAGACAGGCATAGGCCAGCGCTGCGGCCAGCGCGGCCTCGGCCTCGGGCCCGCGCGCGCATCCGGCCATGGCATGGATCTGCGGCACCCCGAGCGCCGCGGCCCAGGCGATCGACTGGTCGATCGCGGCCCGCGCCTCGAGCTCGCGCCCGGGCAGGGCACACAGCCCGAACTCGCCCGCATCCCGGTCGCCGGGACGGGTGTTCAGCGACAGCATCGGCAGGCCGGTCTCGTCGAGGGCCGCGCGGATCGCGGCGCGCGGCGTGTCATAGGGCCAGTGGCATTCGACGGCAGAGAAGCCTGACGCCGCCGCCGCGCGGATCGCATCGGGCAACGCGAGCTCGCGCCAGAGAAACCCCAGATTGGCAGAGAACCTCACGTTCCCCTCCGGATCGGCTGAACCGCGTTTCGCCCTCATCGCTAGCGGCGCCGCCCCGGACCTGTCAAGCGCGCCCTTCCCTGCCCGCCGCTTCCGGTGTATCGCGAATGCCTCTTCCCTCAGCCGGAGCCCGGATGACCGACCCCGCCCCCTTCGAGATCTTCCTCGCCGCCCTGCCGGGGCTCGAGCCGCTTCTGGCCGAAGAGGCCCGCGCGGCGGGCTTTGCCGGTCCCGTGACGGTCGCGGGCGGCGTCACCGTCCAGGGCGGCTGGCCCGAGGTCTGGCGCGCCAATCTGGTGCTGCGCGGCGCCTCGCGGGTGCTGGTCCGGATCGGCGCCTTTCGGGCCTTCCATCTGGCCCAGCTCGACAAGCGGGCACGAAAATTCGACTGGGCCGCGGTGCTCCGGCCCGACCGGCCGGTGCGGGTCGAGGTGCAGTGCCGGGCCTCGAAGATCTACCATGCGGGCGCCGCCGCCCAGCGGATCGAGCGCGCCCTCGCCGAGACGCTCGGCGCGCCCATTGGCGGCGAGGACGCGATCGCGCTCAAGGTGCGGATCGACGACAATCTGGTGACGCTCAGCCTCGACAGCTCGGGCGAACCGCTGCACCGGCGCGGCCATAAACAGGCGGTCGGCAAGGCCCCGCTGCGCGAAACGATGGCGGCCCTCTTCCTGCGCGCCTGCGGTTTCGACGGCACCGAACCGGTGGTCGACCCGATGTGCGGCTCGGGCACCTTCCCGATCGAGGCGGCTGAAATCGCGGGCGGGCTCGCGCCCGGCCGCGACCGCAGCTTCGCCTTCGAGGACTTCGCCAGCTTCGATCCGGCGGCCTGGACCGCAATGAAGGCCCCCAGGCCCGCGCCTGCGGCACAGGTCCGCTTCTTCGGCTCGGACCGCGATGACGGGGCGATCCGGATGGCCACCGCCAATGCCGCCCGCGCCGGTGTCGCGGACCGGACCGACTTCCGCCGCCACGCGGTCAGCGATCTGGTCCGGCCCGACGGCCCGCCCGGCCTCGTGATGGTCAACCCGCCCTATGGCGCGCGGATCGGCGAGCGAAAGCTTCTGTTCGCGCTCTACGGCGCCCTCGGGGCAACGCTGCGCGAGCGGTTCGCTGGCTGGCGGGTCGGGCTCGTCACCAGCGACGAGGGGCTTGCGCGGGCGACGGGCCTGCCTTTCCTGCCCCCCGGCGCGCCGGTCGCCCATGGCGGACTGAAAGTGCGGCTCTTCCGGACGGCGCCCCTGCCCTGACCTCTTTCCCATGACCGATGGTCCGTCATGGGTATTTTCGCCAAGAAGAAATCGGACGCCATCTTCTTCTTGGCAGAAATACCCAAAGGATCGCGGCCCCAAAGGGGTCGCCCAGTAAAAGCGTGCGCGGAACGCGCTCCGGTGGAACAGGATCAGGGCAGCTCGATGAAGCTCCCATAGGGAAACTTCATCTGCCAGGCGCCTTCGCGCCCGGCATGGTGAAGGGCGGCCCGCATCAGTCCGGCATGGGTCACCGCCAGAACCGTCCCGGCCCCATGCATCTCTTCGAGAAAGGGCACGACGCGGGCATAGAACATGCCGACGCTCTCGCCGCCATGGGGGCGCGACTCGTAGAAATGCGCGGCCCAGTGATCGAGCCCGTCGCGCGGCACCTCCGCCCAGGGCGTGCCCTCCCAGGCGCCGAAATCGATCTCGATCAGGCGGGGATCGGTCTCGACCGGCAGGCCGCGCGCCGCGCCGATATGATCGGCCAGACGGGTGCAGCGCAAAAGCGGGCTGGACAGGACCCGGTGGACCGGAGGAAGCGCCGCCAGCACCTCTGCCGCCTCTTCGGAGAAGCTTTCCGCGGGCGGATAGTCGGTGCGGCCGTAGCAGGTGCCCTCGGCCACGTCCGGGCGGGTATGGCGCAGAAGGATCACACCCATGCCAGAAGCCCCAGCAGGATCGCGATCTCAGAGACCTGCTGCACCGCGCCCAGCCCGTCTCCGGTATGCCCGCCAAGCCGACGGGTCAGCATCCGCCCCGTCCAGAGCGTGGCCGCCACAGCCAGCGCCAGCGCCGTCAGGGCCGCGCCTCCCCCTGCACCGATCCAGAGGCCGAGTGCGATCAGCGCGCCGGTCCCCCAGGCGATGGCCATCCCGTCCCGGCCAGGACCGGCCGCGGCAAAGGCGGCCTTGCCCTCGGTCCGCGCATAGGGCAGCCGCACCATCACGATCACCGAGGCCAGTCGGCTGAGCCCATGCGCCGCGACCAGCGCACCCGCCGCCGCCCAGCCGCCCGCCGCCGCGCCAAGCCCGGCCAGCGCCGCCGCCTTCAGCCCCAGCGCCAGCATCAGGGTCACCGCGCCATAGCTGCCGATCCGGCTGTCGCGCATGATTTCCAGCGCCCGCTCGCGCGTCAGCCCGCCGCCAAGCCCGTCGGCCATGTCGGCCAGCCCGTCCTCATGCAGCGCCCCGGTCAGCCGCACGCCCGCAGCAAGTGTCAGGACCGCCGCAACCGCCGGGGGAAAGACCGCCGCCGCGGCCGCGTAGACCAGCCCCAGAGCCGCGCCGATCAGCGCCCCGCACAGCGGGAAATAGCGCGTGGCCCGGCGCATCCGGTCGGGCGTGTAGCCCGGATCGGCGGGCAGCGGCAGGCGGCTGACGAATTGCAGCGCCAGGACGACCAGCCGCACCTCTTCCCTTGCCCGGGCGGCAGGAGTCATTGCGGCCCCGTCACGCCGGCATCGTCGAAGCTGGCCATGGTGTTCAGCATCTCGCCCGCGGCCTTCAGAAGCGGCCAGGCCAGAAGCGCGCCGGTGCCCTCGCCCAGCCGCAGCCCCAGCCGCAGCAGCGGTTCGGCCCCGAGAGCGTCGAGCAGCGCGCCATGGCCCTGTTCCTCGGAGCGGTGCGAGAAGACCATCGCCGCCCGGGTTCCGGGCGCGATGCGGGCGGCGGCAAGCGCGGCCGCGGTCGCGATGAACCCGTCGACGATGATGACCTTCTTCGCCTCGGCCGCGCCGATCATCGCGCCGGCCATCATCGCAACCTCGAAGCCGCCATACTGGGCCAGCGCCTCCTGCGGGCCAAGATCGCCGGTCCGCGCTGCGGCGCGTTCCAGAACCTGCCGCTTGTGCGTCAGCCCGTCATCGTCAAGCCCCGTGCCCCGGCCCACCAGGATGTCGAGCCCGACCCCGGTCAGCTTGTGGCCGAGCGCGGCCGCCGAGGCGGTATTGGCGATCCCCATCTCGCCATAGGCCACCGCATCGGCGGGGCTTTCGGCACCAAGCTTGCGGCCCTCTTCCAGCGCGCGCGCGCACTCTTGGGCGCTCATCGCGGGCTCGTGCAGGAAGCTCTTGGTGCCCGCGCCGATCCGGCGCTCGATCAGGTCCGCAAGGCCGAAAGGCTCGCCCGCGATCCCGGCATCGACGACCTTCATCCGGGCGCCGACGGCGCGCGCGAAGGCATTGGCCCCGGCCCCGCCCGCCAGATAGTTCAGCACCATCTGCCGCGTCACTTCCTGCGGAAATTTCGACACGCCCTCGGTGGCAATGCCATGATCGGCCGCGAAGATCGTCAACTCGCAGCTGTCCATCCGCGGACTCAGCGTGCCCTGCACGGTGGCGATGACCGTCGCCAGATCCTCGATCCGGCCGAGCGAGCCCAGGGGCTTGGTCTTGAAGTCGATCTTGTGCTGGAGCGCGGCGGCGAAATCGGTGTCGGTGGTCATCCGGTGGAGCCTCTCGTTGCTGTCGCGGCGTGTCTTAGGCCGGGGCGGCGGGCGCTGCAATCGGCAACGGCAGATGCGACGAGCCAAGGCGCCGCAGCAGCAGCGGAGGAGAAGAAGAGCGCCCGGGCCGCGTTTTCCAGACCGACCAGACCAATCTGCCGGCGCTGAACGCGGGCGCCGAGGCGGCGCGCGCGGCCGAGTCGGGTCATCTCTGGAGGCCCCTGCGCAACGAAGACCGCATGAGATGCGGGATCGTCGGCTGCACGGCATAGAGACAGGCGCCCAACGGCAGCAGCGTGTGTCGCCGGAAGGCGACGACAACCGCTTCGTCTTCCGCGCTCAGAACGGCTGAGCGCGGCTTTGTCGGTCCCGTCTTGCGATCCTCGACCGACTGCCGCTTCCGCCACCTCGCAAGCGTCTTCGGGTTCGTCGGAAAGACGATTCACCGGATCGTTCTCCGGTCCTCCTCGCGCCCAAGCTCCCCGCTCAGCTCCACGGTCGAAGCTTGGAATCGCCGTATTTCCGCTTTGGCAGCGTGCGTGGTCGTGGCACAGCCATGGCGAACGCGTCCCGGAAGGCGTTCTTCCATGCCAGTGAAACGGTCGCATCATCAAACCGTCGGATCAAGCAACCAGGCCGGGCCTGCGTTGATCCGAACCGATCGAGGACGGAGAAGAGGAAAGCGCCCCCACGCCGCTGGAGAGCGCTTTCGCATCGCAAGACGATCCGGCGAAGGCGCTCGATCCGCCGAAAGAAAGGCCGACGCCGTTGCGTTCGGTGGAGAGGTCGGGATCGCGCGGGACGGGTTTGCCTCGATCCGGGCCTCGGCCCCAAGGTCGTCTTCGCGCTTCCCGCGCCGGGCGCCCGCGTCGCAGGCCGCAGCGGCGACGGCATGAGCGAAGACGGCAGGGCAAACGCCCTCGCCCCCGTCGAACGCCGGGGCGGTGCAGCAGCGGGGATCGGCTGAACCGCACGCGCCGGCGCATCGACCGCGACAGGGATCCCGGCCGTGAGGCCGCCACCCGCCCGCCCGATCCCGTGAGCCTGAGCCCAGTTCCGCCCGTTCGACCGCGCAGACCATGCCAATGGTGCTGTCAATGGGCACGTCTCGCTGTCGGAGGTCGCGCTGTCCCCCTCGTAAAGGCGCCCCCGGCCCCCGCCATCGCCCCTCTGCGCACCGCGCCTGCGCGGCCCCCTGTCGGCCGCACCCGGGAGGCAGATCCCGTCACGGCGCGGCCGTCCGCGCCATCGACATCGCTGCGTCCCCAAACGACCGGCTGTCAGCGCCGCGCCGCCCCCCATCGCGTCCGGGCGGATGCCCCCCGATCGGCGCCCATCGCGCGGCCGTCGGTGGTGGCCTGGCCAAGATCGCCCCCGGTCTGGGTCCCGGGCAGGCCCGCTTGGCAGACGGGAGGCCCCTGAAGGCAGACCGGGTCTGGGCGCCGACCCGCAGCCCGCGGCTCTGGCCTGCGTGCGCCATTGCAGCAAGGAATTGCCTCCCGCTGCGGTCAAGCTTGGTGACAGTCCCGGCGCGGCTGTCTATAGTTTGCGCCAAAGGCCGCCAAGGCCACAACAGCATGGGGCATGAGAGCAATGTTCAAGGACAAGACCTCCCACCTGATCTCGCGGCGCGGCTTTATCGGCGCGGCCGGAGCAGCGACGACGCTGGCGGCCTGCGGCAATGGCGTGGGCAGCAGCGGCGCAAGCGAGCTCGACGCGCGGGTCGACAGCACCCGCAACTATCTTTTCGCCCATTACCCGGCGACCCGCGAGCTGTCGCAAAAGGCGCAGGGCATTCTCTGGATGCCGCTGATCACCAAGGCCGGGCTCTGGGTCGGCGGCGCCTACGGGCGCGGCGCGCTGCGCATCAACGACGTGACCGTCGATTACTATTCGGCCACGCAAGCCAGCTTCGGGCTTCAGATCGGCGCCCAGCAATATGCCCATGCGCTGTTCTTCATGACCCCCGAGGCGCTTCGGCAGTTCCGTTCGGGCTCGGGCTGGTCGGCCGGGGCCGATCTGGAATACGCGGTGACGAACGATGGCGGCATGGTCTCGGCCGATACCATCACCGCGCTCGATCCGATCATCGCCATCGTCTTCGGTCAGGCCGGGCTGATCTTCGGCGCGACGCTCGAAGGCACCAAATACACGCGCATCATCCCCTGACCCGGGACGCCGTGGAAAGGCCGGCCCGGTCCGGGGCCGCTTTCGCATGGACAGTCCCGGCCCCTCCGGGGATAGTCGCAGGGCAGCGCAAACGGAGCCGCCGATGCAGATCGCGAGTTTCAACATCAATGGCGTCAAGGCGCGGCTTCCGGCCGTGCTCGACTGGCTCGATGCGTCCTCTCCGGATGTCGCCGTGCTGCAGGAGATCAAGTCGGTCGACGAGGCCTTCCCGCGCGAGCCCTTCGAGGATCGGGGCTACAATCTGGAAACACATGGCCAGAAGGGGTTCAACGGCGTCGCGATCCTGTCGAAATCCCCGCTCGAGGACGTCCGGCGCGGGCTTCCGGGCGATGACGAGGACGCCCAGGCCCGCTGGATCGAGGCGACCGTGATGGGCCGCCGCGCGGTGCGGATCTGCGGGCTTTACCTGCCCAACGGAAATCCGGCACCGGGGCCGAAATACGACTACAAACTGGCCTGGATGGCCCGGCTGGAAACCCGCGCCCGCGAACTGCTGGCCGCCGAGGAACCGGCCGTGATGGCGGGCGACTATAACGTGATCCCGCAGGACGAGGACGCCGCCCGGCCCGAGGCCTGGGCGAAGGACGCGCTGGCCCTGCCCCGGACCCGCGCGGCGTTCCGCCGGGTGCTGAACCTCGGATTCACCGAGGCGTTCCGCGCCCGGGTGCAGGGGCCGGGCCATTATTCCTTCTGGGATTACCAGGGCGGCGCCTGGGACAGAAACGACGGCATCCGCATCGACCACATGCTGCTGACGCCGCAGGCCGCCGACCTGATGACCGACTGCCGGATCGAAACCGGGCAGCGCGCCGGCGAGAAACCCTCGGATCACGTGCCGGTCTGGATCGACCTCGACGCCTGAGCCGCGCGGCTCCCGCGCCACCCGAAGACCGACCGCCGCGGGCCCTGGCCCGCGGCCGGGCCCAAGCCCGGGCAAGCGGCTTTGCCGCGCCGTCCCGGGGGCGGGAGCGCCCCGGTCAACGCCAAGTCACCGCGGCTTCGTCACCGCAGCTTCACACCGCGGCCGCCGGCAGCGGATAGCGCGCCGCGGCATCGTAGCCGTAAAGCCAGTCGAACCGCCTGAGCGCCGCGCCCGGCGCCAGAATGCCGCCCAGCCGCAAGGCCGTCTGCGCCGCCAGCCGCAGCGGCGGAAAGCTCAGATGATAGTTCCGCGCGTTCTTGCTGGCCATCTCGACAATCCGCGCGGTGCGCGGGCGCCGCTCGGCCTGATAGGCGGCAAAGGCCACCTCGGCGGTCGGATGCCGGGCCAGGGCGGCAGCCAGTACCCAGGCATCCTCCAGCGCCATGTTGGCGCCCTGCGCCAGAAACGGCAGGGTCGGATGCGCCGCGTCGCCCAGGATCGCGGCCGGGCCGCGATACCAGCTTTCGGCCACCGGATGCCGGAACAGGCCCCAGAGATTGACGCTGTGCACCTGCTCCAGAAGGCGCGGCACCTCGCCGCCGAAATCCGCAAAGACCCGCCGCATCGCGTCCGGGTCGCCGGTCCGGTTCCAGCCTTCCTCGACCCAGGCCTCGCGCTCTTCCACCGCCACGATGTTGATCATGTCGCCGCCGCGCAGCGGGTAATGCACCAGATGCTTGCCCGGCCCCATATGCACATTGGCCACCGGCGGCACCTTGCCGCGCGCAGGCACCAGCGCGCGCCAGGCGACCTGGCCGGCAAAGCGGGGGGTGACCTGCCCGTTCAGCGCCGCGCGCACCACCGAATGCAACCCGTCGGCCCCGATCAGCAGATCGCTGCTGGCCCGCGCGCCCTGCGCCGTGATCAACTCGGCCCGGTCCCCCTCCAGCGAAAGCCCGGTCACCTCGTGCAACAGCCGGATCTGGACCCCGGCCGCGCGCGCGGCGTCGGCCAGAATGTCGATCAGATCGGCCCGATGGACGAAGAAGTAGTCCCGGGCGCCGCGCGACAGATCCAGCCGCAACACCCGCGCGCCGCGGCGATAGTCGCGCAGGACGACGGCGCTGCCCCGGCCCGACCTCGCGGCCAGCGCATTGCCAAGACCCAGCGCCCGCAGCACCGCCACCCCGTTGGGACTGACCTGCAGACCCGCGCCGACCTCGCGGATCGCGTCGGCGCGTTCCAGCACCACGACCTCGGCCCCGTGCCGCGCCAGCGCGGTTGCAACGGCGAGGCCGGCGATGCCGGCCCCGAGCACGGTGATCTTTCGGCTGCCCAGGAGCATCCGGTACCTCTTACACGCCGGCCCTGCACCGGGCCACACCTACTCCCCGTCAGTCGTCGCGATGCACCCGTTCGCGCCGCTCGTGCCGTTCCTGAGCCTCGAGGCTCAGGGTCGCGATCGGACGCGCATCGAGCCGTTTCAGCGAAATCGGCTCGCCGGTCTCCTCGCAATAGCCATATTCGCCATTGTCGATCCGCCGGAGCGCCGCGTCGATCTTGGCCACCAGCTTGCGCTGCCGATCCCGGGTCCGCAGCTCCAGCGCCCGGTCGGTCTCTTCGCTGGCACGATCCGCGATGTCGGGAATGTTGCGGCTCGAATCCTGAAGCCCTTCGAGCGTCTCGCGGCTTTCGTTCAGAAGATCGTTCTTCCAGGCAATGAGCTTGCGGCGAAAATATTCGAGCTGGCGCTCGTTCATGAACGGCTCGTCCTCGGCGGGACGATAATCGTCGGGCAAGAAAACTTCGGCTTTCATCCCTGCTCCCTCTTCTGGGCCGGGCGAAACCTGTTTCATAATCATTCTCCCCCGGCGCACCTGGGCTCGCGTGTAGCCCAATCGCCGTATCGTGTCACGAGGTTTGTGGTCCCTTACATGGCGCTTGAAGCTTTGTGAAGGGGCGCTATGGTCGCCCCCGATTTCAATGGATTGAGAGGCGGAATTGCGATGAAATTCGGGTCCACCGACGCCTATGTCGCCGCAGACGACCTGACCGTGGCCGTGAATGCCGCCGTGACGCTGGAACGGCCGCTGCTGGTCAAGGGCGAACCGGGAACCGGCAAGACCGAGCTTGCGCGCCAGGTTGCCCAATCTCTGGGCATGCCGCTCATGGAATGGCATATCAAGTCCACGACCCGGGCCCAGCAGGGGCTGTACGAATACGACGCGGTGAGTCGGCTGCGCGACAGCCAGCTGGGCGACGAACGGGTCCATGACGTCGCCAACTACATCCGCCGCGGCAAGCTCTGGCAGGCCTTCGCCGCCCCCGCAAAGGTGGTGCTGCTGATCGACGAAATCGACAAGGCGGATATCGAATTTCCGAACGACCTGCTTCAGGAACTCGACCGCATGGAGTTTCACGTCTACGAGACCGGCGAAACGGTGAAAGCAAAAGAACGGCCGGTTGTCATAATTACGTCAAACAACGAAAAGGAATTGCCCGACGCGTTTTTGCGGCGGTGTTTCTTCCACTATATCCGTTTCCCCGATCTCGACACGATGAAGAAGATCGTCGAGGTCCATCATCCGGGCATCAAGCAGGACCTGCTGCAGGCCGCACTGACCCGCTTTTACGAGATCCGCGAGACCGACGGGCTGAAGAAGCGGCCCTCGACCTCGGAAGTGCTCGACTGGCTCAAGCTGCTTCTGGCCGAGGACATGCGGCCCGAGGATCTGCGCAAGGACGGCCGCTCGGCCCTGCCCAAGCTGCATGGCGCGCTGCTGAAGAACGAACAGGACGTGCAGCTGTTCGAGCGGCTGGCCTTCATGGCGCGGCGCGGCGGCTGATCAGCGCCCCGCCAGCGCCTCGGCAAGGATCGACCTGACCAGCGCCGGATCGGCCTCCGCGGTCACGAAGGCCTCGCCGATCCCGCGCGCGAGGATGAAACGCAGCGTGCCGTCCTGCACCTTCTTGTCCTGCCCCATCAGCGCGATCAGCCCGTCCGCGTCGGGCAGATCGCCCGGGACGTCGGCCAGATCCTTCTTCATTCCCATCGCGTCCAGATGCGCGCGCACCCGGCTGGGGTCTTCCTGCGCACAAAGCCCCATCCGCGCCGACAGCTCGAAGGCCAGCGCACAGCCGATGGCCACGCCCTCGCCATGCAACAGCCTGTCGGAATAGCCGGTCGCGGCCTCCAGCGCATGGCCGAAGGTGTGGCCCAGGTTCAGAAGCGCGCGGTCGCCCTGCTCGGTCTCGTCCCGCTCGACGATCCGCGCCTTGGCCTCGCAGGACCGTTTCACCGCCGCGATCCGCGCCGCGACATCGCCCGCCGCCAGTGCCGGTCCCTGCCCCTCGAGCCACTCGAAGAAGGCGGCATCGCCCAGAAGCCCGTATTTCACCACCTCGCCATAGCCCGCGAGGAAATCGCGCGGCGCAAGCGTGCCCAGAACGCCTGTATCGGCCAGCACCAGCGAGGGCTGGTGGAAGGCGCCGATCAGGTTCTTGCCCTGCGGCGAGTTGATGCCGGTCTTGCCCCCGACCGAACTGTCGACCTGCGCCAGCAGCGTCGTCGGCACCTGCACGAAGCGCACGCCCCGGCGCAGCACGGCGGCGGCAAAGCCCGCCAGATCGCCGATCACCCCGCCGCCGAGTGCCACCACGATATCGCGCCGCTCGACCTTTTGCTCGATCAGCCATTCGACGGCGCGGCCGAACTGCGCCCAGCATTTGGTGGCCTCGCCCGCAGGCAGGGCCAGCGCCGGCGCCTCGATATCGCCAAGACCCGCGCGGAAGGCCGCAAGATGCAGCGCGGCCACCGTCTCGTCGGTCAGGATCGCCACGCGCGGACGCCGCAACAAGGGCCCGATCTCGGCCCCGGCCCGGGCCAGCAGCCCCTCGCCGATGCGGATGTCGTACTCGCGCCCCGGCAGGGCCACATGCACCGTCTCGACCGTCGCGCTCACGCCGCCTCCATCACGTCGGGCCGGGTTTTCAGCGCCTCGATCACGCGCCCGGCCATGTCCTCGATCGAATAGCGCGGATCGGCGCGGACGGCCAGATCGGCCATCGCGTAGAACGGTCGCCGCGCATGGTAAAGCTCGGCCAGCGTGCCATAGGGGTCGGGCGTGCGCAGCAGCGGCCGGGTGTCCTTGTGCCGCACCCGCTGCCACAGCAGATCCAGATCGGCATCGAGCCAGACCGACACGCCGAGCCCCGAAATCGCGGCGCGGTTGGCCTCGCCCAGAAACGCCCCGCCGCCGGTCGACAGCACGCCCGGCGCGGCGCGCAGCAGGCGGGCGATCACCTCGGCCTCGCGGGCGCGGAAGAAGGCCTCGCCGTCGCGGGCGAAGATCTCGGGAATCGTCATCGCGGCGGCTTTCACGATCTCGGCGTCCGAATCGAGGAACGGCACCCCGAGCCGCCGCGCCAGGACCGTTCCGACCGCCGTCTTTCCCGCCCCCATCAACCCGACCAGAACCACCGTTTTCTTCAACTTCGCGCCCACCTGGGCAACCTCCCGCCACCGTCGCAGATTTCTGCCCCTGAATGGCGTGAACTCCGGAGGAATGCCAGTTATAATCGGGCAAAGGCGGAAAACGCGCGAGCAGACCGAAAAAGGCAGACCGGCATGGTGCGACTACTCAAGGCACTGGTTTTCATCATTTTCATCTCATTCGTCGGGCTGGTGGGCTTCGCCTATCTGGGCGACATGGACCCCCAACAGCAGACGGTGACGCAAAGCCTCACGCTCGATGTCGACTAGGGCGCGGGTCCCCCTGCTGCTGGCCGCTGTACTGGCGGCGGGCGCGCCCGCCTGGGCCGAGCGTCCGTTGTCGGCCATCGACTGGCTGTCGGATTCGGTGGCGGCCCCCGGCCCCAGAAAGCCCCCGGCGACGATCAGCCCCGTGCCCGGCGCCGAGCCCATCACCGTTGTGCCGCTGGGCACGACCTTGATCGACGCGGTCGGGCTTTTGCCCGCGCAGGTCACCGGATTGCCCCGCGATCTCTGGGGGCCGGGCGAGACCCAGACCATCGCGCGCGCGATAAGGGCCGAGCGCGTCGATACCCTGCCCGCGGTGCAGGAGCTGCTGGTCACGCTGCTGCTGGCCGAGCTCGACCCGCCAACGGGTGGCGGGGCCGACGGGCAGCTTTTGCTGGCGCGGCTCGACAAGCTGCTGGATCTGGGCGCGCTCGATCAGGCGCAGGCGCTGGTCGAACGCGCCGGGCCGACCGCCCCGTCGCTTTTCCGGCGCTGGTTCGACATCTCGCTTCTGACCGGGCAGGAGGACCGCGCCTGTTCGGCGATGCGCGCCAATCCCGGCATCGCGCCGACCTTTCCGGTGCGGATCTTCTGCCTTGCGCGCGGCGGCGACTGGAACGCGGCGGCGCTGACGCTGGAAACCGGGCTGGCGCTTGGCTTCGTCAAGCCCGAGGAGGACGCGCTTCTGGCCCGCTTCCTCGACCCGGCGCTGGCCGAAGAGGGCGACGCGCTGCCGCTGCCGACCCGGCCCTCGCCGCTGATCTTCCGGATGCGCGAGGCGATCGGCGAGCCGTTGTCCACGACCACCCTGCCCGTCGCCTTCGCCCGCGCCGACATGCGTTCGACCGCCGGCTGGAAGGCCCGGATAGAGGCGGCCGAGCGGCTGGCCCGGACCGGGGCGCTGGCCCCGAACGAGTTGCTGGGGGTCTGGACCGAACGCAAGCCCGCCGCCTCCGGCGGGCTCTGGGACCGGGTCGCGGCGCTTCAGGCCTTCGATCTCGCGATCCTGTCCGGCGGGCCCGAGGCGGTGACGGATACCCTCGATGCGGCCTGGACGGCGATGGTCTCGGCCGAACTGGAGGTCCCCTTCGCCCAGCTTTACGGGCCGCGCCTTGCCCGGATGAAGCTTGGAAGTCCGGCCGGGGCGCTGGCGTTCCGGATCGGGCTTCTGAGCGACGAGTACGAAGAGATTGCCCGGACCCGCGAGCCGCAGACCAACGAAGAGGCGTTTCTGGTCGGCATCGCGCGGGGCGATCTGCAAGGTCTGCCGCCGCTTGGCTCGCTCGCCGCGGCGCTGCAGGACGGGTTCGACCAGCCCGCGCTGGGGCCGGGTCCGTCGCGGCTGATCGAGGAAAAGCGGCTGGGCGAGGCGATCCTTGCGGCCATCGACCTCGTGACCGATGGTGCGCAGGGCGACATTCTGGATGTGACACGGGGGCTTGGGCTCTTGCGGCAGCTGGGGCTTGAGGATGTGGCGCGGCAATCGGCGCTGCAGCTGATGCTTCTGGAGCGGCGCGGATGACCCCCGATGCCGCGCGCTGGATTTCGGCCTTTCTCGAGGCCAAGGCGGCCGAACAGGACGCCACCGCCAATACCCAGCTGGCCTATGGCCGCGATCTGAAGGACTTCGCGGGCTTTCTGGTCCGGCGCGGCGGCGCCTTCGAGACCGCCACTGAAACCGAGATCACCGCCTATCTGGTCGCCTGCGAGGCCGAGGGGCTGGCGCCGACAACACGGGCGCGGCGGCTGTCGGCGATCAAGCAGCTTTACCGCTTTGCCTATGAAGAGGGCTGGCGCACCGACAATCCGGCTTTGCAGATCCGCGGACCCGGCCGGGCGCGGCGGTTGCCGAGGACCCTGAGCCCGGACGAAGTCGAGCGACTGATCGAGGCCGCAGGCCGCAGCCCGCACGATGCGACACGCAATGCCTGCCTGATGGAGGTGCTTTACGCCACCGGCATGCGGGTGAGCGAGCTGGTGACGCTGCCGGTGGCGGCGGCGCGGGGCGATCCGCGGATGCTGCTGGTTCGGGGCAAGGGCGGCAAGGAACGGATGGTGCCGCTGACCCCGGGGGCACGCGCCGCGCTGGCCGCCTGGATCGCCGAGCGCGACGCCGCCGAGGAGGCGGCCCGGGCCAAGGGCCTGCCCGCCAGCCGGTATCTCTTTCCCGGGCGCGGTCAGGCGGGCCATCTGACGCGGCACCGCTTTTACGTGCTGATCAAGGAGCTTTCCGTGGCGGGCGGCGTCGATCCGGCCAAGGTCACGCCGCACACGCTTCGCCACGCCTTTGCCACGCATCTGCTGGCGGGCGGCGCCGATCTGCGGGCGATCCAGACGCTTCTGGGCCATGCCGATGTTTCGACGACCGAAATCTACACCCATGTGCTGGAGGACCGGCTGCGCGATCTGGTTCTGGAGCATCACCCGCTGGCGCGCGACTCCGGACCGTCTTGATCGCGGGCCGCCCTGCCCCCATAACCAGACGGACAGTCCCGAACAGAGAGACCCATGGACAGCCCCGCCACGGTCGCAGACGCGGCCCTTTTCATTTCCAGCGCCGCCATCGTCGGTCTGCTGCTGCTGTCGGCCTTCTTTTCCGGATCGGAGACCGCCCTGACCGCCGCCTCGCGCGGCAAGCTTCGCGCCCGCGCCGACAAGGGCGAACGCGGCGCCGAAACCGCGCTGACCATCACCGAGGACAATGAGCGCCTGATCGGCTCGGTGCTGCTGGGCAACAACTTCGTCAACATCCTCGCGACCTCGCTGGCAACCACGCTGTTCACCCGGCTTTTCGGCGATTCCGGCGTGGCGCTGGCGACCCTGGTGATGACGCTGGTGGTGCTGGTTTTCGCCGAGGTTCTGCCAAAGACCTATGCCATCACCAATCCCGAACTGGCCGCATCGCGGGTGTCGCCGCTGATCCGGCCGATCATCCTGATCCTGTCGCCGGTGGTCAGTGCCGTCCGTGCGCTGGTGCGCCAGATCCTCGCGCTGTTCGGGGTCAGGGCCGATCCCGACAGCCAGATCATGGCGGTCCGGGACGAGATCGCGGGCGCGCTGCAACTGGGCCATTCCGAGGGCGTGGTCGAGAAGGAGGATCGCGACCGCATCCTCGGCGCGCTCGATCTGAGCGAACGCACGGTCGAGGAAATCATGCTGCACCGCTCGCAGATCGAGGTGATCGACGCCGACCTGCCGCCCGAGACGATCCTGATGACCTGTCTGGAAAGCTCGCACACGCGGCTGCCGATCTACAAGGACGACCCCGAGAACATCGTGGGTGTGATCCATGCCAAGGACTTGCTGCGCGCGGTCGAGCGGCTGGTGCGCGGGCCGGACGGATCGCCCGAGAAGATCTCGGAGCTTCGGGTTCTGGATGTGGCGCGCAAGCCGTATTTCGTGCCCGACACCACGACGCTTGACGACCAGATGCGGGAATTCCTGCGCCGCCACACCCATTTCGCGATGGTGGTCGACGAATATGGCGCGCTGCGCGGGTTGATCACGCTGGAGGATATCCTTGAGGAGATCGTCGGCGAGATCACCGACGAGTTCGACATCGACAGCGAGCGCCCGCTGCGCCGGACCGAGGACGGGGCGATCCTGGTCGACGGGGCGATGACGATCCGCGACCTGAACCGGGCGATGGACTGGAGCCTGCCCGACGAGGAGGCCAACACCATCGCCGGGCTCGTCATTCACGAGGCCCAGTCGATCCCGACCCCGGGGCAGGTCTTTTCGTTCCATGGCTTCCGGTTCGAGGTGCTGCAGCGGCAGGCGAACCGGATCACCCGTCTGAAGATCCGGCCGCTCTGAGATGGCCGGGCGGGCGGGCGGCTCCCGCCCCCGGCCAGCACGGCGCCTGCGGCGCCGCTGGTCCGGCCTTGGGCCGGGCCGCGCCTAGGGGCGCGGCGCCTCCGGCGGGAGTATTTCGGCCAAGAAGAAGAGACCGGGCGCGCGTCACCGCTTGCGAAAGAGCCCGCCGAGAAGACCGCGCACCAGGCGGCGTCCTGTCGGGCCGGACAGCTCGCCGATCAGGGCCTGACCGAGGGCCGCGCCGAGGCTTTCGGCGCGGGAACCGTCGCGCGGGACAGACCGGGCCGGAGAATGCGGGCCGGAAAAGCGGCGGGCGGAGGGAGCCTCGGTCGGCGCGGCGATTTCCGCGATCCGTGCGGCCAGCATCTCGGCGGCCGAGTCGCGGTCGAGCGGGGTGTCGTAGCGGCCCGCAAGCGGCGAGGCCGCGATCAGGGCCGCGCGGGCATCGGGGTCGAGGGGGCCGAGCCGCGAGGCGGGCGGACGGATCAGGGTGCGCTGGGCGGGACCGGGCGCCCCCTTGGCATCAAGCATCGAGGTGACCGCCTCGCCGGTCCCGACCTCGCGGATCGCGGTGGCGATGTCGAGCCCGGGATTGTCGCGATAGGTTTCGGCGGCGCGGGCCAGCGCGCGGCGGTCGCGTTCGGTGAAGGCACGCAGCGCGTGCTGTACCCGGTTGCCGAGCTGGCCCAGCACATCCTCGGGCAGATCGTCCGGCGACTGGGTGACGAAATAGACGCCCACGCCTTTCGAGCGGATCAGCCGCGCCACCTGTTCGATCCGGTCGACCAGCGCCTTCGGGGCGTCGTCGAAGAGAAGATGCGCCTCGTCGAAAAACACGACCAGCCGGGGTTTTTCGGGGTCACCGATTTCGGGCAGCGTCTCGAAGAGCTCGGACAGAAGCCAGAGAAGCAGCGTGGCGTAAAGCCGGGGCGCGGTCATCAGCGCCTTGGCGGCGAGGATGCCGATGCGGCCGCGCCCGTCGGGGGCCGTGAGCAGCAGATCGGAAAGCTGCAAGGCCGGTTCGCCGAAGAGATGCGCGCCGCCCTGGCTTTCGAGCACCAGAAGCCGCCGCTGGATCGCGCCCACCGAGGCCGCCGAGACATGACCGTAGCGCAGCGACAGCGTCTCGGCCCGGGCGCCGACCCAGGCCAGCAGCGCGCGCAGATCCTCGAGATCGACGACCGGCAGCGCCTCGTCATCGGCGACGCGGAAGGCCAGGGTCAGCACGCCCTCCTGAACCTCGTTCAGCTCGAGCAGCCGGGACAGCAGCAGGGGACCGAGCTCGGCCACGGTGGTGCGCAGCGGATGGCCCTCGCGGCCGAAGACATCCCAGAAGGTCACCGGGAAGGCCCTGTAGCGGTAATCGCCGAGGCCGATCCGGGCGGCCCGGACGGCGAAGTCGTCATGCGGGCGGAGGGCCGGGCTTCCGGCCGCACCGAGGCCCGAGAGATCGCCCTTGACGTCGGCCAGAAGCACCGGCACCCCGGCGGCGGAAAACCCTTCGGCCAGGATCTGCAGGGTGACGGTCTTTCCGGTCCCGGTCGCCCCGGCGATCAGCCCGTGCCGGTTGGCCTTGTCGAGCCGCAACACTTGCGGATCGGCATGGTCCGCCCCGGCGCCGCCCAGAAAGATATCGCCCGGCATTTGTAATTCTCCGCAAATTTTAGGCCGATTTGACAATACTTATTTAACTTTTGACTGTCAGGCTGCTTTCTATCCCGCTTTCCGGGCTTTTCGCTCGGGCGGGTCTTCCTCCCTGATGGACTGGCCGCATCTTCGCGATGCGGCCTTTTTTTGATCTCCCTGAGGTTGAATCGCGGCCTTTCTTTGCATGTTGACGCGTTCCGGCAAACTCCGTAGCTTCCTTTCATCAAAAAGGTCGGCCCGTCCGACAGGGAGCAAGAACAAGGGAAAAGGGTCGCGACGCGGCCCTTTTTCCATTGGTGGCGAAGCGTTGCCAGTGCCCCAGATTGCCCCCTGACAGCCGTGCGGCGCTGGTGTAGACCGGCATCGACGAGCATCCAAGAAAGGCAGGCACGACGATGCGAGAGTTTTTCGGACCCCTGGGACTGGCCATGCTGACCGCGCTGGCGGCACCGGCCCTGGCGCAGGACGCCCCGGTCCAGCCCGAATCCAGCGGAACCCCGGCCCAGGTCGACAGCACGCCGGCCGAGCAATTGCCGATGGGCCAGGCCGAGGCGCCCAAGGCGCCGCAAGCCTTCGTCAAGGAAACCTACAAGGACTGGCGCGTCGTCTGCGTCAGGGCCGACGAGCGGGAATCCTGCAACATGCAGCAATTGCTGCGCGACGCTGACAACAATGCGGTGGCCCAGGTCTCGGTCGCGCCGATGCCGCCCGCAGCCGCGCCGCGCGTCGCGGCGGTCGAGGTCGCGACGCCGCTGGAAACCCTGCTGTCCGAGGATCTGCTGGTGCAGATCGATACGAGCCAGGCCAAACGCTACCGGTTTTCCTTCTGCACGCCGCAGGCCTGCGTCGCCCGCTTTGCCCTGTCGGCCGAAGACCTTGCCGCGTTCAAGGGCGGCAAGGAAGCCAAGGTCGTGATCGTTCCGCTGGTCGCGCCCGACCAGAAGGCCAATATCACCATGTCGCTGGCGGGCTTCACCGCGGCCTTCGACGACGCGCTGTCGACGATGTCGGGCCAGAACTGACCCACGGGCCAGGTGAGAAAACACAAAGTGAGCAAACACAAACGCCGCCCCTTGGGGCGGCGTTTTTCGTCGGTGCAGCGGCGGCGTGTCAGACCCTGCGCAAGGCCAGCACGGCGTTGAGCCCGCCAAAGGCGAAGGCGTTCGACAGCACCACATCGACCTGGACCTCGCGCGCCTCGTTCGGCACGACATCGAGCGCGCATTCCGGGTCGGGCTCTTCATAGCCCACGGTCGGCGCAATGACCCCCTCGCGCAGCGCCATGATGCAGGCCAGCAACTCGACCGCGCCGGTGCCGCCGATCAGGTGGCCATGCATCGACTTGGTCGAGGACATCATCAGCCGGTCGGCATGGGCGCCGAAGACATCGGCCACCGCCGCGCATTCCGTCTTGTCATTGGCCGCGGTGCCGGTGCCATGGGCGTTGATATAGCCCACATCGGCGGGCGCGAGCCGCGCGTCGCGCAACGCCCCGGCAATCGCCCGGGCCGCGCCCTGGCGCGAGGGCATCACGATGTCGGAGGCGTCCGAGGTCATGGCAAAGCCGATCACCTCGGCCAGGATCTCGGCGCCGCGGGCCGTCGCATGCTCGTATTCCTCGAAGACGAAGACCGCCGCGCCCTCGCCCTGCACCATGCCGTTGCGGTTGGCGCTGAACGGGCGGCAGGCGTCTTTCGACATGACCCTGAGGCCTTCCCAGGCCTTGATGCCGCCAAAGCACAGCATGGATTCCGACCCGCCGGTGACCATCACCCGGGACATGCCCGACCGGATCATCTGAAAGGCCTGCCCCATCGCGTGGTTCGACGAGGCGCAGGCGGTGGCCACGGTAAAGCTCGGGCCCTTCAGATTGTAGGCCATCGAGACGTGGCTGGCGGCCGCGTTGTTCATCAGCTTCGGCACGACGAAGGGATGGACGCGGTTCTTGCCCTCTTCGTAGACCGACCGGTAATTCTCGTCGAGCGTGTTCATGCCGCCGCCCGAGGTGCCCAGCACGACCCCCGCCTCTTCCGACAGCTCGTCGGAAAAGGTCAGCCCCGCCTGCCCCACCGCCTGCCGCGCGGCCAGCAGGGTGAACTGGGTGAACCGGTCGTAAAGCGCGATCTGCTGGCGATTGAAATGCGCCTCGGGGTCATAGCCCCGGACCTGACCGCCGATCCGGATCGACAGCCGGTCGAGGTCCTGAATGTCGAGTTCGCCGATGCCGCAGCGGCCCTCGCGGAAGGCCGCCAGCGTCTCGGGCACCGAATGGCCAAGCGCGTTGATCGTGCCCTGGCCGGTGATTACGACGCGCTTCATGCGTGCTTTTCGGCGACCAGGCTTTCGACGGCCGTCACGATGGCCGCCACCGAGGAAATGTCGAATTCGCTTTCGGTGGGTTCGTTGGCGTTGAACGGCACCTGGATATCGAAGGCTTCCTCGATCGCGAAGATCGATTCGACCAGGCCGAGGCTGTCGATCCCCAGATCTTCCAGCGTCGACTCCATCTTCACGTCCGAAGGCTCCAGCACCGCCTGTTCGGCGATGATCTCGATGACCTTGTCCTTGACGTTCTCAGACATGAAAAGCCTTTCTGCCCCTGAATCAGCGTCGGTTTAGTCTCTCTCGGCCAGCTTTGAAACCGCTTTTTGCAGCGCGGCGACCTGCGCGAAAAGACGCGGCAGCCGCCGCAGCCCCTTGTAGGCCTCGATATGGGTTTCCATCCGCATCGCGGGGTAGCCCAGCAGCACCCGGCCGGCCGGCGCGTTCGAGAAGATCTTGGTCGCGCCGCCCGCGATCACGTCGTCGCCGACGAAGATGTTGTCATTGACGCCGACCTGTCCGGCCAGCACCACGCGGTTGCCGATCCGGGCCGATCCGGCGACGCCCACCAGCCCGCAGAGCAGACAGTCTTCGCCGATCTGCACGTTGTGGCCGACCTGCACGAGATTGTCGATCTTGGTGCCCGAACCGACCTGCGTGTCGCGGATCGTGCCGCGGTCGATGGTCGAATTGGCGCCCAGCTCGACATCGTTGCCGATGGTGACCGCACCCAGCGAATGGATCCGGGTATAATGCTGCTGGCGCGAGGACCCGGTATCGCCCAGCGTCTCGCGGACCGCCTCGACCGCCGATTTCTCGGGCGTGACGAAGGAAAAGCCGTCGCCGCCGACCGTGGCGCCGGGCTGGGCGATGAAGCGGTCGCCGATCTTGACCCTGGCGCAGATCCGCACGCCGTACATCAGCAGCGCGTCATCGCCGATCCGGGCGTCCTCGGCCACGACCGCATGCGCCGCGATCCGGGCATTGGCCCCGATCCGCGCCCGCGCGCCGATCACCGCATAAGGGCCGATCGCGGCCCCTGCCCCGATCATCGCGGTGGGATCGACGACCGCCGTCGGATGGATGCCCGTCGCGATCTCGGGGCCCGGGTCCATCATCCGGGTCAGCCCCGCCATCGCAAGGCGCGCGCGCGGCGCGAAGATCGCGGCCTTCAGCCCCATCGCCTGCCAGTCGGCGCCCGCCCAGAGCAGCGCCGCCTGCGCCGCGCCCTCGGCCAGACCGCCCGCATATTTCGGGTCCATCGCCAGCGCCAGGTCCTGCGGACCGGCCGTCGCCGGTTCGGCCGCGCCGGTCACCCTGACGTCGAGATCGCCCTCGGCGGGGGCGCCGAGGGCGGTTGCGATCTCCTGGATCGTGAAGCTCATGCCAATCTCCTGCCCGGTTGGCCGGAGCGTGCCGCGCGGCCGCCCCTGCCGGTTCTGGGCCGAGATCTAGCCCTGAACCTCCGGAAGCGCCACCCCGGCGGCCTGCAGCGCGTCGAAAATAGCGGCATCGCGCCCGTAGACATCGCGGCGATACTGCATCCGCCCCTTGGGCTCGCCCATCGCGGTGCGGTAGATCAGATGCACCGGCAGCGGATGTTCCAGATCGACACGGGTTTCCCGGCCGCTGTTCAGCTTGGCCGCGAAGAACCCCTTGGGATCGTCGGTCTGGGTCGCGAGCAACGCATAGGCGAAGTCGTAGGGGTCGCTGAGCCGGATGCAGCCATGGCTGAAGGCCCGGGTCTCGCGGTTGAACAGCGACTTCGACGGCGTGTCGTGCAGATAGATGTTGTAGGGGTTCGGGAACATGAACTTCACCCGCCCCAGCGCATTGCCGTTCGAGGGCGGCTGCTTGAGGTCGAAGGGGAAGTTCGAGGCGGTGTACTGGGTGAAATCGACCGCCGCGCGGGTGACCACGCGCCCGGCCCCGTCGACCAGCATCAGATGGCCCGCGGCATTGGGGTTGTTCTGGAACTGCGGCAGGTATTCGCGCACCGCGATCGAGCGCGGCACGTTCCAGGTCGGATTGACCACCATATGGTCCATCACGTCCGAGAATTCGGGCGTGCGATGGTCGTGGGCGTTCTGGCCGACGACCGACCGGGTCTCGAACACGACCTCGCCCTTGTCGACGATCCGGGCATGATAATCGGTGATGTTGACCAGCACATGCTTGTCGCCGCGGGCATTGCCAAGCCAGCGCTCGCGCTCCATCGCGACGAGGACCGAGCGCAGCCGGCGTTCCGGCGGCACGTCGAGTTCCTGCACCGTGCTGGGCCCGGCGACGCCGTCGGCGGTCAGACCGTGGTCGAACTGGAAGGCCTGAACCGCCTTCTGCAGCGTCGCGTCATAGGTCTGGGTCGCGGTGCGCGGCAGGTAGCCCATCGCGATCAGCCGGTTTCTGAGCGCGATGACGCGCGGGCCGGACTGGCCGGGTTCGATCTTGCCGCCGCCGACCTCGGGGCCCCAGCCGCCCGCGGCGATCAGCCGTTCAAGGCGGATCTTCTCGCGCATCAGACGGGCATATTCCGGGCTTTGCGGCGAGAGCGCCCGCAGATAGGCCAGCGGCGAGGGCGCTGCAGCCAGGCCCTCGATCAGCGTCGCGGGCGCGGGCCGGTCGACCTTGCGCTTGATCTCGGACAGCACGGCGCCGGGCGTCAGCACGCCCCGGCTGGCATCATGGGCATAGTCCAGATACATCCGCATCGCCGCGACCTCGGCGCGGCCGATGGCGCGCTGGGTCCGGGCCTCGCGGAAGGTCTCGACCAGGCGATCGGCATCGTAGCGCGCGGCGGGCAGGCCCTGTTCGGAGGCCTCGCCCAGAACGGTCACAAGCGCGCTTCGCCGGGCCGCGGCATCGGCCGAGGTCCAGAACGGGGCATAGTCCCGGTCCCGATAAAACGCCGCAATGGCATCGTTTTGTACCGCAGCCGCGGCCACCGCCTGTTTGAAAGCTGTCAGTTCCGTCTCGGCATGGGCCGGGGCCGCAAACCCGAAGCAGGCGGCGACGAGACCGGCAAAGGCGGCCCCGCGGAGGTGGGACAAAGGCATTAAGTCATTCCCGTTCAGATAGTTCCAGTCGCGCGAACGGAACCAACAATCGGTCAATTGCCGCTCGCTGTCCACTGCTATTAGACAGCGTTGCGTCAACGCCGGGTTAACCGTGGCGGTTCCGCCCTATCGGAGCGAAATGGCCGAGAACGCTCGTTAAGTGAGCAAGATCTTGCCACTTTTGGATGCGCCGGACGGCCGAGCCGAATCCAAACTTGGCCCGGTCTTTGAGTTGTGAGATAGGGTGACAGGGCGCCGGAGACGGGCTCGATCAAAAAAAACGCCGCGAAAACGCGGTATTGGATCGACTGGGGCAGGCGGAGATAACATGACGACACCCACATACTGCTTGACGCGCCGTGGCGTGCTGGCGGCGTTCGCGGCGACGACCGTGGCGGCTGCACCCACCTATTCGAACGCCTTCGGCCTGATGCGCGGCGCCGGCGATGTCCGGCGCGTCCGGATGTATTCCGGCCGGACCGGCGAAAATATCGACACGGTCTACTGGATCGATGGCGAGTACATCGGCGAGGTCGTGAAGGAGATCAACCATTTCATGCGCGACTGGCGCACGGATTCGGCGATCTCGATGGATTTGCGCAATCTCGACATCCTCGCGGCCGCGCACAGCCTGATGGACGTGCGCGAACCCTACATGCTGTTGTCGGGCTACCGCACCCCCGAGACCAATGCGATGCTGCGCTCGCGCTCGTCGGGCGTGGCCAAGAATTCCCTGCACATGAAGGGTCAGGCCGCCGATATCCGGCTGAAAAGCCGGTCGGTCGACCAGATCGCGCGTGCCGCCAGCGCCTGCCATGCGGGCGGCGTCGGGCGCTATTCGCGCTCGGACTTCGTGCACATGGATTGCGGTCCGGTGCGCAGCTGGGGCCGCTGAGGCCTCGCAGGGCATGACCTGCCGGACTACGACGGGCGCCCGATCCGGACGCCCGGGACGAGGATGCGGCCAGTGCAGCCGCCGGATGCGGTTCGGGCGTTCCGCAATCCGGGCGATGCACCAGAAGGCTGCCGCTTTCGTCCCAAGGGGTATGCTTGCCGCCCCGGCCATCGCGCCCGTCCCTGTCCTTCCCAACGCTGTCCCGGCCCGGCCGGTTCTGTTTCAACGCAGACCGCCGCGTCCGGTTCCCGAGTCGTCCCGCCGCCCCCGATCCGGTCCCCGGGCGGACCGCGGCCCGGTCTCCGACCGCCCCGGTTGGCCTCCGGTCCGGGGGCGAGGCAGAGGGTCGCAGCCCGCCGCCGGGTGGAAAAGCCGTTCCATATGTGATGTCTATGGAGCAGGGGTGGGCGCTGACACAAAAGTTTCAAATGACTTTCCCCTTGCCGGTCCGCTAACGGACGGCGCGTTGGCGGCCTGGCGCCGCCGGTATTCTGACCCCGAAAGGAGATGTCGATGAAGATTGCGGTTCTTGGCGGCGACGGGTTCTGCGGCTGGCCGACCTCGCTGCACCTGTCCAACCTCGGTCACGAGATTCACATCATCGACAACCTCAGCCGGCGCTGGATCGACACCGAGCTGGGCGTGCAGTCGCTGACGCCGATGGACTCGATCCAGGAACGCTGCCGGATCTGGAAGGAAACCTCGGGCGAGCAGATCCATTTCCACCTGATCGACCTCGCCAAGGAATATTACCGCCTGCGCGACTGGCTGGCCGAGAACCGCCCCGATGCGGTGATCCATTTCGCCGAACAGCGTGCCGCGCCCTATTCGATGATCTCGGACCGCCACAAGATCTACACCGTCGACAACAACATCAACGCCACCCATAACCTGCTGGTGGCGATGGTCGAGACCGGGCTCGACGCGCATCTGGTGCATCTGGGCACGATGGGGGTCTATGGCTATTCGACGGTCGGCGCGCCGATCCCCGAGGGCTATCTGGACGTCTCGATCGACACGCCCGGCGGGTCCAAGGGGATGGAGATCCTGTATCCGACCCGGCCCGGCTCGGTCTATCACATGACCAAGTCGCTCGATCAGATCCTGTTCCAGTTCTACGCCCAGAACGACGGGGTGCGGGTCACCGACCTGCATCAGGGCATCGTCTGGGGCACCAATACCGACCAGACCAAGCGCCACCCGCAGCTGGTGAACCGGTTCGACTATGACGGCGATTACGGCACCGTCCTGAACCGCTTCCTGGCCCAGGCCGCCATCGACTATCCGCTGACCGTGCATGGCACGGGCGGGCAGACCCGCGCCTTCATCCATATCCAGGACACCGTGCGCTGCATCGAACTGGCGCTGAAGGATGCCCCCGCCAAGGGCGAGCGGGTCAAGATCTTCAACCAGATGACCGAAACCCACCGGGTCCGCGATCTGGCCGAGCTGGTGGCCAAGATGACCGGCGCCAGGATCGCCTATCTGCCGAACCCCCGCAAGGAAGCCCCCGAGAACGAGCTGATCGTGAAAAACGACAACTTCCTCGGCCTCGGGCTCGACCCGATCACCCTGCAGGAGGGCCTGCTGGAAGAGGTGGTCGAGATCGCGAAGAAATTCGCCCACCGGGTCGACCGCAAGCGCGTGCCCTGCGTCTCGGCCTGGACCCGCGATCTGGCCAGCCGGGTCGAGCGCGATCCGGAAGGCAAGCGGCTGAAATCGGTCTCGTGAGCGACGGTCTCAGGCCCGCCCGTCCGGCGGGCGGCCACGATGCCTATGTCACCCTGGTCACCAACGCCGATTTCGCGCTGGGGGCCAGGGCGCTGGTCCGGTCCCTGGCGCTGTCGGGGACCGGCGCCGATATCTGCGTCCTGCATACCGGCGGCGTGGACGCGGCCAGCCTCGCGCCGCTCGCCGATCTGGGTGCGCGGCTGGTCGAAACCGACCTGCTGCCCACCTCGGCCGCCTTCAACACGGCCCATGCCCGCGACAGGCTGCACCGCGAGGCGCCCTTCACCAAGGGCGAGAAACCGGCCTTTCACACGCCTTTGGACAATTTCTGCAAGCTGCGCCTTTGGCAGCTCGACTACGACCGTGCGGTCTTTCTCGATGCCGACACGCTGGTCCTGCAGAATATCGACCGGCTCTTCGACTATCCCGAATTCTGCGCGGCCCCGAACGTCTATGAAAGCCTCGCCGATTTCCACCGGATGAATTCGGGCGTCTTTACCGCGCGCCCCTCGCAGGCGACCTTCGCGGCGATGATGGACCGGCTCGATGCGCCGGGCGCCTTCTGGCGCCGGACCGACCAGACCTTCCTGCAGGAGTTTTTCCCCGACTGGCACGGGCTGCCGGTCTTCTGCAACATGCTGCAATATGTGTGGTTCACCCTGCCGGACCTCTGGTCCTGGCCCGAGATCCGCGTGCTGCATTTCCAGTATGAAAAGCCCTGGCAGGACCATGCCAAGGCCGATCGCCTCAAGCCGCTGATCGACCTCTGGCGCGCCTATGCCGAAGGCGCCGCCATCCCCGATCCCGCCACCCTGCCCGGACCGGCCGCGCCATGAGCCTTGCCGTCACCGGCGCGACCGGCCTTGTCGGGCGCTTCTTCGTCGAAGAGGCGCTGGCCCGGGGCGAGCCTGTCACGATCCTCGGCCGCACCCCGCCGCCGCCGGGGTTTTTCTCGGCCCCGACAGGCTTTCGCCCCTATGCGCTGGGCGACCGTCCCGACCTCTCCAACCTCGGCGCGCTCGTTCATTGCGCCTTCGCCCATCTGCCCGGCCGCTATCGGGGCGGCGAGGGCAGCGATCCGGCGGGCTTCGCGGCCGCCAATCTCGACGGCTCTATCGCGCTTTTCGAGACGGCGCGCGCGGCCGGGCTCCGTCACCTCGTCTTTCTCTCAAGCCGCGCGGTCTACGGCCATTACCCGCCCGGCACCGCGCTGACCGAAACGCTGACGCCCTATCCCGACACGCTGTACGGCGAGGTGAAGGCCCGGGCCGAAACCGCGCTCCTGTCGCTTGCCACCGACAGCTTCGCCCCGCTCGCCCTGCGCGCCACCGGCGTCTACGGACCCGCAGGCCCCGGCCGCCCCCATAAATGGCAGACGCTCTTCGACGATTTCCGCCAGGGCCGCCCCATCGCGCCCGGCCGCGGCACCGAGGTCCATGGCGCGGATCTGGCCGCCGCCGCCCGGCTGCTGCGCGACGCGGGCGCGCGCGGGGTCTTCAACGTCTCGGATATCCTGCTGGACCGCCATGACCTCCTGGCGCTGGTCGCCGAGGCCGAGGGCATTCCCCATCCGCTGCCACCCCGCTCGGACGCGGCCGTCAGCGCCATGCGCTGCGACCGCCTTGCGGCCTTCGGCTGGACGCCCGGCGGGCTGGCCCGGCTTACGGCAACCATCCCTGCGCTTTGCCGCCCCTGCCCGGCCAACTGATCCCCACAGCCCCGGCCCGCCTCTTCTTCTTGGCAAAAATACCCATGACAAGGGTCTGCCATCCCTCTCCGCCGCCCGGGGATGGATCCCCGGCGCCGCGTCCCTACATATTCCTCAAACCGTCATCAGTGAGGATTTCCGAACCATGATCGACATTACCGAAGAAACCGCCGAAGGCCTTCTCGAAATCCGGGCGACCGGGCGCGTCACCGAACAGGATTACGAAACCGTCCTGATCCCCGCCGTCACAAGGGCACGCGACTGGGGGGTGCCGGTGCGGCTTCTCTACCAGATCGGCCCCGATTTCGACGGCTATTCCCCCGGCGCGCTGCTGGCCGATGCCCGGCTGGGCCTGAAGCACTGGCGCGGCTTCGAGAAGATCGCCGTCGTCACCGACAATGACAAGATCGAGGCCGGGGTGCGGATGTTCGGCTTTACCCTGCCCTGCCCGGTCCGCACCTTCGATCTCGACAAGCGCGACGAGGCGCGGCTCTGGCTGCGCGAATCCCTCGGGGCGCTGCATGTCGAGGAAATCGGCGAGGACGCGCTCGAGGTGCAGCTGATCGGCCGGCTCGACAGTGCCTCCTACAAGGCCCGCACCCCCGATCTCGACGCCTATGGCGCGGCCCATGACCGTTATCGCCTGATGGTGGACCTGCGCCGCTTCGAGGGCTGGCAGGGTCCGGCGGCGGTGGGCGAGCATCTGGGCCTGATCCGCCATCACCGCCGCCAGCCCTACCGGATCGCGGTGGTCGGCGACAAGTCCTGGATGAAGCTTGCGGAAACCGTCCTGCCGATGGTGCTGGACGCCAAGACCAAGTATTTCGACGAGGACGACTATCCCGCCGCCCGGGCCTGGCTGCTGGCCTGACCGGCCCATCCCCGCGCCCCCCGGCCCGGTGCCGGCGCTGTGCCGGAGCGGTGCCGGAGGGCGCTTCGGCGCCCTTGCCGGTCCCGGCGCCGCCCCCCTCTTTGGCCAATCGCCGCACCGCCTGCGCACGGGACTCGACCTGACGGGCGCGTTCACGCATTATCGGAAAGGTGGTAAGAGGGACACGGCATCACCCATGTGCGATGCATTCTTCGGGCTGGCGCACCGACCGTTCGGCGTCGCGCCATGCGAGGGGTCCGTGCATTGGACCGACCCGCACTGGCATGATTTCGAACGCCTCCGGCTGGCGCTGATCGACGGCGCGCCTCTGGCGCTGGTGCTGGGCGATACCGGCACCGGCAAGACCACCTTCTTGCGCGCGCTTCTGCGCGACGAGACGCTGGCCGACATCTTCCGCCCGGCCTTCCAGACCAACCCCACCGGCGACGGTCCTGCGCTTTTGCGCTGGATCCTCTCGGCCTTCGGCGCCGAGGCGGGCGCGGCCGATCTCGATACGCTGCTGGCCCGGGTCGAAACCGTGCTGGCCGATATCCGCGCCGCGGGCAGGCTGCCGCTGCTGGCCATCGACGAGGCGCAGGGCCTTTCGGATTGCGGGCTCGAGATGCTCGACCGGGTGGCGCATCCCGACCGGGGCGACGGCGCGGCCTTTCAGGTGGTGCTGGCCGGGCTGCCCGAGCTCGAACCGCACCTGTCCCAGGCCCGCCCCTCGTTCCTGAGCCTCGCCGAGGACAGCGTGGTCCGGCTGAAACCGATGACCGCGGCCGAGACCGCCGATTATATCCGCACCCGGATCGCGGCGGCGGGCGGTTCCGCCGGGACGCTGCTGGATGCCGATGCCATGGCGCTGATCCATGGTCAGGCCCAGGGCGTCCCGCGCCTGGTCAACGTGCTGTGCGACCGCTGCCTGAACGCGGCCTACGCCGCGCGCCAGCCCCGGCCCGACGCGGCGCTGGTGCGCAGCGTTCTGGCAGACTGGACCGACCCGTCCGGCGCCGACAGCTGCGTCTTCGAGACGCCCGATGCGGGCGGGCCGCAGGCGATGCCCCGTCCCGCGCACCGTCCCGCGCACCGTCCCGCGCCCCATGCCGCCCGCCCGGCCGACCCCGCGCCGATGCCGCCCGGGGCGTCCCCTGACGCGGCTCCCGCGGATCGGTCCGGCCCCGTGCCCGAAGCCGATCCCATGGCCGGGACGACCGCGGCACGCCCGCCAAGCCTGCCCGACACGATCCAGTTTCATCTCCCGTCCGACCCCGCACCGTCCCCGGCGGCACCGACGGCACCGGCGACACCGGCCGCGCCGATGACGGACCGGATCTCGGCGAAGCCGTCCCCCGCCCCCCTCGCCGCGCCGCCCGCCGCGGCCCCGGCCGTACCTGCCAGCAGGCGCAGCCGGGGGGGGGCGTGCCATCGCCGCCCTTGCCGGGGCCGGGATCGGCCTTGCTGCAAGCCTTGGCGCGCTGGCGCTTCTCACCGGCCCGGGGCGCGATCCCGCCGCAGAGCCCGGCACCATCGAGCCGCGACTGGCCGCGTCGGGTCAGGGTGCGGGCATCGGACCCGACGCCGCCCTTGCGCCTTTGTCCGACCGGCTGGCCGAGGCCCGCGCCGCCGCCGGAGCCGCCGATGCCGAGGCCCGCGCAGCCGCGCGGCGGCTCGACGATACCCAAGCCCGGCTCGTGGCCGCCGAGAGCCGCCTTGCCGCGACCCGGACCGAGCTTGACGCCATCGAAACGCGGCTTCGCGCCGCCAGTGCCGAGGCCGGCACGGCCGAAATCCGCCGCGATACCGCCCGGTCCGAGGCCGCGCGCGCCGAAGCCGGTCTGGCCGGGCTGCGCGACCGGATCGCCGAGGCCGAGCTGCGGCTTGCCGCGCTGACCCGGCGGATCGACGAAACCGGGGCCGAGCCGCTGATCGGCCTGTCGGCCACCGCCGCCACGCGTCCGGCCCCGAAGCCCCCGGCCGCGGCGCTGGCCGCCGCAGCCGTGCCGCCCGTCACGCTGCATGCGGCCCCGTCCGATCCGCGCGCCGCACAGCGCCTCTATCGGCAGGCTCTGGCCAGCACCGACCTGCTCGACATCGCCATCGCCTATTCCCGCGCCGCGGTGAACGGTCAGGCCCGGGCGGCCTATTATCTGGGCCAGATCTACGAGGTCGGCGACGGCGTGGGCCGCGACATCGACACCGCGCGGCAATGGTACATGACGGCCTCGGTCGAGGTCGACGCCGCACGGGCGAGGCTGTCGGACCTGCCCGAGCGCCCGGCCGAACCCGAGCGCGCCCAGGCCTGGCCGCTGGCCTCGGCCCTGTCCGACGGCGTGGCCGAACTTGTCTGGCAGGGAAGCGGACCCTTCGTGGTCGAACTGGCGCCCGAGCCGGGGCCGCCCTCGGCGGTCTTCGCAACGCCGCTGACCGCCGCCCGGATCGCCCTGCCCTCCCGGCCCGCGCTGGCCTGGTGGCGGGTGCGGGCGGGCACCGGCGCCCCGACCGAGTGGCAGCCGCTGACCCCGGAATAGCCCTTTCCCGGATGCAGGGGCCGCGAAGGCAGGGCCTCAGCAGCCCCCGATGGCGTCGCAGATCCGGCGGCGGTAGGTCGCGTTCGCGGCACTCATCGCCGGTTCGGCCGCAGGGGCCGCGTTGCGCGTGCAGGGCAGCGAGAACTCCGGATCGAGACCCATGTTCACGCAGGCCCCGACCTCCCAGCCGGGCGGAATGTCGGTCAGGTCGACCTGCGTCCATTTCGGATGGCCGGTCTCTTTCAGCTCGGCGAACTTCGCCAGCACCAGATGCGAGATGCTGCGCACCGCGTCGCAGCTGGCGCGGTGATAGCCGTTCTTGCCGATCTGGTATTCATAGGTCATCAGCACCGCCTTGACCGCCACCGCCTCGACCGGGTCGCTCTGGAAGGGATAGGTGTCGGCGGCGATCGTGGCGGGCGTATAGACCGCCTGCAGCACCGATTCGGTCAGCGCCAGCAGATGGAACCGCTCGGCGGAAATCCCGGGATCCTGGAACAGCCTGGTGGGCGCGCCCGCCACATAGAAGAAGGCGTCGATCTCGCCCGCCAGCAGCTGGCGCAGCGACTCGTCGGGGCCGATGGTCACGCGCTCGGCCGCGACCTCGGTCAGGTCGAGCACCAGCGTCGCCGTCACATAGGTGCCGCTGTCCTCGACCCCCACCGCGACCCGCTTGCCCGCCAGATCGGCGAGGTTGCCGATATCGGACCGGGCCAGCAGGTGAACCTCTTCATTGTAAAGCGGAAAGGCGATCCGCACCCCGGCGATGGTCTGGGCGATCTCGGGATCGTTCGAGGCATAGGTGCGCAGATATTCCAGCACGTCGCTCTGGACGATGCCGAATTGGGTAAAGCTGCGCTGCCGCACGCCGACGAAGTTTTCCAGCGACCCCGCGCTTTCGCGCACGTTGAGCGTGAGGCCGCACTCCCCGGCGATGCGGGCGATGTCGCGGCCGAACTGGATATAGGTGCCGGTCGGTCCGCCGGTCAGGATGTTTTTCTCGAACTGCTGGGCAAAGGCGGGCCCGGCGGCAACAAGGCCCGCCAGCGCAAGCCCTGCCAGACCCCCGTCGCGCAGGGCGAAAATGGCGCGCCGGGACCGATGGAAAAGGGACATTCTGAAACACTCCTCTGCGCAGGGGCAGGCGTTAACACCGGCCGAGACCGCGGATCAGCGAAACGAGCGTCTGGCGGTTGATCCCGCCGAACACGGTGCGAAGCGCGTCGGGCGCGCACATTCCCTCGCCAAGCAGGCGTTCCAGCTCGGCGCGTTCGGCCGGACTGGCCTCTTGCAGGCCGGGGGCCGCGGCCACCGCGCGGGCGACGGCATCGCCCGAGGGCGCAGGCCCCGCGCGATAGGCGGGCCGCGCCCCAGGGGCGGGCGGCGACGGAGCCATGACGGCCGCCGCGGCCGGGGTCTCGGGACCGGAGGTGCCGGTCCCTGTTTGGGACGCGTCCGGAAGCAGGCGGCGCGCGGCCTCGATGTCGGCAGCAAGCCGGGTCGCGCGGGCCTCAAGTCCGGCGACCCGGGCTTCGGCGGCCTGCTCGCGTTCCTCGGCCATCGCGCGCGCCTCTTCGACGAGGGTGGCCGCCCGGGCACGGCCATCGGCCATCGCGGTATCGGCCCCGGCCCGGGCCTGATCGCGCATCCGCGTGGCGGCCTCGGTGTCCTGCCGCAACCGGTCGAGCGTCGCGCGCGCTTTGGCGATCTCGGCCTGGAGCACGTCTTTCTCTGCCCCCGCGGCGCGGACCCGGTCTGCCAGGGCGACAGCCTCGGCTTCGGCGGTCGCGGCCGCCGCGCGCGCCGCCTCGGCCCGGTCGCGCGCCTCGGCCTCGGCCGCCATCGCCTCCGCAAGCGCGGTCTCGATCCCGGTCAGGCGGCCCGTCGCCTCCTGGGCCCCGGTCTCGGCCTGTCGGCGCGTGGCTCTTGCGGCGTCCGCCGCCGCTCCGGCCTCGCGGGCGGCGGCTTCGGCGGCGGCCAGATCCGCCCGTCGCGCCTCAAGTGCGGCCTCGGTCTCGGCGATCCGGCCTTCGGCCGCGGCGAGTGCGGACCGAGCCGCCTCGGTCCGGTCCTCGATGTCTTTCAGCGCGGCCGTGGCGGCCCCGGTCCCGGCCCGGGCGTCGTCGGCCTCCCGGATCGCGGCCTCGGCCTCGGCCAGCCGGGGCGCCATGTCCTCGATCTTCTGGCGGGTGGCCGCCAGCAGCGCCTCGGCGGCCGCCTGTTCGGCCTCGGCGCGCTCGGCCGCCGCCTGCGCCTCGTCGCGGCGGGCGCTGGCGCTTCGATTGTCCTCGGCCAGCGCCGCTTCGGCCTCGGCCCTGGACGCCGCCTCTGCCTCTGCCTCGGCCCGGGCGGCCCTGGCCGCCTCGGCAAGCTCGGCCGCCTCGCGCCGCGCCGTCTCGGCCTCGGTGCTCAGACGGTCCAGTTCGGCCCGGGTCGCGGCCGCCCTGCGGTCCGCCGCCTCGGCGGCCTCGGTTGCCGTTGCCACCCTGGTCTGAAGCTCTTGCAGACCTGCCGCCGCATCGGCCTGCGCCGTCCTCAGCTCTTCTGTCCCGGCGTTCAGACGGTCGCGCTCGGTCGCAAGCTCTGCCAGCACCGCCCGCGCGGCCTCGATCTCTGCGGTCAGATCGGACAGTTCGGCTTTCGCGGCCCCGGTCGCCGCGAGGCGGTCCTCAGCCTCTGCCTGACGGCCGGTCAGGTCCTCAAGCCGCGCCTCGGCCTCCGCCAACTCGTTCAGCGCCGTCCGAAGCCGGTCCTGGGTCCGCGTCAGCACCGCCTCGGCCTGGGCGCTTTCTTCGGAAAGCGCTGCGATGATGCGCCGGTAAGAGGCTGCCTGCTGCGACAGATCCTGAACATCCTCAGCGGTCAGATCAAGGCCGGTCGGCGCCGCCTGCTGGCAGATCCCCCCCGTGGCCGACACCGACAGCAAAGCCGCCGTCGCGGCCAGCCAAGCAAAGCGCATCCGTCCCTCGCCTCGTCAAAGCGGTCCCCCCGGACCGGATGACGCAAGTGTGACCTGCCCTTTCCCTCAAGGCAAGGGGGCGCGCCGGTCCGTTCCGCGGCAACCGCGGCGCTTGCCCCGGAACTGGAACGGGATCAGTCGAATTTTCATGGATTTCCGGGGGGACGTTAAGCTTGTGCAAAACCCGCTGCCGCAGGATCGCCCGGGGAACAAAAGACGAACCGCAAATGCTGTGCCCCTGCTCTTTCCGCGCCCCCGCGCCCGATCCGCGCCCCGCCGACGCGTCGGTACCGTGACCGGCTCGCTCTCTGCCGTGCTGGCCGGGGTCAATGTCGGCCGCCGGTTCGTGCTGCTGACCGCTGCGGGTTACCTCACCGCGCTGGCCGCGATCGCGGCGGCGCTGTGGCTTGTTGCCGTCCCGGCGCTCCACAAGCTGCACCTGGCCGCGCTCGAAACCCAGGCCCAGACCCGGGCAGGATCGGTGCAGGACACGCTGAGCCTGGTGCTGGCCGATGCCCTGTCGCTGGCCCACGCGCCGCAAACGGGCGCCTATCTCAGCTCTGACGCGGCGGCCCGGACCACCCGGATGCGCCGCGCGCTCGAGCGGCTGAGCGACGGGGTCACCGCTCAGGTTCTGCTTTTCGACCGCAACGGGACGGTCCGGCTTCGAACCCCGGGGGTGATGGTGCGTCCGGTCTTCGGCCTGGCCGAAACGCGGCAAGGGCTCAGCCAGCTTTCCGTCGGCCGCATCGGCGGCGAACCCCTGATCTCGTATCGCCCCGGCCACGGCGGCAACAGCGCTGACTCGGCCTTCCTGATGTCGATCCCGGTCTTCGCGGGCGGCCAGCCGCGCGGCATGCTGGTGATCGAAAAGCACCTCGATCTCAGCCGCGTGCTGACCGGCGACGCGGTCTCCGCCAAGACCCGGCTGGCCACCGCCTTTCAGGTCGCGATGTATGCCGACTGGACCGGCCATCGCGACGACCTGATCGCCGCCCCGGTCGCGGGCACCGACTTCTTCGTCGTGATCGAGCGCAATACCCGGCTGACCGGGCGGCTCGCCCGCGAGATGGGGCGCGAGGTCGTGCTGTTCACCGGGCTGGCTCTTCTGGTGCCGTTCGTGGCGATGGGATTTGCCGGCCGCCGCTTCATCGTCGCCCCGCACCGCGCGCTGGAACAAAGCCGCCGCGATCTGGCCGCCAGCCGGGACGAACTGACCGAACTCGCGCAGATCGCCCGCATGTCGAGCGACTCGATCGTGGTCTCCGACGCCCAGCGGCGCATCGTCTGGACCAATCCCGCCTTCCTGGCGCTGACCGGCTACACCGCCCGGGAGGTGCTGGGCCGCGATGCCGATACCCTGCTGCAGGGCCCCGGCACCGACCCGGCGGCCGGCCGGCGCCTGCGCGAGGCCATCGCGCGCAAGGAACCTGTCCGCGCCGAGATCCTGAACTACCGCCGCGACGGCACGCCGTTCTGGGCCCATCTCAGCATCACGCCGATTTTCGACGCCGATGGCCGGGTCATCCGCTTTGCCGCGATCTCGACCGACATCACCCGGCGCAAGACCTATGAGGGCGAGCTTGAGCGCGCCCGGCACGAGCTTGAACACCAGGCGCTGCATGACAGCCTTACCGGCCTGCCGAACCGCCGTGCCCTCGAGCGCCTGTTCGCCGGGATCGACCCCGAGGGCGACCCGCGCAGCGTGGTCCGCATCGACCTCGATCATTTCAAGAACGTCAACGACACCCATGGCCACGCGGCCGGCGATCATGTCCTGATCCGGGTCGCCGAGATCCTGCGCGAGGGCACGGATCCGGGCGATGTCCCGGCCCGGATCGGCGGCGACGAATTCGTGATCGTGCTGGGACCGGGCCGCGATACCGACGACGCGATGCGCCTGGCGGACCGTCTGCGCAACGAAATCGGCCGCGATATCCCGTACCAGAACAAGACCTGCCGCATCGGTGCCAGTTTCGGCATTTGCGGCACGGGCGACGGGCTGGTCGACATCGGCGCGCTTCTGGTCAGCGCCGACGCCGCGCTTTACGCCTCGAAGGATGACGGGCGCAGCGCGATCACGCTTTACACGCCCGATCTGCATCGCGACGTCCAGGAAAAGCGAAGGCTTGCCGTCGAGATCGAGCGGGCCGTCCTGAACGAAGAATTCCTGCCCTATTTCCAGCCCCAGTTCGACGCCGTCTCCGGCGCGCTTGTCGGGGTCGAGACGCTTGCAAGATGGCACCATCCGGTGCGCGGCATCCTGCCGCCCGCCGCCTTTCTGGGCCTGGCCGCGCAGATGTCGATGATGCCCGAAATCGACCGCATCATCTATCGCAAGGGCTTGCAGGAGGTCGCCGCCATGAACCGCGCGGGCTTCGACATTCCCAAGGTCTCGTTCAACGCGGGCGTCGCGCAGCTGCGCGAAACCGACCTGCCGGGCATCGCGGCGGCCATCGACATCGGCCCGACCCGGATCGCCATCGAGATCCTCGAAAGCGTGCTGGTCGAGGAACAGACCGACGAATTCGGGTTTCACGTCGATCTTCTGCGCGACCACGGCTTCGGGATCGAGATCGACGATTTCGGATCGGGCCACGCATCGGTGGTGGGGCTGATGCAGCTCGCGCCCGACGTGATGAAGATCGACCAGCGGCTGATCGTCCCCGTCACCCGGACCGAGCGCGCCCGCCAACTGGTGCGCAGCATCGTCGATATCGGCCACACATTCGGGATCGGGGTAACCGCCGAAGGGGTCGAGACCGCCGCCCATGCCGAGATTCTGGCGGCCCTCGGCTGCCACACCCTGCAGGGCTTTCATTTCGCCCGCCCGCTCGCGCCAAAGGACCTTTGCGCCCGGCTGAGCGAGGGAGAGATGGGACGCGGCCGGGACCCCGGCGCCTCCTCCGTCGCCTGAGCGGGACGCATACGGCCAGGTTTCCCTCGGGCTTCAAGGTTTTCGTAACCCATTCGGCGTAGGACCGGGAGTGACTTGATGAGCAGGGAGAATCCCGTGACTGGCTTTGCAAACGAGATGTCCCCGGCGTCGGCGATTCCCGGCCCGGACACCGCGGCCGCGGAGGCGACTGCCGCCGTCGAGCCTCAGCCGACCCACCTTCTGACCATGTCCCGCGGCGCGCCCGAGGCCGTGCCCGCCTCGGCGATGCGGGTGCTGCGCGCGATGGGGGTCGAGGCCGTCATGATGCCCGGTCAGGGTGTCGGGCTGACCTTCCGGCGCGAGATCCCAAATTTCCTGCGGCTCGATCCCTTCCGCCTGACCGATCTCGCCCCCGCCGAATTGCCGTCCGACCCGGCGGCCGAGGTCGAGCTCGCCGAGACGGATGGAACGGACACGGCCGATGCGGACGCCATGGCAGAGGACTCGGCGTCCGAAGAGATGCCGCCCGAAGCGACCGATGAAACCGTCGAGGACCTTGCCGAACACAGCTTTGACCTCGGCGCCGGGAACGTGGAAGACGCCCTTGGGAACAGCCCGGCCACCGACCTTGCCGGGGCCGATGTTCCGGAGTCCGATCCGGACCTGCCGGACACCGACTTTCCCGCGCTCGATGAGGCCGGTGCGGAAGAGACCGGGCTCGACATGCCGGCCGAGCCGGGTGACGCCGAACCGCTCGGCGCCGATGCGATGGCCGGGGATGTGGACGAAGGCCTCTCTGACGAGGCCCCGATGGACCTGACCGGGTCCGGGAGGCCCGCCGACGACGAGACGGCCGCAGAGATGGACGAGGGTGTCGCTCTCGGTGCCGTGGAAACCGTGGCCGAGTCGATGAAATTCGGTGCCGACGAGTTCCATCTCGACGCCGCTGAAGACGACTCGCTCGACACGGTGGGCGAAGACATGCTTTTGGAGGACGAAGGCATGCCTGCCGAGGCCTCCGAGGACCTCGTCTCCGACGAGATGGGTCCCGAAGACACCGGTTCTGTGGACACGGGACTCGAAGGCGTGGGCCTCGAAGACATGGGCCTCGAAGACATGGCCGAGGACCCGTCCGACGCAGCGTTCGACGTTCCTGGCGAGACGGCCGAAGACGACGTCCCGGAGCTCGCGCAGGAATCCGCAGCGGTCGACGCCCTGACGGATAGCGCGCCCGACGATATCGGTGCCGGTCTGGACACCGACAGCGCCGAGACTGCGGAGCTCGATCCCGGGACCGGGACCGAAGGTCCGACCGGCGGCGACACCGGGCTTGACCAGATCATGGACCGGCTCGACCTGATCGAGTTCATGCTGTGCGGTCAGCGCGACGGCGAGGCCGGTTCGGCCGAGTCCGATCCGGGCGAAAGCCTCGGCACGCGGATTTCGCAGATCGAGGCCGGGCTGGCCCGGGTCGAAGCCGAACAGGGCCGTCTTGCCGAAGGGCTCCAGCGGGTCGAGGCCGCCGTGTCCCGGATCGAGGCCGCTCTCGAGGGGCTTGCCGGGCAGGCGGCCGCGTCCGCCGCGCCCCCTGCCGATGGCGCCAGCCTTGGCGACGCGCTCGACGCGGTGGATCAGCGGATCGAGGCCATTGCAGATCGGTTGACCGAGGTGCAATCGTCGCATTCGGGCGAGATCGCCGCGCTGATCGAACGGATCGAACGCCTCGCCGAAACCCAGCCCGAGGGCAGCGTCAGCGCCGATGACATCGCCGCCCGCGCCATCGAGATCGATGCGCTGTCAAGCCTCGTCACCGCGCTTTCGGAACAACTGATGGCGGGCCAGGGCGGCGGCGAACGGAAGGACGGCCTCGAGGAAGTGCTCGAACGTCTCAACGCCACCCAGGAAAGCATCGCCGCCATGGTCAGCCAGCTGGTCGAGGGCACCCCCGCCCCCGAGCGTCAGATCAGCGCCTGATTTTCGTCCGGGCCTCCGCGTCCTCCCCCCTTGCGCGGCCCCGGACAGACCGGCCCCCGGCCCCGATTTCGGGACCGGGGGCCGCCTTTTTCCGCTGACCTGTTCGAAGCCCCTTCCCCGCGACGCCCCGGCGCCGGACCAGACATGTTGCATGGAGCGGGCCGTTCCGGAGATCTGGCCGGATATCGGCGAAAGCCGAGGCGCAGCACGAGGGATCACCGGCCCGATCTTCTCGAAAGCACCGAAAGAGCCGTCACGACGGCACCACGGTGATCAGGCCCGGGAAACGCGCTTTTTCGGGCGACTCGGCATCCGGGCCATAACCAGGGGCTCCCCGTTCCCGGAGGGCCGAAGCCGTCGATTGAGGCGACCGGTCTCAGCCCGCCCCCTGCGTCGAAACGGCCCGGACCCGGAAGCCGCGCCTCAGGCCGCCGCAGCCGCGACCGCCCGCCCGGTCAGGACCCGGATCAGATGCGCGCGGTAGTCGGGCGAGCCGTGCAGATCGCCGATCATGCCCTCGGGGTCGACGCTCAGCCCCGCCACCGCTTCGGGCCGGAAATCGTCCGACAGCGCGGCCTCGGCCTCGGTCCAGCGGAAGACCCCGTCTTCCGAGGCGCCGGTCACGGCCACCCGCACCCCGTCCGCGAACCGCGCGACGAAGACGCCCACCAGCGCGAAGCGCGAGGCCGGCTGGGCGAATTTCACATAGGCCGCCTGTTCGGGCAGCGGAAAGCGCACCTCGGTGATGATCTCGCCCTCTTCCAGGGCGGTCGCAAACATGCCCTCGAAATAGTCGTCGGCCGCGATCTCGCGGGTGTTGGTCCGGATCATGGCGCGTGAGGCCAGCACCGCCGCCGGATAGCAGGCCGAGGGGTCGTTATTGGCCAGCGATCCGCCGATGGTGCCGCGGTTGCGCACCGCCGGATCGCCGATATGAGCGGCCAGATCGGCCAGCGCCGGGTAGGTCGCCGCCGCCTCGGCCGCCACCGTCGCATGGGACGTCGCCGCGCCGATGCAAAGCGCGCCGTCATCGGCCACGCAGATGCCTTTCAGGTCGTCGATGCCGGTCAGGCTGACCAGCCGGGCGGGGCTGGCCAGCCGCTGCTTGAGCGCCGGGATCAGGGTCTGCCCGCCGCCAAGCGCCTGCGCCTCTTCCTGCCCCAGCGCCGTGACGGCCGCGTCGAGCGTGGTCGGACGGTCGATTTCGAACGCATACATGGTCTTCTCCTCAGCCCTGCATCGCCGCCCAGACGCGCGCGGGCGTCAGCGGCATGTCGATATGGGTGACGCCGGTGTGGCCCGCGCGCTGCAGCGCATCGACCACGGCATTGACCACCGCGGGCGGCGATCCGATGGCGCCCGCCTCGCCGCACCCCTTCACGCCCAGCGGGTTATGGGTGCAGGGCGTCGCGCAGGAATGATCGACGCGGTAGAACGGCACATCGTCGGCGCGCGGCATGGCGTAGTCCATGTAGGAGCCCGACAGAAGCTGGCCGTAGTCGTCGTAGGACGCGGCCTCCAGCAGCGCCTGGCCAATACCTTGCGCGATCCCGCCATGGACCTGACCCGACACGATCATCGGGTTGACGATATTGCCGAAATCGTCGGCCGCGGCAAAGGAACAGACGGTGACCTTGCCGGTCTCGGGATCGACCTCGACCTCGCAGGCATAGGCGCCCGCGGGATAGGTGAAGTTGTTGGGGTCGTAGAAGGCGGTTTCCTCGAGCCCCGGCTCGAGTTCCTCCAGCGGGTAGTTGTGGGGGACATAGGCCGCGAGGGTGACATCGCCCCAGGCCACCGACTTGTCGGTGCCCGCGACCGAGAACCTGCCGTCCTTCAGCTCGATATCTTCGGGCGCGGCCTCCATCAGGTGGGCCGCGATCTTCTTGGCCTTGGCGATGATCTTGTTGGTCGCCCGGACCATGGCCGAGCCGCCCACGGCAAGACTGCGCGACCCGTAGGTGCCCATGCCCATCGGCGTGTTGGCGGTGTCGCCATGGACGATCTCGACCATGTCCTCGCCGATGCCGATCATGTCGGCCACGACCTGGGCGAAGGTGGTCTCGTGCCCCTGCCCGTGGCTGTGCGAGCCGGTCATCACCACCAGCCCGCCGGTGGCGTTGACCCGGACGGTCGCGCTTTCATAAAGCCCGGCGCGCGCGCCGAGCTGGCCCACGAGCTGGCTGGGTGCGATCCCGCAGGCCTCGATATAGCAGTTGAGCCCGAGCCCGCGGAGCACGCCGCGGGACTTGCTGTCGGCAAGGCGCGCCTCGAAACCCGCGACGTCGGCGATCTCCAGCAGCTTGTCGAGGGTCGCGTTGTAATCGCCGGTGTCGTATTCGACGGCGACGGGGGTCGCGTAGGGAAATTCGGTGATGAAGTTCCGCCGCCGAAGCTCGACCGGGTCGATCCCCATCTCGCGCGCGGCCTTGTCGATGACCCGTTCCAGCTGGAAGGTGGCCTCGGGCCGCCCGGCACCGCGATAGGCATCGACCGGCACGGTATTGGTGAAGACCGCCTTGACGTTCACGTAGATCAGCGGGGTCTTGTAATTGCCCGCCATCAGCGTGCCATGCAGCCAGGTCGGGATCGAGGGGGCGAAGGTCGAGAGATAGGCCCCCATATTGGCATGGGTCTCGGTCCGGAGCGCCTGGAAACGGCCCTCGGCATCCAGCGCCAGTTCGATCCGGGTGACATGGTCGCGGCCATGGGCGTCAGAGATGAAGGCCTCGGACCGGGTGCAGGTCCATTTCACCGGGCGCCTCAGCTGTTTCGCG
Organism: Rhodovulum sp. BSW8; assembly: GCF_003314725.1. Classification (NCBI taxonomy): domain Bacteria; kingdom Pseudomonadati; phylum Pseudomonadota; class Alphaproteobacteria; order Rhodobacterales; family Paracoccaceae; genus Rhodovulum; species Rhodovulum sp. BSW8. The sequence goes on from NZ_QNVX01000027.1 coordinate 138,466, forward strand.
GCGAAGGTGCAGAAGGCTTCCTCGGCATAGTGGAAGATCTTCGAGCCGAAGCCGCCACCCACGTCAGGGGCGACGACGCGCAACTTGTGTTCGGGGATGCCCAGCACGAAGGCGCCCATCAGCAGCCGGATCACATGAGGGTTCTGCGAGGTGGTGTATAGCGTCGAGTCCTCGGTCGCGGGGTTGAAATCACCCAGGGCCACGCGCGGCTCCATGGCGTTCGGCACGAGCCGCTGGTTCACCAGATCGAGGGTGGTGACATGGGCGGCGGTCTCGAAGGCGGCGTTGACCGCCGCGCGGTTTTCCTCGACGAAGCCCCAGTCGTAGCAGAGGTTGTTCTTCAGCTCGTCATGGACGAGGGGCGCGTCGGGGTCGAGCGCGGCTTTCATGTCGAGCACGGCCGGAAGCTCGTCGATCTCGACCTCGACCGCCTCGGCGGCATCGCGGGCCTGTTCGGCGGTTTCGGCGACGACGACGGCAACCGGGTCGCCGACATGGCGGACCTTGCCGCGGGCCAGCACCGGGTGGCCGGGTTCCTGCATCGGCTGGCCGAAGCGGTCGGTCACCAGCCAGCCGCAGGGCAGACCGCCCACCCCCTCGAAATCGGCGCCGGTGAAGACGCGCAGCACGCCGGGCATGGCCTCGGCGGCGGATGTGTCGACCCCGGTCAGGCGGCCATGGGCGACCTGCGAGCGCACGAACCAGGCATGGGCCTGCCCGGGCAGGTTGATGTCGTCGGTATAGCGGCCCTTGCCGGTGAGGAACCGCTTGTCCTCGCGCCGCTTCGAGCTGGCGCCGATGCCGTGATCTTTCGGCATTTTTTCCTCCCTGATACGATCTTTCTGCGAAAGATCGGTCCGAATTTTCTGCGAAAATTCGTGTTCGCGTTACTCGGCGGCGATGGCGTTGCCGCCGATGTCGCTGACATCCTGGCCCGATGCCGCGAGGATCGCCTTGACGATGTTGTGGTAGCCCGTGCAGCGGCAGATATTGCCTTCGAGATAATGCCGTATCTCGGCCTCGGTCGGTTTCGGCGTCCCGGCCAGAAGCGCTGCCGCCGACATCACCATGCCCGGCGTGCAGAAGCCGCATTGCAGCCCGTGATGGTCCTGAAACGCCTGCTGGATCGTCGAGAGCGATCCGTCGGCATTGGCCATGCCCTCGATCGTGGTCACCTCGCAGCCTTCGGCCTCGGCCGCGAACATGGTGCAGGATTTCACCGCCTGTCCGTCGACATGCACGACGCAGGCCCCGCACTGGCTGGTGTCGCAGCCGACATGGGTACCGGTCAGACCCAGAGTGTCGCGCAGGAAAGACACCAGCAGCGTCCGCCCCTCGACCTCGCCCGACACGGGCTTGCCGTTCACCTTCATGCTGACCTTGGTCATTTTTATCCTCCCTGGGTCCCTGTCATTCCGCCTCGGCCTTGCGGGTCATCAGCCGCCCGAGCCAGCCCTTGCCTTTCGGCGCATCCTCTGCCGGGTCCGCGCCCTCTGGTTCGGCGCCCGCCTCGTCCGTTTCCGAGGGGCCTTCGACGACCTCCTTGAAGCGGGTGAAGAACTGATCGCTCAGCTTGTGCGCCACGCCGTGGATCATCCGGCTGCCGAGCTGCGCGAGCTTTCCGCCGACCTCGACCTCGACCTCGTAGCCGAGCCGCGTGCCCTCGGAGATCTCCTCCAGCGTCACCCGGGCCGCGCCCCTGGCAAAGCCCGCAGCGCCCCCCTTGCCCTCGCCCGACAGGGTCAGTGCCGAAGGTTCCTCCATGTCGCTGAGGGTCACATGGCCCTTGAAGGTCGCCTTGACCGGGCCGATCTTCTGCAGAACCGTCGCCTCGAACCCGTCCTCGGGATTGCCCGACAGCTCCTGACAGCCCGGCAGGCAGGCCTTCAGCACCTCGTCGGTCAGCAATGCCTCCCACACGGTCGCGCGCGGCGCGGCAATATCATGCGTTGCAGCGAGTTTCATCTTGAGCCCCCTCTTCGCACCCAGCCTAGGGTGCCCGCGCCTCGGTTGCTATTCGACCAAGGGATTATATCCCCCGTCATACTGCCGGCGCGGTCGCCTGCCCAACCCGCCGGTCCGACCTTGGTGCCGATGGGCGCGGCGCCGCCCGCATGCTAGGCTCCGCCAGACCGCAACCAGCCGGGAGACCCAAGGGCCATGACCGCCGTCCAGAACCGCCCGGTCGCAGGACCCGCCCCCCGCCGCTTCGATACGGCGATGGTGATCGACGACCATCCGCTTTTCTGCGACGCGCTGTCGATGACGCTGAAATCGGCCGTGGGCATCGCACGGGTCGAGACCAGCGATCACCTGGAGGATGCGCTTTCGCGGCTCGGCCAGGCGCCGCGGCCCGATATCGTGCTGCTCGATCTGAACCTTCCCGATGTCACCGGGCTCGACGGGCTGATCCGGCTGAAGACGGCGGTCGGAGAGACCCCGGTCGTGGTCGTGTCCTCGATGGCCGACCCCAGGCTGATCGGCACCGCGATCCGGGCGGGCGCGGCCGGCTTCGTGCCCAAGCACAGTCCCCGCGACGTGTTCCGGGCCGCCTTCGCCACGATCGCCGAGGGCGAGGTCTACGTGCCGGACGGCGTGGTTCTGAGCGATCAAACCGGCGCACCGGCCCGCGACGACGCGATCCGGCGGCTCGCGCTGCTGACGCCGCAGCAGGGCCGCATCCTGCAACTGATTTGCGCGGGCAAGCTGAACAAGCAGATTGCCTTCGACCTCTCCATTGCCGAAACCACGGTAAAGGCCCATGTTACGGCCATCATGCGCAAGCTCGGGGTCCAAAGCCGGACCCAGGCGGTCCTGATCGCCCAGGAAGCCAGCTTCTCCGGGGTGATGACCGACCCGAGCTAGCTGCAGGCCAATCGGCCCCGGAACCTGCCGGGGCGCTTGATGGGACGTCGTCTTTGGGAGGAGATGCATGGACCGCACCGCGATACCGGGCCGAGGACAGGTCCGATGCACCACCGCCGCGCGGATCTCCGCATGTCCGACCGCCTGATCCGCCCGCCGGAACCGCCCGAGGACCGGGAGGACCGGGTCCACCGGATCGCGACGCTCCTGACCGGACGAGGCGCGTCCGAGCCCACGGGCCCGTCGCTGACCGACCGCGCTGTCCTGCTCGAGGACGAGGTGCGCGCCCGCACCGACGAGCTTGAACACGCGCTGGACCTGCTCAACGAATCGAATGCGCGTCTGGCCGCGGCGAACCGCGCGACCGAGGCCGCCCGCGCCGATCTGGCCAATGCCATCGAGACGCTGCAGGAAGGCTTTGCGCTTTTCGACGAGGCCGACCATCTGGTGCTGTGCAACAGCCGTTTCGTGATGCAGATGCCCGACGTTCGCGAACAGCTTCGGCCCGGGCTCGGCTTTCAGGCCTATGTCGAGGCGGTCAGCCGGTCGCGGTTCCTGACCCTGCCCGATGGCGACACCGCCGCGGACTGGGCCGACCGCCGGATCGCCCGGCACCGCGACAACCTCCATACGGTCATCAATATCAGCCTGCTCGGGCATCGCTGGATCCAGGTCAGCGATCACCGCACCCAGGACGGCAAGACGGTGATCCTGCAGACCGATATCACCGACATCATGCGCTCGGAACGGCGCGAACGCAGCCGGATGCTGGACGATCAGGCGCGCATGGTGCGGGCCACGCTCGATCATATCAACCAGGGCGTCTGCATCTTCGATCCCGACCAGCGCCTTGTCGGCTGGAACCGCAAGGTCGGGGCGATGCTGTCGATCCCGGTGGCCCAGTTCCGGCTGGGCGCCGATTTCGACCGGCTTTTCGGCCAGCTTGCCGCCGACCCGGCGCTGCAGGTCGACATCGCCCCCGAAGCGCTTCTGACATGGGTCCACCGCACCGACCGCCGCCCGCCGCTTCGGTTCGGGCTCAGGCGGGGCGAGGCCCTGGTGCTGGAGGGTCTGGCCGAAGAGATGCCCGACCGGGGCTTCGTCATCTCGTTTTCCGACGTCACCGCCGCGCGCCGCGCCGCGGGCGCGCTGGCCGAGGCCAAAAGCCATCTCGAACAGCGGGTTCTGGAACGCACGCTCGATCTCGAGGACGCGCTGTCGGTGGCCGAACGGGCCAATGCCTCGAAATCGCGCTTTGTCGCGGCGGCCAGCCACGACCTGCTGCAACCGCTGTCGGCCGCCCGGCTTTACGTCTCGTCCATCGTCGAGGATCTGGCCCAACCCGACCACCGCGAGGTGCTGAGCCGCGCCGAAACCGCGCTGGAAAGCGTCGAAGGCATCCTTGAGGCGCTCCTTGACATCTCGACGCTCGACAGCGGTCAGGCGGCGATCTCGCCCGAACCGGTCGGCATCCGCGATCTCTTTGCCCGGCTGCAGAGCGGCTTTGCCCCCCATGCCGCGCTGAAGGGGCTGGATCTGAGGGTGATGCCCCGCGATCTGACCGTGCGCACCGACCCGGGCTATATCCGCCGGATCCTGCAGAACCTCGTCTCGAACGCGATCCGCTATACAGAAACCGGCCGGGTCCTGGTGGGCGCCCGTCGCCAGGGAGCCTCGCTGAGGCTCGAGGTCTGGGATACCGGCCCCGGCATCGCCGAAGAGGACCAGGAGGCGATCTTTCGCGAATTCCACCGGCTCAATGCCCGCGCCTCGGCCAGCGAGGGCATGGGGCTGGGGCTTGCCATCGTCGAACGCGCCTGCGCGCGGCTCGGCCATCCGCTGGGGCTCTGGTCGCAGCCCGGGCGCGGCAGCGGTTTCTTCGTCACCGTGCCGCTGGCCGAGCCTGCGCCCGTCCGTCCCCCGGCCCCGCCGCTGCCCGAGGCGACGCCGGGGCTGGTCGCGCTGTTGATCGAGGACGATCCCGAGATCCGCCGCGCCCTGCCGATGCTGGTCCGGCGCTGGGGCGTCGACGTGCTGGACGTCGCCGATGCCGACGAGGCGCTGGCGCTGCTGGCCGAAATCGACCTCAAGCCCGACGCGGCCCTGATCGACGACCGGCTCGGAACCGGGACCGGGCTCGCGGCGCTCGACCGGATCGAGGCGCGCTACGGCCCGATCCCGGCCCGCATCGTCAGCGCGAGCCGCAGCCCCGACTTTGCCGCCGCCTGCCGGGCGCGCGGGGTCCAGATCCTGCCGAAACCGCTCTCGCCCGAACCGCTCCGCGCCTTCTTCGCGGATGTCTCGCGCCGCCGGAACGGTCAGACCTGAACCGCAAGCCCGGCAGATCCGAATGCCCGCGCTCAGTACAGCCCCGCGACCCGCGCGCGCAGGCTGACCAGCGCCAGCACCGTATCGATGGCGGGCGTCGGCGTGTCGGTGATCCGACCCAGCTCCTGCACCGATCCGACCAGCGCGTCGATTTCCATGGGCCGCCCCAGATCCAGATCCTGCAGCATCGAGGTCCGGTGCGCGCCGACCGCAGCCCCCCCCTCGATCCGGCGCTCGACATCGATCGGAAACTTCACGCCCAGCTTTTCGGCAATGGCCTGCGCCTCCAGCATCATCGCCCGCGCCACGCCCCGCGTGCCCGGATCGGTGCACAGCACATCGAGCGTGGCATGGGTCAGCGCCGAAATCGGGTTGAACGACAGGTTCCCCCAAAGCTTGACCCAGATCTCATCGCGCAGTTTTGGCCTGACAGGCGCCTTCAGCCCGGCCGCGGCCAGCGCCTGCGACAGCCGCGTCGCGCGCTCGGACTTCGACCCGTCGGGCTCGCCCAGCGAAAAGCGGTTGCCCTCGATATGCTTGACGACGCCGGGCTCGACGACCTCGGCCGCGGGATAGACGACGCACCCCAGCACGCGGTCGGGGCCGAACCCGGTCCATTGCGCATCGCCCGGGTCGACCGACGCGAGCCGCGTGCCCTCCAGCGGGCCGCCGATCTTGTGGAAATACCACCATGGCACCCCGTTCACGCCGGACACGATGGTCGTGCCCTCGCCGATCAGCGGCTGCATCTTCGGCACGACCGGCGGCACCGAATGCGCCTTGAGCGTGACGATCACATAGTCCTGTTCGCCCAGTTCGGCCGCATCCTCCGCGACCCGCACGGGCACCGTCTCGTCGGTCCCGGTCTCCTCCTCGATCAGCCGAAGCCCCCGCGCCTTCATCGCCGCCAGATGCGGGCCGCGCGCCACCAGACTGACCTCGGCGCCCGCCTGCGCCAGCTTCGCCCCCATATAGCCGCCGATGGCGCCCGCCCCGAACACACATATCTTCATCGAAAGACGTCCCTCGTTCCGGCAGCGGACCCGAAAGGCCCGCCGCGTCCCGTTTCTTCTTGGGAAAAATACCCGCCGCGCAGCGTCCGGGCAAAGCCCGGAATTCTTGCCGTCTGGGCAAAGCCCGGAATTCTTGCCGTCCGGGCAAAGCCCGGAAACCGGCTCAGGCGGGTTCTGACAGGCCCAGCTTTTCGGCCAGGCCGATCCGCTGCAGCTTGCCGGTCGCGCCCTTCGGGATCTCGTCGAGGATCACCACCTTGCGCGGCACCTTGAAATCGGCGATGCGCCCGGCCGCGAACTCGCGGATCTCGCGCTCGCTGGCCTCGGCACCCTCCTTCAGCACCACGGCCGCCGCCACCTCTTCGCCCAGCTTCGGATGCGGCAGCGCGAAGGTCACGCATTGCGCGATCGCCGGGTGGTCCATCAGCACGCCATCGACCTCCAGCGGGCTGACCTTCTCGCCGCCCCGGTTGATGATCTCCTTCAGCCGTCCGGTCAGATGCAGATAGCCGTCTTCGTCGAAAGCCCCCTGATCGCCGGTGCGGAACCAGCGCCGCCCCTCGGCCTCGAAGAAGTTCTTGGCGTTGGCCTCGGGATTGCCTTCATAGCCGGGCGTCACGTTCGGCCCCGAAATCACCACCTCGCCGGTGCCGTCCGTCAGGCGGTTCTCGACCTCATGGGCGATCCGCACCTCGGGCCCCGCGGCCACGCCCACCGATCCGGGTTTCTGGGCCCCGCGCGGCAGCGGGTTGCAGCACATCTGGTGCGCGGCCTCGGTCATGCCATAGGCCTCGATCAGCGGCGCGTCGAAGGTCTCGACCAGCGCGGTCATCACCTGCGCGGGCAGCGAGGCCGAGGACGACCGCAGGAAGCGCAGCGGCACCGCCTCGATGGTCTCGCGGTTGCGGCCCGCGCGCGACAGGATCGCCTGATGCATGGTCGGGACGGCGGTGTACCAGCTGGGCCGCGCCTCGGCCATCCAGCCGAAGAATTTCAGCGCGTCGAAGCCCGGCGCGCACCAGATCGAGGCGCCTGCCGACAGCGACGCGGTCACCGCCGCCAGCAGCCCGTGGATATGGAACAGCGGCATCACGTTCAGACAGCGATCGGCCGGCTTCAACGCCAGCGAGTCGCGGATATGCACCGCCGAGGCCGCGACGTTCGATTGCAGCAAGGGCACGATCTTCGGCCGCGAGGTGGTGCCCGAGGTGTGCAGGATCAGCGCCACGTCTTCAGGCCCCGGCGCCGAGGTATCGCACTCGCCGCCGCCGCCCTCGGCCTGCAGGGTAAAGCTCCCAGCGGGTTCGGCCGGATCGGCCGAGAGCCGCAGCACGATCAGACCGAACCGGCGCGCCGCGGCCGCGGCCGGGCCGTCATAAGCTTCGGGCAGGACGATGGCGCGGGCCTTCAGGTCTTCCAGATAGAAGGCGAATTCCTCCTCGCGATAGGCCGGGTTCAGCGGCGCCGTCACCGCCGCCTGCGCCACCGTCACGAAGGCCGCGGCCATCTCGGGGCCGTTCGGCAGCACGATGGCCACCCGGTCGCCCCGGCCGATCCCGGCCCGATGCAGCGCTTCGGCGACCGACCGGGCCTGCGTCCGCAATCCGCCGAAATCGAGCCATGGCCGCCCCGGTGCGCCGATGGCCGGCGCGGCGTCGTCATGTCCCTGAAGAAGGTCCGCGATGGTCTGCACGTTCATGTCCTTTCAGTCTCGTTACGTCACTCGGCCGGAGCCGGATTGGAGGCGCGGGCCCGGCTGCGGCGCAGCAGCCGGATCAGCGGCAGCAAGAAGAGCAGCACCGAGATCGCCATGAAGACCGCCGAGATCGGCCGGTCGACAAAGACGGTCACGTCGCCATGTTCCGCGATCATCGTCTGACGGAAGCTCTTTTCCATCAAGGGGCCAAGCACCAGCGCCAGCACCAGCGGCGCCAGCGGATAATCGGCCTTGCGCAGCACATAGCCCGCAACCCCGAACCCCGCGATCATCCAGACGTCGTGCATGCGCTGGTCGGGGGCGTATCCGCCGACGATGCACAGCACCAGCACCATGGCGCAAAGCACCGTGAACGGCATCCTCAGCGCCCAGACAAAGACCGGGATCAGCGCGATATTGACCAGCACCGCCGCCACGTTCGCGGTGTAAAGCGAACTGATCAGCCCCCAGACGAACTCCTTCTGCTCGACGAACAGCATCGGCCCGGGCGTCAGCCCCCACATCACCATGCCGCCCAGCAGCAGCGCGGTGGTCGGCGAGCCGGGAATGCCCAGCGTCAGCATCGGCAGAAGCGAGCCGGTCGAGGCCGCGTTGTTCGCGGTCTCTGGCGCGGCCACGCCTTCGGGATTGCCGCGTCCGAAACTTTCGGGGCGTTTCGAGATCGACTTCGCCACGCCATAGCTCATCAGCGCGGCGGGTGTCGCGCCTGCGGCCGGCAGGATGCCGACGAAGAAGCCCAGAACCGAGCCGAGGCTCATGGTCCGCCACATCCGGGTCATCTTCGACAGCCCCGCGCGCAGTTCGGAAAAGGTCAGCCGGGCGGGCGTGACCATGGGCGCGTTGCGCGAGGTCTCGATGGTGTAAAGCACCTCGCCCACGCCATAGACCCCGATCGCCAGCACCAGGAACGAGACCCCGGAATAAAAGCCCGGCATGTCGCCGAAGATCAGCCGCGGCTCGCCCGAAATGATGTCGAGCCCGACGGTCGACAGCACGAGCCCGAGGCAGATCATCACGATGGTCTTGAGGATGTCGTCGCCGCCCAGCCCCACGAAGGTGGTGAAGGCCAGCAGCACCAGCGCGAATTCCTCGGCCGGGCCGAAGGCCAGCGCCATGTCGGCCAGCGGCACCGCGAAGGCGGTGAACAGCACGACCGAGACCGTGCCGCCGATGAAGGAGGCCACGGCCGCCACGATCAGCGCCAGCCCCGCCTCGCCCTTCTGCGCCATCGGGCGGCCGTCGAAGGTGGTGGCCACGGCGGTCGAGGCGCCGGGAATGCCCAGCAGGATCGAACTGATCGCGCCCCCGTACATCGCCCCGTAATAGATCGCGGCCAGCAGGATGATGGCCGACGTTGGCGGCACGATGAAGGTCAGCGGCAGCACGATGGCCACCCCGTTGACCGACCCGAGCCCCGGCATCGCGCCGATGAAGATGCCGACCGTCACCCCGATCAGCACGATCAGCAGATTCAGCGGCGAGATCGAGGTGGCAAACCCGTCGGCCAGAAGTGCGAGAACGTCCATCTCCGGGGCTCCTCAGAAGAACATCGCGTAAAGCGGATAGAACAGCGGCTCTGTGATGCCCTTGGGCAGCAGGATCTTCAGCGTCACCTCGAAGAAGAAGAACAGAAAGACCGGCGTCGTCAGCGTCAGGATTCCGGTCAGCACCCAGCCATGGCCGCCGATGATCCTGAGATAGGCCAGCAGGAACAGCATCAGCGCGATATAGGCCCCCAGCAGAGGGATCAGCGCGATGGCGCCCAGCAGCAGCCCGATCACCCCCAGGATCTGCGGGATCGCATCGGCATCGGGGATGAAAGTCTCGTCGGAATGGGGCCGCACGACGAAGCTGCGCGCCAGGATCGCGCCCGAGGCCAGCAGCATCCCGAGCCCGAGCCAGAACGGAAAGGCGCCCGCGCCGGGTCCGGTCTCGGGCTCCCAGCCGATCGGCAGACGCAGGGCATAGATCATGAAGCAAAGAGACAGCCCCATCAGGGCCAGGGCGATGATACGGTCGGCGGCAAGCATTTGCCTCGCTCCTTCTCGTGCCGGTGGTCGGGCCAGTCTGTCGGGCCAGTCTGTCGGGCCAGTCTGTCGGGCCAGTCTGTCGGGCCAGTCTGTCGGGTAGTCTGTCGGGTAGTCTGTCGGGCCGGGACCGGCGGGCGCATCCGCCGGGGCTTCGGGATCAGGACGGGATCAGGACGACCCCATCTCGCGCAGGATCTGGGCGTGCTTGTCGCGTTCCTCGAGGAAATAGTCCTGCAACGCGTCTCCGGTCAGGAAGTCGGCCAGCAGGGCCTGTTCGGCGGTGTATTTCCGCCATTCCTCGGTCTCGCTGAGCTGGCGGAACATCTCGGTGTAATAGGCGACTGCTCCTTCGGGCATGTCCTTCGGTCCGACGAAGGACCGCTGCATCGTATAGACCAGCGGGTGGCCAAGTTCGGTGAAGGTGGGCAGATCGGGGAAGGTCTCGAGCCGGTCGGCGGTCAGCGCGGCGATGGGGCGCGACTTGCCGGCCCGCAAGAAGCCCATCTGTTCCGACGGGTTGTTGACGGTCGAATCGACATGCCCGCCGATCAGCGCGGTCGCGACGTCGCCGCCGCCCTTGTAGGGCACATAGGTGACCTTGATGCCGAATTCCTTCTCCAGCATCGCGGTGACCAGGCTGTCCTCCTGCCCGGTGCCGGTGCCGCCCATCTTCCAGGTGCCGCCCGAGGCCTTCACCGAGGCGACGAAATCGTCCAGCGTCCGGATCTCGCTGTCGGCCGAGACCCACAGCACGAAGGTATCCAGCGCCATCCGCGCGATCGGCGTGAATTCGGCGATGTCGACGCCGATATCGGTGCGCAGCGGCGTGGTGTAATAGCTGTTCAGCGTCGCCATGATGACATGGGCGTCGCCGTCCTTGTCCTTGAGATAGCGCAGCGCCTCGGCGCCCGATCCGCCGCCCTTGTTGACCGGCAGGATCGGCATCCGCGACAGGCCCTGTTTCTGGATGATCGCCTGGAAAAGCCGCGCAAGCTGGTCGGCGCCGCCGCCCTGCCCGGCCATGATCACCATCTCGATGGGCTTGATCGGTTTCCACTCATCGGCGAATGCAGGGGCGGCCGCGGTCAGGGCCGCCGCGCCCATCAGGGCCAGGCTCGCCCGACGTGTGAATCGGTGTGTCATGTTGATCCTCCCAAACTGACCGGAAGGCCGGGGGCGGCGGGCAGTCTCCTCCCTGCCTGCCGAACCCGTCTCTCCGCAGCCTCGACAATAAGCGGGGAGGCCGATTTTTCACACGAAACCGCGTCGGTCTGTTAAAGTCGGTTCTTACAAACTGCGATCTTGTAATGTTGTAAATCATGCAGAAAGCCCTGATCGGATCGAAACTGCGCCAGCTGCGGCGCGATCATGGCCAGACCCAGGCCGAGATGGCGCGGCGGCTGAACATCAGCCCCGCCTATGTCAACTTGCTGGAAAACAACCAGAGATCGTTGTCGGTCAAGGTGCTGATGGCGCTGGCCGAGGCCTATGGCATCGAGATCCGCGAACTGCTGAGCGACCGCAATGCCGGGCGTCTGGCCGATCTGCGCGCCGCCGTTTCGGACCCCGCCTTCGGGCGCGACCGGCCCGATCTGCAGGAGCTGCGCGGCGCGGTCGATCACGCCCCCCGCCTCGTCGATCTGTTCCTGCAACTCTACCGCAGTCACCGCACCGCGGTCGACCGGATCGCGCGGATCGGCGGCACCGGAACCGAACCCCGGCTGCTGGTCACCTCGCCCGAAACCGCGGTGCATGACTTCTTTCGCGACAATCGTAATTATTTCGACGCGCTCGAGACCGCAGCCGACAATGTGCGCGGCCAGTTCATCGGCGGCGCCGATGACATGTATGCCCAGCTCAAGCGCTATCTCCGGCTCAAGTTCGACATCGAGGTGCGGGTCGAGCCCAGCCAGGACATGCCCGACGCGCTGCGGGTCTTCGACCGGCAGGCGGGTCAGGTGCGGCTGTCGCAGGCGCTCGACCATGCCAACCGGGTGTTCCAGCTGGCCCATGTGCTGGCGCTGGCCGACATTCCCTATCTGCTCGATTCGATGATCGGCCAAAGCGGCATCGACAGCGATCTGACCGCCGCCCGCTGCCGGGTCGAGCTGGCGAACTATTTCGCCGCGGCCCTGCTGATGCCCTATGACCCCTTCCTCGCCCTGGCCGAGGCCACGGGCTACGATGTCGACCGGCTGGGCGCGGCCTTCGGCACCTCGTTCGAGCAGGTCAGCCACCGCCTGACCACGCTGCAGCGCGACGGGGCGCGCGGGGTCGCCTTCTTCCTGATCCGGGTCGACAAGGCGGGCAATGTCACCAAGCGGGTCAACGCCACGCCGTTTGCCTTGGCCGAAAAGGGCGGGTCCTGCCCGGTCTGGAACGTGCATAACGCCTTCGCGACGCCCGGGGTGATCCTGCCGCAACTGGTCGAGATGCCCGATGGCAGCCAGTTCTTCACCCTCAGCCGCACCGTCAAGCGCCCGGTCTTCAGCCCGCATCTGCAGGACAACCGGCTGGCCGTGGCGCTGGGCTGCGAGCGGGGCGAGGCGCACCGGATCGGCTATGCCCAGGCGGTCAATCTGGCGGCCGAGGGGCCGGTCGCCCGGATCGGCGTCAGCTGTCAGCTTTGCCCGCGCCAGGCCTGTTCCCAGCGGGCGCACCAGCCCTTGCACATGGACCTGCCGATGGATGGCGACAGGCGCGGCAAGACCCGCTACGAAAGCTGAGCCTCAGCGGCGCGGCGCCGGGCTTGCGCCGGGAAAGGGCAGCGGGCCGGTCATCGGGGCCATCGGGCCAAAGCCCGCAGCCTTGCGCGGTCCGACCGCGTCCCGGCGCGTCAGCGCACCGGCGATCAGGCGCAGGTCGACCCAGGGACCGGCGATCTGGCTGTAGCGCAGGTCGTCATGGACCCGGTCGCAGAACCGCCCGCCGGGGTGCGCATCGGCCAGCCCGATCAGCCCGGGACGCATCGCCAGATAGACGCTGCGCGCCAGACCGTAGCGCGCCAGATCGGCGCGCGTGGCCGGGCGCGGACCCACGAGGCTCATGTCGCCGCGCAGCACGGTCCAGAGCATCGGCAGCCCCGCAAGGCCCAGCCGCCGCACCCGAAGCCCGACCCGGCCCGCCGCGGGCTCGGTCCCCGTATGGGTTCCGCTGCAGATCCCGGTGTCGCGACGCCGCGCCCAGAGATCCCCGGGCCGCGCCCGGACCGGTCGGCGCGCGGGCGCGGAGCGGGCGGTGTGGAAGACAAGGCAGGATATCTGCACGCCGCCCCGGCCGATCCGGGTCCGCCGGGCGAATCCCCGCCCCGTCTCGACCCGAAGCAGAAGCCAGATCGCGCCGATCACGGGCGCACAGAGCACCAGAAGCACCGCCGAAACGACGATATCCAGCAGACGCTTGCCCGCATAGCCGCCCGGGCGCGGCACCGGCGCCGCGCCCATCGGCACGGCAAAGACCTGCAGGACACCCGTGTCCATCCAACCCTCCTGCCCAACTCTTCCGCGAGGCGCGCATGACAGGCGCCCCGCCTCAGGATCGGCGAAAAAGGGTCAACCATGGGTTAACAAAGCCTGCGGCATTCGCGGCATAAATCGCGAATTTTCCGAAACTTGCACACGCATCTTCATGCGATGCGCGAAGCGGTCAGGTCGCCACCGGCGTGCCGGTGACCAGCGTGCCCTCCTGGGCGTAGAACGGAAAGACGACGTTGTGGCGGGTATTCGTGCGCTCGACCTCGTAGTCCAGAAAGACGCTCATCCGCCCCTCGGCCCAGTTCTCGAAACTGACCCGCACCTCGCGCAGCGTGATCCGCGCCTCGAAGAACAGGATCGCCCGGGCAATGGCGGTCTCGACCGCGCGGGCGGTGGCCGCGGTCATCGGCTCGAACACCAGATCGTGGATGCGGCAGCCATAGGCCGGGTGCATCACCCGTTCGCCCGGCCGGGTCTCGAAGAGGATGCGCAGGCTCTGGTCGATATCCTCGACCGCCTCGACCATGCGCGCGCCGCCTTCTGCCGGATCGAAATCGGGTGGAAACGCCCAGCCCCGGCCCAGAAATCCCGGATCTCCCCGCTCCATCACCTCAGCCTCCGATCATCACGGTGGCCAGCCCCAGCACGATCGAGCCGCCATGCGAGGTCGTGTCGCCCATGCGCGCCGCGGGCATGCCGCCGATCATCACCGTGGCCGACCCCTTGACGATGCTGTCGGGCGGGCCGACGCAGACGCAGCTGTCGCCGACCACCGCCGCGGGAAGACTGCCGATCAGCACGGTCGCCACCCCCGGTCCCGCGATCGGTCCGCCCACATGGGGCACGACGCCCGTGACCATCGGGCAGGCATGCATGTCGGTCAGTCGCGCGGCGGGCGGCATCGGGTTCTCCTCAGTTGATCATCACCATGGCGCCCTTCACCGTGGTCTGTCCACCGGCGCTGAGCTCGGCCGAAGTGCCGCCCTTGGCGGTCAGACCCATATCGCCGCTGAGCGTGACATTGGTGCCGCTGACGCTGACGTCTCCGCCCGACGAGCTGAGGGTGATATTGCCCTCGGCGGTCAGATCGAGCGTGCCCTTGCTCGACACCGTCACGCCCGAGCTTTCCATCTTGATGCTGTTGCCGGTGCTGTCGGTCACGGTGACGGACGTGTCGTCGTCGCTCAGCACGATGCTGTGGCCGCCCGGGGTCTTGGCGGTCAGCACGGTCTTGTCGTCGTCGAAGCTGATCTCGAGCCCCGAGCGCGTGGTCAGGGCCTTGATGTCGTTGCCGTCGGTGGCCTCGCGGGTGCGCGCAAGCTTGCCGCCATGGAGCGAGCCAAGGATCACCGGCGCCGCCGGATCGTCGGCGAAAAAGCCCAGCACCACCTCGTCGCCCACCTCGGGCAGGAACTGGATGCCCGCCCCGTTCGACCCGTAGGGCTGGGCATAGCGCGCCCAGATCTCGACCGGCGGATCGCCCGACAAAGGCAGGCTGACCTTGATCATGGCGCTGTCAGAGAGGGGGTTTTCGCTGCCGCTGTCGGTCAGGGCCACCACCGTCGCGGGCTGCAACCCCGGCACCGGGGCCACGAGCCCGCCCGCCGCAGCGCCCCCCGGCCCGATCCCGTCCGACCGCCAGCCCTGCGGCAGCCCCAGCCGGGCGGTGGTGGTCCAGTGCCCGTCGCCCAACTCGTGGGTGATGCCCGCGACATAGGCGGTGCCGCCCATCCGGTCGCCCACGCCCTTGATCTCGACCGTGTCGCCGGGCCTTGCCGCGGCGGACCCGGGATAGCTGCACCGCCCCTGCAACGCCGCCAGCGCGACCCGCGCCGCGCGCGCCTTGGCGACCGAGGTCAGCGAGACCTGACCTTCGGCATAGGACGCGGTCTGCGACCGGGTGCGGTCGCCGGTCACGCCGGTCAGGTCCGACAGCGCGCTCGACCCCCAGGCCCCCGCCGCCACGGCATCCGAGGTCTGGACCGTCGCGGTTTGCTGGGCCGGGTCCCACCCCGTCACCGAGACCGTCTTTTCCAGCCCCACCGTGTCGAGCCGGGCGTCGAAATCGAGCACATCATCGCCCAGCGTCAGCGTCAGCTTGGCCGCGGCCGACGGGTCGGGCGCGGCCGCGGTGATCTTGCCCGCATCGACCGCCAGCACCAGCCCGTTGCGGTCGGCCAGAAGCCTGAGGAAATCCCAGTCGGGGCAATCGTGCTGCACCAGATCGGCCTCGGGGCCGTCGGTCGCGGCGATGTCGGCGGTCAGCCCCGCGGCCTGCACCAGCGCCGACATGGCATCGCTGTCCTTGGTCTTCGACCAGACCGCCGTGCGGCACAGCCCGGTCAGCTTGACCGCCTTGTCGCGGCAGGAAAGCTCAAGCTGGCCGCCGCTGCCGCTGCGGATCCGAAGCCGCAGGCCGGTGACGATCCCGGTGAACAGGGTCTGCGCCGTGTTCGACCCGAACTGGGCGGAAATCTCGATTTCGCTTCCGGGCTTGGCGGTGTCGGCATCGGTCAGCGGAAATTCCTGTTCGGCGACCGACCCGTCGGCCAGCGTGACCACCGCCTCGGGCACGCGGTTCAGCTCGGTCTCGACCCGGATCGACACGACGCCGACCGTATCGGCCAGCGCGGTGCCGTTCAGCTTGACGGTGACGCCCAGCGGGCCATCGGCGTTCTTGACGGGGCTGTCGGCCATGGCTCAGCGGATCGGCGGGAAATGCAACAGCATGCCGGGCGTCAGATCGCGGAAATCGTCCAGGTCGTTGGCCCGGGCGATTTCCAGATACCGCGTCACGTCCTTGTAGACCCGCTGGCACATCAGGGGCAGCGTGTCGCCCTCGCGAACCTGCAGCACATGGGTCATGTCCGGCGACTTGTCGTTGCTTTCCTTGGCCTCCTTCTCTTCGGTGATGGCCTCGATGAAACTCAGCTCGACGGTGGCGCGCAGCGGCGTGCCATCGGCCTGGAACAGGGTGTAATCGACATCGAGCCCGGTCAGCCGGCCCTGGAAATCGGACAACCCGCCGCCCCATTCGACCTCGACCGGGTTCGGCTGGTGGTCGTCGCCGTCATAGCTGTAGGCGATGCTGCGCAGCTTCTCGATCTGGGCCGAGACGGTGGTGTTTGCGGCATCGGGCACCACGCCGGTGCCGTCCAGCGTCAGCGTCAGGGTCAGATGCTCGGGGTCCGAGCGGTCGAACTTGGGCACCGGTTTCGACTTGCCGATGGCCCCGTCGCGGTCGATGCCCGAAAACCGGGTCTTGTACTTGCGCTTGAACCGGGCCGGGTTGATGGTGGCGGTGAAGATGTTCGAATCGCCCGACATCTTGACGATGTCGCCGCCCTGGATCTCGCAGCGGGTGATCTTGAGCTTGGTCACGACCGCCCCTCGCGCAGCCGCCGCTCGGCCGCCTCGACGGCGCGGGCGATCTCGTCCTCAAGATCGCGCCGCAGATCGGCCAGCCGTTCTGCGAATTCTTCGGGGCCGACCGCCTCGGTCTGCTGCGCCGGGCGCCCGAACGATCCCTTCACCACCAGACTGCCGATCTCGATCGTCATCTCAGAGCTTCCTTTCCAGCGTCAGATAGGCCAGCTCGACCGTCTCCAGCGCCAGTTCGTTCTTCATCGCGTCGAACCCCGCCACCGTCCACTTGACCGGAAAGGCGTTGCCGACCGCCCAGCTCGCGACCGGGTTGGCCTCTTCGTCCAAGAGCGACACGACCAGATCCTTGGGCACGATCGCCGTGCCGAAGCCGCCTTCGAGACAGGACTTGCACCAGGTGACCAGACCGCTCGACGTGCCGGTCAGGGCGCGCTTGAGCGTCAGGTTCGAATGCGTGACCTTTTCCGGCAGCTGGTGCTGGAACCGGTTCTCGCCACCTTCCTGCAGGGGGGTGGTCTCGATCCGTGTCTCGAGACCGCCCACCTCCTGAAAGGCGGTGTCGTCCACCTTCGGCGCGCTTCCCGTGAAGCTCACCGAAAAGTGGAACGCGACCGGCGGCGCGAAATCCTCCATCGCCTCAGCCGTTCTCGATCACGAAGCCTTCATGCGCGATCTCGATGGTCTCGACCGCGACCTCGTTGCCCTCGGCCTTCAGATCGGTCGAGGACACCTTGACCGGGAAGGCGTTCTGCACCTTCCAGACCATGGTCGGGTTGCCCTCCTCGTCGAGCAGCGAAATCGTCAGCGCCTTGCGCTTGATGATGTTCATCTTGATCTCGGCGAACCAGTCCCAGATCGCGTTGTCCTTGACGAAGACGCCCTTCTTCATGGTGATGTTCGAGGTCTTCAGAAGCCCCGGCATCTTGATCTTGGAAAACACCTTGCTGTTGCCCGCGCGGTATTCGATGGCCTCGCTTTCCATGTCGAGCCCCGAGACCTCCTGGAAGGCCAGTTCGGTATCGTCCCATTTCACCTGGAAATAGAACTTCGGAAGCGGCCATACCGTCTGCGACTGGGCGGAACCGTCATCTGCCATGGGTCATACCCTCCTCAGGCTCAGGATTTCTGCATCTGTTGCTGGAACGTGATCTCGATGAATTCCGCGGGCCGGGTGACGGCAACCAGCACCGTGATCCGCAGAATGCCCTCGAGGATGTCTTCGGGCGTCATCGTCTCGCCCAGGCCCACGAAGACGCTGAACGCGTCGGTCGGCACCGCGCCGGCAAGCCCGCCCGCCTTCCAGACCGAGGTCAGGAAGTTCTCGATCATCGACCGCATGGTCACCCAGGTATTGGCGGTGTTGGGCTCGAACACATAGGCCTTCGACGCCAGCCGGATCGACTCCTCGATCATGATCATCGTCCGGCGCACGTTGATGTAGCGCCAATCAAGGCTGTTGCCGTCGAGCGTCCGTGCCCCCCAGACCAGCGTGCCCTCGCCCACGAAGGGCCGGATCGCGTTGATCGACTTGCCGGTGGTCGAGACGTTGAGGTTTTCCTGTTCCTCGTGGTTGATGTTGACCCGGGGCGCCACGACCGAATTCAGCGACACGTTGGCGGGCGCCTTCCAGACCCCGCGGGCATTGTCGACCATGGTGTAGATGCCCGCCATCGCGGCGGCGGGGGGCATCGCGTTCTCGCGCTTGGCGATGGCGTCCATCATCGTGACGTAAAGCGGCACCAGCGCGCGCAGGGTCTTGTCGATGGCCGCGGGCGTCGGGGTTTCCTGGCGCACCGGCGTGGTGCCGTCGACCAGCACCCGGATCTCGCGGGTCGCGAGCGGCGCGTTGTCCTTGAAGATGGTGTACTTCACCTTGGCCTCGGGCCCGGCGAAGGCCGGATCGGGGGTGAAGGTCACCGTGCCCGCATCGGCCTTCCAGGTGCCGACGCCTTCCAGCGCCTTGGTCTTGCCATCGGTGCTGGTGGCTTCCAGCAGCACGATCGAGTCCGCGTCGCCCTCGGGATTGTCGGCGGCCACATCGACCGAAACCGCGGTCTCGGCCTCGATATCGGCCTTGGCCAGCACACCGCCCACCACCTCGACCTTCAGCGTGATGGTGTCGGTCGAGATCCCGAGCTCGTCGGTCACGGTCATCTCGAACTTGCCCTCGGGCGTGGCGTCGTCATGCTTGAAGCTGACCTTGCCCTCGGACACGTCCTCCTGGGTGAAGGTCTTGATCTCGCTGTCGTCCTCGGTCTTGACGAAGCTGCCCGCCAGGGTGCCGGGCTTCTTGGCCAGCGCATAGGTCAGCCCGGCCTTGTCGCTTTCGTCATCCTCGGCCTTCAGATCCTGTTCGGTGATCGCGACCTTGCCGCCCCTGGTCACCGAGATGGTGAAATCGCCGGTCACGGTCGGCGCGCTGATCCGGTCGATCTCGGGCGCGAGGTCGGGATTGCGCTTCACCGACTGCTTCAGCAGCGCCATCATCTTGGGATGGCTGGCGGGCTCGATGTTCTGGAAGCTGAAGTCGCGCGACTGGAAGATCGAGGTGTCGAGCCAGGGGAAATAGGCCGCCCCGAAATCGAGGTTGTTGAT
This sequence comes from Rhodovulum sp. BSW8, assembly GCF_003314725.1. NCBI lineage: Bacteria > Pseudomonadati > Pseudomonadota > Alphaproteobacteria > Rhodobacterales > Paracoccaceae > Rhodovulum > Rhodovulum sp. BSW8. The sequence continues at coordinate 157,871 of NZ_QNVX01000027.1, forward strand.
GCCCACATCGTTGCGGAAGGTCGCGACCGGGTTGCCCAGCGGGTCCTTCTGGCCAAGATGCCCGCCGAAGATATCAAGGATGGCAAAGCGGTTCTTCATGTCGTTGCCGCAATGCTTCAGCATCGCCTGCTGGACCTTGACGCAGTTCTGCCGCACCAGCCGCGTCGCCTCGGGGATCACCAGCATGGTGGGCTCGGGCTCGTTCTTGAGGCTGTCGATGGCGGTCAGCATCTTCTCGGCGTCGATCACGTTGTCGACCAGCTGGCCCTGGTCGTCCCTGACCTTGTAGGCCCCGATCGAGATCACGTAGCAGGGCCCGCCGCCGTTCTGGAAAAAGAGCCGCATCGCCCCGTAAAGCGAAAAGGCCGGGTTCTTCTGCTTCAGCTCGAATTTCTTCTCGCCCAGCGGGAAGACCGCCCGCGGCAGCGGGTCCTTCATCGCCGCGCCATCGGCCGACAGCGGCGACACGCCCGAGGCGACCTCGAAATCGACGATCTCGAAGACCGGGTCGGGGGCGCCGCCGTAATACTGCACGAATTCCGAGAACGAGGTGATCCGCCAGGGCGTCATGTCCAGCGACACGGTGCCGTTGACGGCCCGTTCGGTGTAGCCGATGAAGGCCGGCACCGCGGTGGCCACCTGGACCACCGAGTTTGGAAAGGCGCTTTTCTCTACGATGTAAACGCCGGGGGTCTTCATGGCCATGGGGGCGTCTCCTCTACCAAAGGCTCACGTAAATGTCGGATTGCAGACCGTCCTGACCGGGGGCCGGACGCAGGTTGGCGCCGCCCGCGGGCAGCACCGGGATCAGGGCTATGGGATCGAAGGGCGCGGGCTGGGTTTCCTCCAGCCGGAACCGCCAGGGCGAGCGCGCGGCCAACGGCACCGGACGGGCCGAGCGCAGAACCCGCGCGCGCCGCCCGTCCGGCATCGGCGTCTGGCCCAGATCCTCGAAGGCAACCTCATCCGCCGGGTCGATCACCCGGATCGGCCCCTCCGCGCCGCGGCCGGTCACATGGTAGGCCCAGAGCGCCGCGACCGGCTCGAGCCGCAGGCTCAGCACCCAGCCCGCCTCGGGGTCCGCGCCCGCAAGGTCCAGCAGCAACCGGCAGACCCGGCGGTCGCCGAGATCGCGAGGCAAGGTCTCCTGCGCCGCGGCAAGCCCGGTTTCGGCCTGGCCCGGCGCGGGGGTCAGCACCGCCACGGCGTCGGCCTGCCAGCCTTCGGTCAGCGCGATGGCGCGCGGCTCGGCGAGGATGTCCAGCGCGACGGCTGCAGGCGGCGGAGCCGTCTCGGGCAGGCCGAGGATGGCGCGCGTGCCGTCGGTCTTGAAGACGATATCGGCCCTCTTCAGCCGTCCCGGATCGGCTGCCGCGATCCTCAGCGGTGCGGGCGCGTCGCCCCAGAAGCCATGACGAACCGTCAGATCCAGGGCGACGCGATATCTCATTCGCGCCCCCTCCCCGCGCGCCCCTCGGGCCGCTGCGCCGACCGGATCGGCGCCGCAACCCCGGCGAAGGCCCCGGCATCGACCCGGACGGACCGGATCTTGAACATCACCGAGGGCACATAGCGCCCGCCGAGATTGCCCCAGAGCTGGCCCACCTCCTCGACCTTCAGATTGGCGATCTCGAAGGACAGCTGGGCCAGACCGGGCGGCATGTCGGGGGTGTTCTGCGGCGTCATCACCGGCTGCACCTGAAAGAACATCAGCGCCGCCGACAGCTGCTTGAGACCCTCGGCGTATTTGTCGGGGTCATGCGCCGCGGCCAGCATCGCGTAGATGTCGAGATGAATGGCCTGCGCCCCGCGCGCGAGCCCGATCGAGGACAGCCCCGGCCCGCGCGCGCTGCGCGGCATGGTGTCCTCGGCGATGGCGGTGACGAACAGCGCCAGCTTGTTGCGGGCGGCATCGGCGGGTTTGCCCTCGGCATCGGTCAGCGGCGACAGCACCACGACGTCGTCCCCGGTCCGGAACCGCCCGGCCAGATGGCCGTTCAGGCGGTCGACGGCAAGGCTCAACGCCTGATCGATCATGCGCCGCTTGCCCCAAGGGGTGACACAGATCCGACGCGGGCTGCGGGTGCAACCATGGCTCCCCCCTGACCGGACCGCGGGTCCGGCCGTTTTGACCGGCGTCCCGCGCAATCGCCAAAAGGCGTTGTTCCGCAATCCAAATTCAACCACAGGAGGTAGCCACAAGGCAAGCCAAGAAATCACCGGCGTTCCGCACCGTCGCGACAGGTCCGGCGGCGGCCTCTGCCCCTGGCTTCCTCGGGGACCTCAATCCGGGGCAATGCTGCCCGATCCCAGATAGCGCTGCGCCAGCCGTCGCCAGCCGCCATGACGGATCTGCTGGATCAGCGCGCTGTCGATCCGGGCGCGCAGGTCCTGCGTCAGCGCGCTGCCATAGCCCCAGCCCAGGGGCTCGCTGCGATAGACCTTCTGCTCGACGGTCACCTTGCCGCGAAACCGGCCGGTGCCCGCCAGATAGGTCAGTTCGGCCCAGTCGCCGATCACCCGATCGACCTCATCGGCGACCAGAGCCTCCAGCAGCTTGTCGGCCGACACCTCGGTGACGCAGCCCGGCCCTGCCAGCGGCGCCGCCGACAGCGGGCGGCATTCGGGATCGTCGGGCTTTCCGGCGGCCGCCTCATAGGCGTCGGCCAGGAATTCCTGCGCGGTCGAATGGGATTCGATGCCCACGCGTTCGTCGGTCAGGTCAAGCTCGTCCACCCGGTCGCTCTGGCCGATGGCCGAGACGAAGGCCGAGGTCAGCACCCCCAGAAGCGCCGCCGACAGCGCGGTGCCGATGATTGCCATGAACATTTCCAGCGCCCGGCCCGCCAGGTTGAACCCGGCATCGCCGATGCCCTTCAGCCCGAGCGTCCTCTCGACCGCCTCGAGATAGGGATCGACCAGCGTCAAGAGACGGCCGGGGGGCGCGCGATCCTCTTCGGGGCGGCGGCGGGCATCGCGCAGCACCCATTTGATCATGACGGCCAGCACGAGATTCAGCACCAGAAACAGCACCACCGCCCGCAGCGTCCCGGGCTGAAACAGCGTCGTCACCAGCACCTCGAGCGCATGGGAAAACGCGATCTCGTTGCTGTGCCGCGCGGCAATGGTCAGCCCCGACAGGAAATACTGGCGCGAAAAGCCATAGGACAGCAGCCGTTCCGGCGTGATCGTCAGCGGCGCCAGCACCAGATCGAGACCGCCATCGGTCAGCGCCTGTTCCTGCTGCTCGATGGCGTCGCAGATCACGAAATGGCTGCCCTCGATCCGCCCGGCCTCGATCAGGCCGGTCTCGACCCGGCGCCAGAGTTCGACCGACAGCCCGGTGGGCGGCGCCCCGTCCTCGAGGATGACGAAGGGCGGCGCATGGGCGACGCCGAGATCGAGAAAACCCGGCTCGCGCGGGCCGTCGCACCGGGCGACAGCGGCGTCGGCAGCGGCCCCGGCAGCCCATGCCGTGACCATCGCCCAGACCGCCAGCGCCCGACACAGCGCGGCAAGGACACCAGCGCAAGGACCGCCCCCCCGAACCGCCTTGACCGGACCGGAGCCGATGCGCCCCGCCGATGTCGGGCGGGGCGTCACGCGGCTCATAGCCTCTCGGCTTTTGCACCCATCCGGTCGGCCTCGCTTTCCAGCGCGGGGCTGTCATTGACCGGCGTCCCGGCGACCTCGGTCGTGGGCCGCACCCGGCCCTTGGCCTGCTGCACCGTATGCCAGGCCTCGTGCGGCAGGTGTTTTTCCTGGCCCGGGCCAAGATGGATGTCCGATCCCTGCGCATAGGCGTGGGCCTGCACAGCGGCTGGTCTGGACGAATTGTAATGCACCCGGACATGGCTCATGTCGACGCCCGATAGCCGCTCGACGCCGGACCTGAGCCTCTCCGGCAGGCCGGTCTTCGAGCCGCCCTTGCGCTGGAGCGCCTTGCCCTGAAGCGGCTCGTCTTCCTCGACGCGCTGGAGCGCCTTGCCTTGCAGGGGCTCTTCCTCTTCGGGCGCCTCGGCGCGCTGCAGCGCCTTGCCCTGAAGGGGCTCTTCCTCTTCGGGGGCTTCGGCGCGTTGCAGGGCCTCGGCCCGAAGCGCCCCCAGCCGGGCGGCAGCCCCCCCCGACGTTGCCGCATCGGCCTTGGCCTGAAGCGCGGACAGACGGTCTTCCTGGGGGCCGCCCGCCCGGGCGCCGCCCCGGGCCTGCGGCGCCGGACCGGCGCTGCCGCGTTCGCTCTGGAAGATCTGGGCCATGGCTGCCTCCCGATACCGATAGGGAATGAAACCACAGGTTGTGACGCGCTGGCAAGCGGCATCGCGCGCCCACGCCCCGCCGTCGCGGCAAGGGCCGCGTCCGGCTCGGCGCCGCTGCGCCCCCCCCCAGGGCAACGCCCTTCCGGACCGGTCCTTGCCGATGTCGCACCGCCACACGCTGCCACACGCCATGGTTGACGAAGCCGCCGGGCTCGGCCACGCTGTCGGCAACGAACCGCCCCCAGGGAGGCGCCCCAGATGACCACAGGCCGCCGCCTGTTCCAGTCTTTTCCGGCCGTTGCACTGGGGCTTGCCTGTCTTGCGCCCACGGCCTGCGGGCTGGTCACGAAGGTGCAGGAACTGCCGGTCGTCGAACGGTTCGGCTTCGGGATCGAGGTGCCCTGCGACATCAATCTCTATCAGCAACGGCGCATGACCGGCGCCTATCTGCAGATCGCGGTGGGCTCGGCCGGGGGCGTTGCGCACTATGTGACCGGGCGCCCCTCGCGCAAGGCGCTGCCGCGCAATCTGGTGATCGAGGAGGACACGATCCGGCGCCTCCGCCCCGAGGAAGAGAACGGCCAGACCAGGCTGGAAGGCTGGAAGCGCGCCAGCGCGGTGCCGGTCGCGGGGCTTGGCCCCGGCACCGAACTGCCCGCCGCCTACACCTTCAATTTCCGTTCGCAGAAGATCGACTATACCGGCCCGCTGGTGGTCGGCCAAAGCCCGACCGCGACCGAGATCCCGAAGGCGGGGCTTTCCACCATCACCGGGCCGGTCCGGGTGACCTTCACCGCGACCGACGCCACCGGCAAGACCGAGGTCACCGACGCGCTGGGCAGCTTTACCCTGCAGATCGGCTATGGCACCGGGCGGGCCAGTTTCGTCGCGTCGGGCTTTACCGCCGACAGCGGCCCCGCCCTGCCCTTCGACAGCTTTTCCTGGTCGCGGCTCGGGCTGTGCGCGCCGCGCGTGGTGTCCAGCGGCCAGGGGACGGTCCGCTTTACCGGCCCCGATGGCGGCCGCGTCGGGCTGCTGACGCCCGGGCTGGAACCGGCGGCGCTGCTCAGCTTCGAGGCCAGCCAGTTCGCCGGAACCGACCGCCCCGGCCCGCCCGGCGCCGCGGGCGGCGTCTTCGCGATCCAGGGCAACAGCGCTACCCTGACAGGTGTGTTCCTGTCGCAACCTTCACCCTAGACGGGTTTCTTTCCTTGCCCTGTATCGAGGCTTCCGCCAGTATCTTAACCAAGAAAGACCCTACATCCGTGAACCGGAACGATTTTCTACCGTCTTCAGGGGGGACCGATCGCAGCCGCCTGGCCTGCGGTCCTTTGGCAAGTCGCATGCGTTGAATACCGACTGGTCCGATATCCGCGTCCTGCAGGGGGCCTCGTGCGAGGCGCGCCTTCCGGTTCCTTTGACCCGCGACGCCCCCTGGCTTCGCCCGCGCGATCTGGCCGCCCGGCTGGCGGCGCTGGCCGAGACCGCACCTTCGCCCTGGCGCGACCGGCTGCGGGCCGAGCCCGCCGTCGTGGCGGCCCAGATCCTCAGCTTTCGCTCTGACGATGCCATCGCCGCCTTCGATCTGGCCGCCGACGAGGGCACCGAGGCGCTGATCCGCCATGTGCGCGCGCTGTCGCGGCGGATCGACGACTGGCTGATGCGGATCGAGGCGCAGCTGCCCGAGGCTTTCGGCGAGACCATCGCCGCACTCGAACGGCAGATGGGGCTGCGCGGGCGGGTCAGCGGGCTTGCGGCCCGGTCGGGCACCGATCTGGCCGCGCTTTTGCTGGCCACCTTCGGTAGCAGGCAGGCCGGGCGCCCGGCCGAGGCACAGGCCGCGGCCGTGCCCGACCGGATCGCCGAGGCCCGGGCGCTCGCGACCGCGATCAGCGCGGCGCATCGGCAGATGATCCATGCCGTGGCCTCGCTGCAGCCCGCCGCCGCCACCGCCTTTGCCGAACGGATCGAGGCGGGCACGATCGAGCCCGGCATCGGCCTGATCCTGGCCGAGCTGTCCGCAGCCGGGCTGGTCGACGACCGGCTGAACCGCTTTACCCGCCGCCATACCGATTTCTACTACCGCGAGATCCTGGGCCAGCCGCCCGCCGATGCGACCCCCGAACGGGTGCTGCTGCATGTGCCCCCGGCGGCGGCCGAACGGCACCTGCCGCGCGGCACCACGCTGGCCGCGCGCGGCGCCGACGGAGCGGTCGCCACCTTCCGCACCCTGACCGCGATCCCGGTCAGCACCGCGCGCGTCCGCACCACCGGCGCCATCACCTTCGAGACCGATCCGCAGGTGTCGTTCTTTGCCACGCTGGGCGCGATCACCCGCGTCGAGGCGGGGCTCGACCCGGCCGGGGCCGGGCCGCTCGGGCGCGGCGTCTTCGTCGCGCGCAGCCGCGCCGCGCCCGAGGGCGGGCGCGGACAGGCCGGGGCCGAAATGGGGCTCGACATCGCCTCGGACCTGTTCCGGCTGCGCGAGGGGCGGCGCCAGGTCGAGGTCCGGCTGGACATGCGCCGCGCGAGCCCCCTGCCCGCGATGTCGCCGAAGCTGCCGCCCGGCACCGAGCCCGGCCGCGACCCCAATGTCGCGCTGGAACTGCGCAACGATCCCGAACTGATCCGCGCCTGCGGTTTCGCCAGCCTCGCGGAGGGGATCGAGGTCATCGACGCCGCCGTGCAGGACTGGGCGCGCAACATGGTGCGCGCGCCCTCGATGGCGATGATCTACGAGGTCATCGCGCGCAAGACGCTGAACGCGGCACCGCTGCGCCAGCTTCTGGGGCGGATCGTGACGCTGAGCCTCGTCGAGGGCGTGCCCTGGCCCGAGGGCGACTATCTGCAGCTGCTTCTGGACAAGAACAGCGCATTGCAGCAAGGCCCGGACGGGCTGCTGCGCCGCGCCGCCGCGGGCGAGACAGACGGAAACGCCCCGGCGGACGGGGCCCCGGCCTCGCTGATGGCGGGCGCCTTCCAGCTGGCCCCGGGCGGCCGGGGGTTCCTGCTGGCGCCCTGCGACGTCTTCCAGAAGTTCTTTGCCGATGCCTTCACCGTCACCCTGACCAGCGCGCGCGGCCCGGTCGCGCCCGAGGTGCTGCAGATCCTGCCGAACGGCCCGGGCCAGCCGCCGGGCGTCACCTTCCGCATGACCTTCGGCCGCGAGGCGCCGCCGCTCGAACCCGATCCGGCGACACCCGAGGCCGCGCCCGCGCTGGCGATCCGCGCCGCCCCCGATGCCCGGATCTGCCCGGTCAGCTTCTTCGAGCGCTACGAGGTCGATGCCGCCGCGATCCGGGTCCGGGTCGAGGGCCTGCGGACCATGGCGGGCTTCAACGATGACGGGCCGGTCGCGGTCGATCAGGCGGTGTTGCCCTTCGGCGCCCGCCCCGCCGATGGCGGCACGCTGACGCTGGCCGCGCCCGAACTGGCGGTCAAGCCGGTGACCCATGTCTCGCTCGACCTGACCTGGGCCGATCTGCCCGCCGGGATCGACGGCTTTGCCGGGCATTACGCCGCCTATCCGCGCGACACGCCGGTCCCGGACCCGCTTGTGACCGTCGAGGTGCTGTCGGGCGAGACCTGGAAGCCGCTGCTGAACGGCCCGACGCCCATGGCCGACCGCGATCCGGCCAGCGGCCGGCTGCTGGCCGACTGGCACCGCGAGGCCGATCTGGAAAGCCCCAGCCTGCCCGAGGACGGCCCGGCCGCGCTGAAGCTGCCGAAGGCGCGGGGCGAGATCCGGAGCGGCGCGCTGCGGCTGCGGCTTTCGGGCAGCGCGGGCGGCTTCGGGCAGACCGCCTATGCGCTGGGGCTGGCCGATGCGCTGCGCCCGCGCCTGCTGCGGCTGCGCCCCCGCCCGGTGCCGCTGCCGCCCTATCTGCCGCGGATCGCGCGGCTCAGGATCGGCTACGAGGCCGCCGGGCGGATCGCGCTTTCCGCCCCCGACAGCGCCCGGGCGCGCGACCGGGTGCGCCAGATCACGCCGTTCGGCACCATCCCGGTCTTTCCCGAACGCACCGAACGGGCGGCGGGGCTGGTGCCCGCGCGGCTGGGCTATGGCACGCTTTTCCTTCAGCTTTCGGGCAATTCGGCCAAGGACAACCTGGCACTGCTGTTCGACATCGCCGATAGCGGTCACGAACGGGTGGTGCCCGACCCGGTGCCGCTGGCCTGGCACTACCTGACCGAGGCGGGCTGGCAGGACCTGCCCGCCACCGCGATCTCGTCGGACACGACCGACGGGCTGCTGAGGTCCGGCACGGTGGTGATCGACATGCCCGACGACGCCAGCGAGACCGCGCCCGACATGCCGCCGGGCGGCATCTGGCTGGCGGTTTCGGCGGTGCGGCCCGGGTTTCACACCCATCCGGTGCTCGATGGCGTGCATACCAACGGGGTCTGGGCCGAAAGCCGCGACAGCCATCCGCATCCGGGCGACGGCCCGCGCGACTGGCGCTTCGATCCGGGCTTTGCGGGGCTTGGCAAGCCGGTCGAGGTCGACCGCCGGATCCCGCCGCGCCCGCCCGAGACCCCGCCCGCCTGGCGCGCCCGCGTGGCAGAACGGCTGCGCCATCGCAAGCGCGCGGTCACGCCCTGGGATGTCGAACGGCTGGTGCTGCAGGAATTCCCGGAAATCTGGCGGGTCAAATGCCTGCCCCATCTGACCGCCGCCACGCCCGAGCCCGCGCCCGGCCGGGCCACGGTGGTGCTGGTCCGCCGCCCGCCCGAGCCCACGGACGGCGCCCCCCCGCCGCCGCGCGAGCTGTACTTCGATGTCGGCAAGCTGGAACGGGTCCGCGCCTGGCTGCAGGCCCATGCCTGCCCCTTCGCGGGTTTCGACGTGGTCAACCCGGCCTTCGACCGGCTGCAGGTGCGCGCCCGGATCCGCTTTGCGCCCTTCCTGAACGACGGCGCGCTGGCCTTCCGGCTGCGCCAGGACCTGATCGCCCGGCTGTCGGTCTGGACCGCCGCGCCCGAGATCGCGCGGTTCGGCTGGTCGCTGAACGTGGCGCTTCTGCGCGCGCAGATCGCGGCGCTCGACTATGTCGAGGATGTCACCGATTTCTCGGTGCTGCATTTCGCGGCCGACGATTCCGGTGTCCACCGGCTGGCCGATACCGCGCAGATCGACGGGCGCGGCCCGCACGGGCCGGTGATCCGGCCGTCCCGGCCCTGGGCGCTGGCGCTCTCGGCCTCGGATCACGCGCTGGCGGCAGCCACCGCACGGAGCGGCATCGAAGCGACGCAAAGCGGCATCGGTCGGCTCCGGGTGGGCGACATGCTGATCGTGGGGCAGGAGACGGCGCGGTGACGAGACAGGACAGGACGACGCTCAAATCCTTTTTCCGCGACGGGGCGCTGCCCACCGCGGAACATTACCGCGACCTCATCGAATCCTGCGTCAACCAGACCGAGGACGGATTCTCGAAGACCCCGGCCGACGGGCTGCAGTTGCATTCGGTCGGCAGCTCGCGCGCGGTTCTCAGCCTCTATGAGGGGCTCGGCACGCCCTATGCCTCCTGGGTGCTCGAACATGGCGAAACCCAGGGCCATCTGCATTTCCGCCAGGGGCTGGGGGTTTCTGGCAACACGCTGGACGGCGCGGCGGGCGGCTGGGTCAGCGGTCCGCCCGGGCTGACGCTGGGCCGGGACGGCCGGATCGGGATCAGCGAGGCCGCGCCCGAATGGCGGCTCGATCTGCGCGGCACCGCGCGGATGGACGGGCGGCTGGGGCGCGCGACCGAGGGCCTTGCCGACCCCGTCGCCGACGGGCGCTGGCACGACATCACCCGGCCGATGACCGGCTGCCAGGCCTTCGAGGTGATGGCGGGCGTCGGCGGCGAGGTCGGACAGGGGCATTACGCGCTGGTCCACGCGGTCGCGATGAACGCCTTCCATCCCCGGAACGCGATCCTGAACTGGATGTTCGGACGGCGCCGGATCCGCGCCCAGACCGCGGTCTACGGGTCCTATGCCGACCGGCTGCGGCTGCGCTGGATCGCGACCGAGGAACGTCACCACTTCAAGCTGCAGATCCGCACCAATGCCGATTACGGCCTGGCCGAGGGCGCGCCGGTCCGGATCCGCTATCACCTGACGCGGCTCTGGTTCGACCCCTTGATGACCGGGTCGCGCGGACCCGCCGGAGGGCCGGACCGCGAGGACGGGCTGTTGTGACCGAAGAGCTGCCGCCTCCGATCACCTTCGCGGCGCTGATGGCCGAGGCGACGCCCGCCGCGCAACGCGCCTCGGGCCGGATCTGGACCGACTACAACACCCACGATCCGGGCGTGACCTTCCTCGAACAGACCGCCTTCGCGCTGACCGAGATCGCCTATCGCGCCGACCATCCGGTGCGCGATCACCTGACCGCCGCGCCCGAGGCCTTCGACCTCGACGCGCTGGCGCTTTTCGGGCCGCGCGCGGTGCTGCCGGGGCGGCCGGTGACGGCGCTCGACCTTGCGGCCTGCCTCTCCGCCCTGCCCGAGGTCGCGCGGGTCTTCGTGCGCCCGGCCGGGGCGCGCGGGCTTTACGAAATCGCCGTTCTGCCGGGCGAGGGCACCCCTGCCGCCACGGCCATCGACGCGGTCGCGGCCGCCTTCGAGGGCATGCGGCTGATCGGCACCGATACCCTGCCCGTCGCGCTGGCCGAGACGCGCTGGCTCGATCTGGCCGGCCGTATCAGCATCGGCCCGATGGCCAAGCCCGAGGCCATCGCGGCCGAGGTCTATCATGTGGTCAATCTGGTGCTGATGGGGCTTGACGCGACCGGCACGGGCGGGCGCCGGGGGGCCACGCGAGCCGACCTTTTCGACGAGCCCGCCGCGATCTGGCCGCCGGTTCAGGCCGAGCCCGGCGACCCGGCGCGCCCCGATCTGGTGCTGGCGGCACTCGAACGGATCGAGGGCATCGAGAATGTCCACGAGCTGCGCCTGACCGAGACCGCGCCCCATGACGACCGCAGGCTGGCCCGGCCCGGCATCGTCGCGGTGCATGAGGTCCGTCTGCCCGCAGGCGCCGCGCGTCTGGACCTGACACTGGACGGCGCGCCGGTGCCGCTCGATCCGCATGGCATCGCCGAGGAATACGGTCGCCTGACCGCGGCGCGGATCGCCGGACAGGGCAACCGGCTCGACCCGCGCGATTTCGACGTGGCCTTTGCCGGGCGGCCGCGCGCGGCGGGGCGGCTTGGGGTCGATGCGACCCTGCCCGCCATCTACCGGATCCGGGGCGGCGAGCGCATCGCCTCCTATCGCGGGATGATCGACGCCACGCTCGGGGCGATGGCCGCGCCGCTTTCAGCCCTGCCCGCTCGCTATGCCGCCCGCGCCGTGCCCGACCCCGAGGATGCGGTGGCGCTGCGCGAACGGCGCGAGATGCTCGATTATCTCATTGCGCTTCAGGGCGAAGAGATGCCCGATACCGGACAGACCGGGCTGCATGCCTATCGCAGCGCGGCCGAGCGGCTGCGCTGGGACATCGCCTGGCGCGAGGCCTATCTGGCCCGCCTGCCAGACTTCGACTTTCACAAGGGCACCGCCCATCCCGAATTCGGGGCGGCGGCGCGGCTGGCGCATCTGTGCGATCTCTCGCCCTGGACCGGGCCGGTCGCGGCGCTGGCGGCGGCGGGCCTCACGCTCGCCCCCGGGGCCGATGCCCCCGAAGCCCCCGTACCGCGCAGCGACCTGACCCTGCCCGATCCGGCGCATGACCTCTTTCTCACCCGCCGGTCGGCGCCCGCGCCGCTTGGCGCATCCGATCTCGCCGCACTCTCGCCCTGGATCGCAGACGGGCGGATCTCGCCCGCGCTCCTGCGCCGCGCCGCCTCTGCCGAGGCCTATCTGCTGACCCCGGGCGACGATCCCGGGGATGGCTGGCAGCTTCTGTTCGAGGCCGTCCCCCGCGCGCCCTTCCTCTACCGCTGCGCCACCGACAGCGACCGCGCCGCGCTCGACCGGCTCGGGACGCGTCTGTGCCGCGCCTGGCAGGATCTGAACCGCGCCTGCGAACAGCTTTTGCTCATTGAGGATATCCGGCTGCGCGGCGCCGGGCGCGGCTTTGCCGAGGCCAGCGTATGGGCGCTCCTGCCGGGCTGGACCGCGCGCGGCGCCGACCCGGCCTTTCGCCGCCACGTCGAGGACATGATCCTGCGCGTCGCCCCCGCCCATGTGCATGTCCGCCCGGTCTGGCTGGACGCCGATGCGCTGGCGGATCTGGCCCCGCGCATCGCCGCTTGGCAGGCTGGCATCGACGGCGCCGCGGCGGATCTGCGTGCGGCGCTGAGGCAAGACGGAGGGCCGCTGGAATGACCGGCCAGCCCGCGTCCCGACCTGCGCCCGAAGCCCCCCCGAACCGGATCGGGACGCTTGAATTCCGCTTCGACCTGGTCGACGGCCCGGGGCCGCTCGGCACGCCCGAACGGCTGCTGCTGGCGGTTCGGGCCGAGTTGCTCGAGACCGTCGGGCATGTGCTGGCGGCCACCTCTGTCGGCCGCGCCGATCTGCGGCTCGAGACGGTCGAGATCGACCTCGGCGTCTTCCCCGACCCGCCCGACTGGCCCGCCGTCAGGCGCCGTCTGGCCGAAACCCTCACCGCCGCGCTGGCGCCCCATCTCGGCAGCCCTTTGCCGGACCGGGCCGGGCCGGGGACCGGCGCCCCGATCCCGGCTTGCACATTGCCCCGCCCCGAAGCCCCGCGCGGGCCAGCCCCCGCCGCCGCGACTCCCGCGGCGCAGATGCCGACCGGCCCGGCCCCGAGGTCCGATCCACCGCCAGTCCACGCTCTCCCCACCGGGCCTGCGCCCGGACGGACCGGAACCCGATCGGCGCCTGCGACCGTCCCGGCCCCCGCGCCGGTGCCCCGGCAGCACTCCGCGCCGACGGCTGCGGACCGGCTGGCCTCCGGCGCGGAACCTGCCGGCCGGTTGGCCACCCCGCCTCCGCCGGACCGCCAGTCGGCCGCGGCCTCGCCGCCCGCCGACAGCATGGCACCTGCCGCGCCGCTCCGGCCGGGCGACCCGCCCCCTGCCGCGCCGCCCTCACCGGCGCCGCCCTCACCCGCGATGTCCGCAACCGAGCGTCCCGCCCCCGGCTCCCCCGATGGCCCGTCGCCCCTCGGGCAGAGCCCGTCCCCCGGCATCCCGGCCACAGCAACCGCAGCAACCGCAGCAACCGCAGCAACCGCAGCAACCGAAGCAACCGAAGCAA
>NZ_QNVX01000027.1:171497-228300 GCF_003314725.1 Rhodovulum sp. BSW8
AACGGTCTTGTCGCACTCCCCGGCACCAGCCGCGTCCCCGTCCTCGCCCCGTCGGTGCCATCGACGCCCGACCCCGCCCCCTCTTCGCGCAACGTCCCTGGGGGGGGCACCGCCTCGACCTCATCGACCGGCAGGGGCGATGCCCGGGCAAGGGCCGCGGGCCAGAGGGCAGACCGGACAGCCACCGTCCTTGAGGCAAAGACCGGCGGCCCGGCCGACGCAATCCCGGGCCCGCCCCGCGCCGGCAGTCCGGACGCCCCCGCGCCATCAGGGTCCGCGGCATCGCCAGACGCTGTCGGCCGGGACATCCCGACCTCGGCCAAAGCCGCAGCCAAGGTGCCGATGGCTCGAACCGCCCCGTCCGGCGACGTCTCCGGCGCAGCCTCGATCGAAGGCCCGGCCGCTGTCACCCGACCGGCCGAGCCGGGCCAGAACCGGGCGCCGTCCGGCCCCTCGGCCGGGGCGATCCCAACGGCAAATCCCCTGTCGGAAGCCCCCGAGACCACGCCAGAGGCGACAGGCGCAGCCCCCCAGACTTCTGCGACGCAAACGGAAAGCGGTTCGGCAAGCGCCCTCGGGGGGCATCCGCCCGAAGGCGCCTCGGCACCGCCCGACCTGCTGTCGTCCGGCGCTCGGCTTGGGGGACCGCCACCGGACAGCCGATCCCTGAGCCGCGAAAGCCCGGACCCTCCTGCGCCCACGAAAAGCCCCGTGCCGGACCGGCCTGACACAACCGGGCCGAGAAATCTGCCCGGGGACCGATCCGCGCCGCCGCGGCAGGCGCCGCCGGAGCGGCCGGAGCAGGACGACGCAATGCGGATCGACGGCGCGGAGACGGCCGGTCTTGCGGCGGCGACCTCGCCGAAACCGTCGACGGGCGCCGCGACCGCGCAGGCGCAGGCCGGAAGCGGCGGGCAATCCGCCGCCAGCCCCGCGGCGCAGGAGGCTTTCCGGTCTCCGGTGGCCCCCCGCGCCCCGACGACCGTTGCGGCGCGCGACATGTGGGCCGCCGCCCCGGGTCCGGCCCCCGATGGGGCAGACGGCATCGGCACCGCCCCCGCGACAGAGGCGACGACGGGCACCGGGCAGCAAACCGAAATCCCGGACCCCGTCGGCCGCGCCGAACCGGCAGCCCCGCCCCGCGAAGCACCGCCCAACGAAGCCCAGTCCCGCGAAGCACCGCGCGAGGGCGGGCCGATCCCGCAGGCCCGCCATCGGCAAGACCGTGAGGCGGACGCCGAGGACGCATCGGAAAGACCGTCGCAGCCTGCCTTCGCGGAGGCCGCCTCCGATGCCCCCGCGGCACCGGACAAAACCGCCCCCGCCGCATCGGCAACGCCCCGGACGGCCGCGCGCCAAAGCGCGGCCCGGCGGCTGGTTCCCGCTCTTGTCGGGACCCGCATCGGCGGCAGCGACAGCGCCCGGGTCACGCCTGAAACGCTTGACCGGATCGCGGCGCAGCTGACATCCGTCCCGCCGCCCGAGATATCGGCCGCACTTGCCTCCGGGGGCGGGGCCGCCCGGGCCGCGGCGCAGGGGCTGCGGCAGGCTGCGCTCGACCATCCGGGCGGGACCGCTCAGATACTGGCCGGGCTCGCGCCGGAGGACATCGCGCGGCTGATCGCGGCGCTTCTGCCAGAGGGGGCGCAGGCCCTGTCGGACGCGGTCGCGGCACTCGAGCGCACCGCGCGCGATCCGGTCTCGGCCCGGCGCGCCGTGGCGCGCGCCCTCCTTGAGGCCCGGCCGGTCGATCTCGAGGCGGCCCGGGCGCTTGCCCCAATGGATGAGAGAACCCGCGCCCTGGTCGACCTTGTGGCGCTGGCCGACGCGTCGCCGCGCCGGGCGGCCCCGCCCCCCCCGGCCTTGCCAGAGACCGACGCGCCCACGGCATCTGGCCGCGACCGCGCCGCACCTGCCGGCGCCTTCCCTCGCACGCCCCCCGATGCGGCACAGTCCGGCCGGGTGCCAGAGACGCGGCACGGCACAGCCGCCCCCGAGGCCTCCGCGCCGCAAGCCGGCTCCCCCAGGCGGGCGAAGGCTGCCGCAGACATGCGCCCCGAACCGCCTGCGTCCGGGCCAGCCGTGGAGGCGCCGCTTGAGGCGCCTCCCGAAGCGGCGCGGCAGGCTGTCTCGGACCGCGCGGCATCCAGGGCCAGCCCAGCCGGTGGCATGGACGCAGCCGAGCATCCGGACCAACGCCCGCATGCACCGCAGACCGACCGGGCTGGCCCGAGGCCCCGCGAGGCGATGGGGGCACCGGATGGCGCCGCGCCGGGCGTGACGGGCGTCACGACAGACCTCGTCCCCCCGCCGGGTGGACGGGCGCCGCGCAAGGCGGTCAGCGACAACACCGGGGCCGGCGCAGGCACCGTGGAGCTTGGCGGCAGGGAACCGCCCGATCGGATGCCGGCCACCGCTACGGAACGCGCAGGGCGCGCGACCGGAACCAGCCCCGGCAGTGCTGCATCGCCCGGGCCGGAGAGCGGCCCCGATGTGGTAACTCACGCGCTTGAGCCCGAGGGAGACATGCCCCGGCATCGCCCGGACGGCAGCTCCGGGACCGACCGGACAGCGCCGCCCGTTGGCGCGGCACCCGACGGATGGCCCGGCCACCGGCCCGGTGGCGATGCCCGGTCCGCTCCGGCCGGACCGGCCGGACACGCCCCTGCGGAGGATCGGCCGTCCGCCCCGCCGCAAGGAACCGCCTCCGGATCCCTGCGGGGGGGCGGCGAAGCGGACCCGTCTCGGACCGAGATCTCCACCGCACCGGATCTTGCCGGATCGCCCTCAGACAAACTGCATGCCGGACCGACCGATCCGGCCGCGCCGGGGGCGGCCGAAACCGCAGCGCCGGGTCCGGCGACCGATCGCGCGCCAGGCAAGACCGGCAAGGCCCCCGCCGAGGCGGAGAACGCCGCCCTGCCCCGGGCAGACGCTCCCCCAGACCCCGACCGTCCCGATCCGGAGGGGGCAGACCGGGACAGCCCCGCCGAGGCCGCGATGGGCACAGCCAGATCGGCAGAATCGCCCCCGCAGCCGGGCGCGCGGGAGGTGGCGCTGGCCGGGCTTTACGAGGCGGCGCTTGGCGATGCGGCCGCAACGGTGCGCGGCATGCTGGACCAGATCGCCGAAGCGCTGCCCGCAAGCCTCAAGGGTCCTCTGGACCGCGATGGCCTCGACGCCGCCAAGCTGGCCGCTGCCGCGGTCGCCGGGCCGGGGCCGGGCGCGGCCGGGCGGGCGGCCGGGGCCTTCCTTGAGGCGCTCGCCTCCGACGAGGCAGAGCGGATCGTGCTGTTGCGCGGTCTGGCCGCCCGGCTTGGCTATGCCGCACCCGCGCCCGGACCGCAGGGCACGCTGCGCCGAACCGCCCGGGCGGCGGTCGAGGATCTGTTGAGGGCCGCCGGGGCCACGCCCGCCCCCGCACCGGCCCGCGCCGCGCCGCCGGCCGGGATCGCCCGCGAGGCGGCCACGCACAGCCTCACCGAGCGCGCCGGACTTGTGCTGTTTCACCCCTATCTGCGGATGCTCTTCGACCGGCTCGGGCTGATCGAGGCCCGGCAGATCCGCGCCGATGGCCTGCCCCGCGCCGCTGCCCTGCTGGCCGCCCTGGCCGAGGCCACGCCCGCCCCGCGCCTGCCCGACCCGCTGGAACGGCTGCTGCTGGGGCTGCCCGACGGCACCCGGCCCGAGCCTTGCCACACGCTGGCCCCCGCGGAAATCGCCCTGATCGACAGCCTGATCCGCAGCGTCATCGGGCAATGGACCCGGCTGGGCAAGACCTCGCCCGAGGGCCTGCGCGCCACCTTCATCCGCCGCCGCGGGCTGATCGGGACCGACGCGCGCGGCGCGCCCCGGCTGACGGTCGCGCCGGGACCCTTCGACATGCTGCTGGACGGGCTGCCCTGGGCGCTGGGGCCGATCCGGCTGCCCTGGATGCCCGAGGCGCTGAGCGTGATCTGGAGAAACGCCGATGACTGAGCCGCGCCCGACCGATCCCCATGCCGAGGCGCTGAAGGCCGAACTGGGCTGGCTGGCCGAGACCGTCACCGCGCGGCTGACCCATTTCTTCGAGGGCACCGCCACGCCCTTCGTCCTGCCCGACCCGCCCGCGCTGCCCGGAGACTCGGCACTGGCGCGGCTGATCGACAGCGCGGGGCTCGATGCGCCCGCGCGGCTGGTTCTGGCGCTGGCGCTGGCACCGCATCTGGCACCCGCGGCGCTTGACCCGTTCTTCGTCAAGAATTCGGCCATCGACCGGGTCTTTTCCGAATTCGGTGCCGCGCGGGGCGAGGCGCAGGCAGGCGGCCCGGGCTTTGCCCCAAGCGCTGTCACAGCCCTGTTCCTGCTGGGCGGGACCGATGCCGCGGCGCGGATCTCGGCGATGGCGCTGTTCGCGCCCGACCACCCGCTGCGCGCGGCGGCCGGGCTGACCGTCGGCGCGGTCGCAGAGCCCGGCGGCGCCACGCTTCTGTCGGGGCCGCTGACCCTGCCGCCGCACCGGGTGCTGACGCTGTGCGCGGGGCGCCCGCCCCGGCCCGATTATGCGCCGGGCTTTCCGGCCAGGCGCCTGACCACCCGGCTTGACTGGGACGAACTGATCCTGCCGCCAGGCGTCAAGCACAGCATCGAGCATCTGGTCGCCTGGTACGCCCATCGCCACCTGATCCGCGAGGAGTGGGGGCTCGCGCGCCGCGTCGGCGCCGGGTTCAAGGCGCTGTTCTACGGCCCCCCCGGCACCGGCAAGACGCTGACGGCGGCGATGCTGGGCAAGCGTACCGGGCTCGATGTCTACCGGATCGACCTGTCGATGGTCGTGTCGAAATATATCGGCGAGACCGAAAAGAACCTCGCCCAGGTCTTCGACATGGCCGAGATGAACGACTGGATCCTGTTCTTCGACGAGGCCGACGCGTTGTTCGGCACAAGGGGCCCGTCCGGTTCGGCCAATGACCGCTATGCCAATCAGGAAGTGGCCTATCTGCTGCAGCGGATCGAGGACTGCCCCGGTCTGGTGATCCTGGCCACCAACCTGCGCAACAATATCGACGACGCCTTCTTCCGCCGGTTCCAGACGGTTGTGGGCTTTCCCCGCCCCGATGCGGGACTGCGCCGCGCGCTCTGGGCCAGCATCCTCGACCGGGTGCCGCTGGCGCACGATGTCGATCTCGATGCGCTGGCGCGCGGCCACGAGATGGCGGGGGGCGCGATCACCAATGTCGTGCATCACGCCACGATCAGCGCGCTCCGGCGCGGCGCCGATACGGTCAGCGCGCACGATCTCGCGCAGGCGATCTCGACCGAGATGCGCAAGGAAGGACGCACCGCATGACCAAAGCCCCGCTTCTTTGCCGTCTGGCCCTGATGGCCACGCTAGCCTGGGCGGCGCCCGGCGCGGCGCGGGCCGATTGCACCGATCTTGCGGCCCTGACCGAGCTGCCGCCCGAAGCGGGCAGCATCGACCAGATCCAGCGCGGGCTGCGCAGCGCGCTGCGCGACCCCAGCAGATACCTGCGTGACGGCAAGCTTGGTCCCTATACCAAACAGGCGCTGGTGCGGCTCTGCCGGGCGGTACCGCTGGGGCTGGGGCGCGACAGCGTCGCGGGCACGCTGGAACTGGCGGCCGATTATGGCGCGCTGGCGCGGTCCGACGCGCATTGGCAGCCGCGCGCGGTGGCCCCGGCGCTGGCCGCACGGCTGGGCGCGATCCCCGAAACCGGCGCGAACCGGCTGGCGCTGCAACTGGCCGGGCCGCCCGCGCTGGCCATCAGCGCGCTTGAGGACTGGCAGAAGGGTGCGGCCTGCGCAGGCCTGTCCGAGGCCGCCCTGTCGGACGAGGCCCGCGCCGGGCTGGCCGCGCTGACCGCGGTCGGGGCCTGGCCCGACACCGATGCGCTTTGCACCGGGCTGACCCCGGTCCCGAATGCGCTGGGCGATCGGGCGGTGGCCGCGGCGCTGGCCGCCTATGGCCGGATCGAGGCGGGACTTCCCGGCGCCGTCGCGCGGCTGGTCTCGCCCGGATTTTCCGACTGGCTGGTGGCCGGACAGGCGACGCGGGTGCCGCGCCTGATGGGCTCGGACGCGGCGGCGGTGGCGCTGATCGCCGAATACCGGCCGAGCCTCTCGCCCGCCACCCAGGCCGATGAGACCGTCGAGGCGGACGAACCGGCCTCTTGCGCCGAGCCGGTCAGCCGCACCGTGCTGGACTATACCGCCTTCGACGCGGCCGATTACCAGACGCTGATCGCGCCCGTTGACGTCAAGACGGCGCTGGCCGGGCTCGACGGCAAGACCTTCGCCAGCGCCGAGGACCTCGGTGCCGCCATCGACGCGGCGCTTGGCGGACAGCTCACGCGCTGCGCGCTGGACGAGATCCGCGCGCTGGTCACCGGGTCCTCGCATCTGGGCCTGCGCTTCGGGCTCGATCCGGCGGCGGCCGCGAACATGGCGCTGAACCCAGATCTGGTCGCGGCCTCGGGCGCGGTGGCGCCCTTGGTCGGGCTCTCGACCCCGGTGCGCAAGACGCTCGAGGCGGCCGCCGAGGCCGCGATCCGCAAGGCCGTCCGCGCCGAGTTCGAGGTCGAGATCGAGCTGGCCGCAGACACGCTGGCGGGCGCCGCCGAAGAGATCGTGCCCGGGCTCGACACCCGGCCCGAGGGCGTGCCGGAATTTCCCGAGCTTCCCCTGGGCGCGCCGCTGGGCGTGACCGACGCCACCGACAGCGCGGTGCAGGCCGCGGTCAAGGACACCGATTTCCAGCAGGCGCTGCTGAATGCCGAGTACGCGCCCGCCCCCAATGCCGAGGTGCTGAAGGGCGATGTGCGCCGGTTGCTGGACCCGATCGCCGCGCGCAAGGTCGAAGAGATCGTCAGGACCGCGATGACCGAGGTCGAGGCCGCGATCGACGCGCGCTGGCTTCTGACCCCCGACCTGAGCGCCGCAATCCTCGGGCTCGACGCGGTTGCCGCCGCACAAAGCCTCGACATTCCCGAGGCGACGGCGCTGGCGCTGGAACAGCTGGTCGGTCTGACCTACCCCAATCAGCGGCTCTTCGCGGCGGCGGTCGAGGCGGTGCCGCCGCCCGTCCCTTATGGCCAGTTCGAGGCGGTCAAGCGGCAGGCGCGGCAGGCCGCCTTCCGCACCGTGACCCGCGCCGAGGCGCAGGCCGCGCGCTCGGCCGAGGCGCTGGCGCTGCCGGGCTGCGGCTGCGTCGAGCCGCGGCTCGATCATGCCGAGGTCTATGCCTTCTACCCGTTCTGGATGCTGCCCCGGACGCCCGCCGCCCCCAAGACGGCGGAGGCAGACAGCGCGCCCGCCGCACCCGACCCGCTGAACCAGGTCGATTTCGGTCTGGTCAGCCGGGTCGCGCTTTACGGCTACGAGATCGCCTATGGCGAGGGGTCCCGGCGGGCCGACTTTCCCGACGAGTCCGAATGGAGCGCGATGCGGCGCGACTTCGTCCAGGCCGCGCATCGCCACCGTGCCCGAGCCGATCTGGCGATCACCCTGACCGGCTGGCAGGACTGGACCGATTTCCAGATCGAGACCGCGGTGCAGCAGATCCTGCGCTTCTCGGCGCCGTTTCCCCGGGTCGCCGACAATACCTTCAAGGCGCTGGCCGAGGGCTTTCCCACGATCTTCGACGCGCCGCGCCCCGACGGGGTGACGCTGATCTTTCGCGGCTATTCCGGCAGCAAGGACAACGACCCGGCGGCCGGGCGGCTGCAGCAGATCGTGTCGCGGGCCCATGAGGGCCTCGCGGCGCGCGGGCAAGGCGTCAATCTGGGGCTCGATCTGGACCTGATCGGCAGCGGCATCGACACGCCGCTGATGAACGACCTGCGCGCGATCCTGGTGCCGCCGACGCCGGTCGCGGAACCCGACGACCCCGATGACGGCGCCGAGTCCGCCGCCAGCGCCGCGCGCGGCCCCAAGCCGCCGGTCGAGCGCATCCTGATCTTCATGGAACGCCCGACCTCGGACGCCAAGAAGACGCTGCGCGCGCGGCTGGAGCATGGCGATTTTCGCGGCCCCGAACGCACCGAGGTGCTGCGCCGGATCGTGCCGGTGCTGCCACCGACCGGCCACCGCGAGGTCGAGCGCCAGCCGCGCAGCGATCTCGACCCCAACGACCATCCCGAGGATTTCAGCCAGTTCCGGGACGATCTTGTCTATTTCCAGGACAATTTCGGCGGCATCGGCTTCTGGCCCGCGCCCGACCCGACCGCGGGGGAAAGCGCGGCGCTGCGGCGGATCTTCAACGAGCTCTGGATCGAGCCGGTGCTGCCGGGCTTCCTGGCCTCGCTGAGCGTGCTTTGCGCCTGGATCTGCCCGCACCGCGCGGTACTGCTGACCGGCGCGGCGCTGATCGCGCTGGCGACGGCGGGGCTGGTCTGGCGGTCCTTCTACAGCGGTGTCGCCGACCGGCTGGCCTTCCGCTGGAAGCTGGCCTGGATCGGCGTCGCGCTGGTGATCCTGATCCTGACGGCGCTGACGGTCTGCGACCCCGACGCGGTGGTGGCGCCCACGGGACTGGCGGCGACGCTTCTGGGTCTGGCGCTGCTGATCGGCTTCACCGCCTATCAGCGGGCGCGGAACGGACCGAAGCCCTGAGCCCGAAACGCAAAACGCCCGGCCAGAGTGGCCGGGCGTGTCGGGTCAGAGTGTCAGGCCGCCGCAGCGGTCACATGATCCGGTAGTTCGGGCTTTCGCGGGTGATCTGCACGTCGTGCACATGGCTTTCCTTCAGCCCCGCGCCGGTGATCCGCACGAAGCTGCAATTCTTGCGCATCTCCTCGACGGTGGCGCAGCCGGTATAGCCCATCGCGGCGCGGAGCCCCCCCACCAGCTGGTGAACGACGGCGCTGGCCGGCCCCTTGTAGGGCACCTGCCCCTCGATCCCTTCGGGCACCAGCTTGTCCGAGGCGGCATCCTTCTGGAAATACCGGTCGGCCGAGCCCCGCGCCATCGCGCCCAAAGATCCCATGCCCCGGTATTCCTTGAAGGACCGGCCCTGATAGAGCACGACCTCGCCCGGGGATTCGTCGGTGCCCGCGATCATCGAGCCGACCATGGCGCAGGAGGCGCCCGCCGCGATCGCCTTGGCGAAATCGCCCGAATACTTGATGCCGCCATCGGCGATCACCGGCACGTCGCCCGCCGCGGCCGCACAATCCATGATCGCGGTCAGCTGGGGTACGCCCACGCCCGCCACCATCCGCGTGGTGCAGATCGAGCCCGGGCCGATGCCGACCTTGACCGCATCCGCGCCCGCGTCGATCAGGGCCCTGGTCGCCTCGCCGGTCGCGACGTTGCCGGCCATGATCTGAACGCTGTTGGTGGCCTTCCTGAGCCGCTCGACCGCCTTCGCGACGCCCTCGGAATGGCCATGCGCGGTGTCGATCACGATCATGTCGACGCCCGCCTCGACCAGCGCCAGCGAGCGTTCGAAGCCCGCATCCCCCACAGTGGTCGCTGCCGCGACGCGCAGCCGACCAAGCTCGTCCTTGACCGCCTGCGGGTTCAGCACCGATGTCTCGGTATCTTTCAGCGTCAGCAGCCCGGTCAGCTTGCCCGCCGCGTCGGTGATCAGAAGCTTTTCGATCCGGCGCGCCTTCATCAGGTTCAGCGCCTCGGCCCGGTCGACGGGCTCGCGCAGCACGGCAAGATCCTTGCAGGTCATCATCGCGCTGACCGGGGTCGCATCGCTGGCGGCAAAGCGCATGTCGCGGTTGGTGACGATGCCGACCACATGGCCACGTGCGTCGACGACCGGGAAGCCGGTGAAGTTATAGCGCTCGATCAGTGCCTTGGCGTCGCCCAGCGTCTGGTCCGGGCGCAGCGTGATCGGGCTGTAGACGACCCCGGATTCGAACCGCTTGACCCGGCTGACCTCGCGCGCCTGTTCCTCCACCGTCAGGTTGCGGTGGATCACGCCGATCCCGCCCGCCTGGGCCATGGCGATGGCCATCCGGCCCTCGGTGACTGTATCCATCGCCGAGGACAGAAGCGGGATGTTGAGCCGGATCGTGCGGCTGACCCGGGTCGAGGTATCGGCCTGGCTGGGCAGCACGGAGCTGGCGGCGGGAACGAGAAGGACGTCGTCGAAGGTGAGGGCCTCGCGAATCTCCATGGGGGTCTCCTGGGGGAGTTTTCGTTTGGCGCTTCCCTATTTCACGCAAGGGAAGAAAAGAAAAGGGGCAATCGCCAGGGCACACCGGGCTCGTCCTCGACTGGCTGAGACCGACTGGCCGCGCCCGACTGGCCGCGCCCTGGCGGGCGCGGTGCCTCCGGCGGGGGTATTTCCACCAAGAAGAAAATGCAGGGGCGGCGTGTGGCGGGCCGGGTCAGCAGCAGTTCTGTTCGAGATCGTACAGAAGCTCTTCGGCGGCGCTGTCGCCCAGTTCCTCGAAGAAGGCGTAGAGGCTGTTCACCTGGCTGCCGACGAAATGCAGGTTGTCATTGCCCATGCGGGCCTTTTCGGCCAGCTTCTTTTCGAAATAGCCGACCCAGCGGGACTGGCTGGTCGCCATATGCGCGGCCAGCATCGCCAGCAGGCGGTCGGCCTTGCGGTCGCAATCGATGCCGCAGAAGGTCACGTAGCGGTCGGGGGTCTGGTCGGTCATGGCCATGCGCTCCTCTTCCGGGGCCGGAACTTGGGGGACCGGGTGCTGATAGGCGAGCGCGGGCCGCAGTTCTGTCAGCCAGCCGACAGTTCGGCCAGCTCTTCCAGCCGGGCGATGTCGCACAGCGTCAGATGGCGGCGGTCGGGACGCGCCAGAACCCCCTCGCGGATCAGCTTGTTGATCAGGGTCGAGAGCGTCTGGCGCGAGGTGCCCAGCGCCGAGGCGAGGGATTCGGTGCTGTCGATCAGCCGGATCCGGTCGCTGTCCTGCAGCCGCCGTTCGCCCAGCAGAAACCGCGCGAGCCGGGATTCGACCGGGCGGAAGGCCAGATCCTCGATCAGGTTCATGGCGCCGTGCAGAAGCTGGCCCACCTCGCGGAAGGCCGCGAGCCCCAGCGCGGGCTGGCGGGTGACCAGCGCCAGCATCTCGCTGACCGGCCAGGAGACCACCGTGCTGGGCGCCAGCGCCTCGATCCAGGCGCGGGTATGGGTGACATAGATCCCGCCCGGGCGCAGATAGCCGATGGTCAGCTCGCGCGCCGCACCGTTCAGGCAGATCCGCGCCAGCCCCGCATCCAGCACGAACAGCCGGTCGGGCCCGTCGCCCGGGCGCGCGATGGCCTCGCCCGGCTGGAACCGGCGGCGCAGCCCGCCGGGCAGTTCGGCCAGCCAGGCGGAATGGGGAAAGGGCGCGGACTCGGTCATGACAGGAGCCTAGCGCGGGCGGGCGGCGCGTGGCCAGAGAGGCTCAGACCCGCGCGGCATTGGTCTGCGCGCCGAGCATGCCCTTTGCCCAGGCCTGCATCACCCACAGAAGGATCGGCGGAATCGCAAGCGTCGCCGCAACCAGGCTGACGCCGCCCGCGATGCGGAAAAGATCGCCCGGCGCCCCGGGCCCGGCCGTCCCGGCCAGTGCCAGCATCAGGCTCGCGAAGGCCGCCATCGGGAAGGTGAAGGCCCCCCAGAGCGGCGAGATCCCCGCAGCCAGGATCCAGCGCGCGCGCGCCAGCATGACCACCAGCAGAGCCGCGGCCAGCGCAGAGGCGGCCAGCGCCAGCGGCATCAGGCCAAGCGACGCGGCCACGGTGCCGATCAGGCAGGCGGGCGCCAGATGGATCGCCAAAAGCGGACGCAGCGGCGCGGGCACGGTCAGGCGCCGCGCCTGCACGAGGCTGGCCGCCCAGATCGCCAGCGCGGCCCCGATCGTGCCGTAAAGCAGGACGGTCGCAAGCCCGGCATGGCCCAGCGGCACGGCGGGCAGGCAGGCGACGATGAAGCCCACGAAATGCAGATGCCAGACCGGCGTGACGCGGCGTTGCTCGGCCGGGCCGGTGGCCAGCCCCCGGATCAGAACCGCCAAAAGCGCCAGATGCAGCCCGAGCCCGGCCCAGAGCAGCGCCTCGGCCAGCGGGCGGGCCAGCGGCACCAGCGCGGCCGACAGAACATAGACCGACAGCACCGCCGCAGACAGCCCGGCGCGCCCCGGAAGCACCCGCAGATCCTCGGCCAGAACGCCCGGACGGCGCCCGAACTTCAGCGCGTAAGCTATCACCATGAAAAGAAAAAGAAGCGTGACCGCCCCCAGGATCAGATCGCCCGCGGCGCCCGGCACCCCGAAGGGATCGACCGCCCGGCGCCAGGCCAGCCCCAGCCCCAGCGCGCCGAGAACCGGCGGGAAGATTGCGGGCGGGGTCTGGGTGGCGAAACGCGGGCGCGGGGTGAACATATCGGGTCTCTCCTGGCGGCTCGGTCCCGGTGTGCCATGCCTCCGCCGCCCCGGCAAGCCGAACGCCGCCGCGCGAGTTTTTGCTTTACCGGCGCGCCGCGCCCGTTACTCTGAGCCGGGGAGATCAGGGAGGATCCACCGATGAAAACCGCGATCGGCGCCGTGGCGCTGGCCGCCTTCGGCTGCTGTCTTGCGGGCGAAGCGCTGGCCGAGACCTGGAATGTCTCGCTTTGGGGCAAGCGGCGCGCCTTTACCGAGAATGTCGAGAAACTGGCCGAGCTGGTCAGCGAGAAGACCGGGGGCGAGTTCACGCTGTCGCTGTCCTATGGGGGGCTGTCGAAGAACACCGAGAACCTTGACGGCATCCAGATCGGCGCCTTCGAGATGGCCCAGATCTGCGCGGGCTATCACCGCGACAAGAACCCGACGCTGACCGTACTGGAACTGCCCTTCCTGGGCGTCGACAGCCTGGAACAGGAACGCGACCTGTCGATGGCGCTGTATCGGCACCCGGCGGTGGTCGCGGATCTGGCGCGCTGGAACGCGACGCTTCTGATGCCGACGCCGATGCCGCAATACAATTTCGTGGGTGTCGGCGAGCCGCCCCGCAAGCTGGCCGATTTCAACGGCATGACCGTGCGCGCGACCGGCGGCATCGGCGAGGCGATGCAGATCATCGGCGCGGTGCCGACCTCGATGGACGCGACCGAGGTGCGCCAGGCGCTGGATTCCGGCGTGGTCAAGGCGGTGTCCTTCGCGCCCCATGCGCATATGTCCTTCGGCACCATCGACACCGGTACCTGGTGGACGACGAACCTGAACCCCGGCACGGTGAACTGCCCGGTGGTGGTCAACAGCGACGCGCTGGCGGCGCTGTCGGACGCGCATCGCGAGGCGCTGCTGGGGTCCGTCGACGAGGCGCTGGCGCATTACATCGCCTATTACAACAGCGAGACCATGGCGCGCTGGGGACCGGCGCTCGACGAGCGCGGGATCGAGCGGATCACCTTCGCGCCCGAGGCGATGGCCGAGTTCCGCGCGGCAGCGGCAGGCCCCGTGGGCGCGGCCTGGATCGAAGAGATGAGCGCCCGCGGCCTGCCCGCGCAGGAGCTTTACGACACCGTGACCGGGCAGATCGGGCAGTAGCCCGAAGACCTGCCCGGGGCGCGGTCCGGGCCGGGCGGCGCACCCTGCCCGGCCCGGTGTGCCTTGCACCGCCGCCTGACCGTCCGGGCCTGCGCCCGAACCGTCCCCCCAAGCCAAGGAGAGCCCCATGGCCATCCATGCCCCGGTGCTGGAGGATGACAGCCCGCTCTCGCGGCTTGACCGCGGGCTTTACCGGCTTGAACGCCAGCTGGCGCTGCTGGCGGGGCTGGCGGTCTTTGCCCTGATGCTGCTGGCCGTGGTGTCGGTCGGCGGGCGGCAGGTCTTCAACCAGCCGCTGGCGGGCTATGTCGACTGGATCCAGCAGGGCATGCCGCTGATCGCCTTTCTGGGCATCGCCTATACCCAGCGGGATGGCGGCCATATCCGGATGGACATTCTGGTGGCCCGGCTGTCGGGCCGGGCCTTGTGGGCGGCCGAGGCGGTGACGACGCTGGCCATGCTGATCGTGATGGCGCTTCTGGTCTGGGGCAGCTTCGCCCATTTCCAGCGCAGCTTCGACTGGGGCGCGCCGCTGTTCAGCCGGGACAGCTCGATCGACATCAACCTGCCGCTCTGGCCCGCCAAGCTTCTGGCGCCGGTCGCCTTCTCGGTCCTGTGCCTGCGGCTTGCGGTCCAGCTCTGGGGCTATGGCCGGGCCTTCGTTCTGGGGCTGGCGGCGCCCGTCGCGGTGCCGCTGGTGGTGTCGGTGGCCGATCAGGCGGCGGCCGAGGCGGGCCATGTCTCGGGCGCGGACGACTAGGGGGCGGGAATGGAACCGATCGACATCGGCCTTGCGGTCACGGCTGTTCTTTTCGTCACCGTCCTGCTGGGCATGCGGGTGGCCTTTGCCGCGGCGCTGGCGGGGCTTTTGGGGCTGATCTGGATCTTCTGGTCGAAGAAGGGCTATGACCCGGAGGCCTTCGGCTGGGCGCTGACGGTCGCGGTCAAGACCGCCGGTCAGGTGCCGCATTCGAAGGTGGCCAGCCAGGCGCTGAGCCTGATCCCCACCTTCATCCTGATCGGCTATCTGGCCTATTACGCTGGGCTCACCCGCGCGCTGTTCGACGCGGCGAAGAAATGGTTCGGCTGGCTGCCGGGCGGACTCGCGGTCTCGACCGTCTTTGCCACGGCGGGCTTTGCCGCCGTTTCGGGCGCCTCGGTCGCGACCTCGGCGGTCTTCGCCCGGATCGCCATCCCCGAGATGCTGAAGATCGGCTATGACAAGCGCTTTGCCGCGGGCGTCGTCGCGGCGGGGGGCACGCTGGCCAGCCTGATCCCGCCCTCGGCGATCCTTGTCATCTACGCCATCATCGTCGAGCAGGATGTGGGCAAGCTGCTGCTGGCGGGCTTCGTGCCGGGCATGGTCTCGGCCTGCATCTATGCGCTTCTGATCGTTGCGATGGCACTGGCCCTGCCCCGGTTCGGCCCGGCCGTCCGGGGCTTCACCTGGGGTCAGCGGTTCCGCGCCCTGCCCAAGGCGCTGCCGATCCTCTTCGTGGTCTGGACCATCGTCTTCTTCGTCTACAACCCCTTCGGCGGAGACGCCTGGGGCACACCGACCGAGGGCGGGGCCATCGGCGCCTTCGTGATCTTCCTGATGGCGATCTGGCACGGCATGCGCTGGCCGCAATTCAAGGACGCGCTGCTGGAGACCGCCAAGCTGTCGGCGATGATCTTCACCATCATCTGGGGCGTGCTGATCTACGTCCGCTTCCTGGGCTTCGCCGATCTGCCGGGCGCGTTCTCGGACTGGATCACCGGGCTGAACCACCCGCCGATGCTGACGCTCGTCATGATCCTGCTGGCCTATGCGGTGCTGGGCATGTTCATGGACGCGATCGGCATGCTGCTGTTGACCCTGCCTGTGGTCTATCCGGCGGTGATGGCGCTGAACGGGGGCGAGTATGTCTCGGCCGCGGACAGCGCCTTCGGCATGTCGGGACCGATGTGCGCGATCTGGTTCGGGATCCTCGTCGTCAAGATGGCCGAACTGTGCCTGATCACGCCGCCCATCGGGCTGAACTGCTTCGTGGTGGCCGGCGTGCGCGACGACCTGACGGTGCAGGACGTGTTTCGCGGCGTCGCCCCCTTCTTCGTGGCCGACGCCATCACCATCGCCGTGCTGATCGCGGTGCCCGGGATCGTCCTGTGGCTGCCAAGCTTCGCCTGAACGGGGCGGCTAGGAAACGTCCGCGACACCCCCGGCCCGGGCCTCGGCGCCAAGCGCGCGCAGGAAGGCCGCGATGTTCTCGCGCGCGGCGCCCTCATTGGCATAGCGCAGCCGCTCGGAGCCGAGAAACGACTCGCCCAGCCGCGCGGTATGGCGGGTGACGATCCGCCGTTCCCATCGGGTCTTTCCGGCGCGGTCCTGCAGCCGGTAGCGCACGGTCAGCCCGACCTGCATGTCGAGCCCGAACAGCGGCTGGGTGATCTCCTCGATCTCGGCCCTCAGCACATAGCGGCCCGAGGCGGAATAGGCCCCAGACAGCAGAAGCGCACTGCGCAGCGCAGCCTTGAAATCGGCATCGGCAATCTGCGAGGCCAGCGCCGGATTGGTATCCTTGCCGCCAGCGGTCTCGATGCCGGAAATCGCGCCGCGATGAGGGTTGCCTGCGGGCAGCGGCGCGATGGCGGCCGGGATCATCGCCGTTTCGTCCGCCCCATGGGCGCAGGCAGAAAGCAGCGCGCAAAGCGCGAGTGCGCCGAACGGGCGGGGCATCGGCATGGTCATCCTCCCAAAGGCTCCCAGAGCGGCGGCGCCGGGCGGCGTCCCGGGAAGCATGCCAGACCTTCGCGGTCCCGCAGGGCGACCCGTTGCCGCAACCGCCCCGGCTCAGAGCGGCCCGCCGGTCGGCGCGCCCTCGGCGCTGGCGCCGAGGCTGCGAAGCAGCAGCGCGATATTGTCCTTGGCGGCGTTTTCGCTGGCGATCCGCAGCCGGTCCACGCCCCGCACCGCCTGGCCCAGCGGCGAGGTGTAAGAGGTCGTCACGGTCTGGTCGAAGACCGCGCGGCCGGTCGCGTCGTGGATGGTGTAATGCACCACCATCGCCACCTGCACCCTGGTGCCGGTCTGCGGCTGGGTCACGCTTTGCACATCGGCATTCAGCCGGTAGGTCCCGCCCGCGGTCAGGATCCCCGCCCGGCTCAGCGACTGCGCCAGATCGGACCGGAAGCCCGGCCCCGAGAATTCGGCGTTCCACATCGGGTTCGCAACCAGACCGTCGGTGCCGGTGACGGTGCCGACCGCATTCGCCCAGGCGCTGCCGGGCGCGACCGGGCCGATCACGCCGGGCGCCATCGAGCCCATCGGCCCGGTCTGGACACAGGCCCCCAGAAACAACAGCGGAAGCGCGACAAGCAGGGACCGGCGGGCCATCGAACGCGGCATCGGAGGGCATCCTTCCTTCATGGGCGCCCGTCCCGGGCAGAACCGGCACCCGGAGGGCTGTGGCGCCTTTCTCGGCCCTGCCCCGCGCCCCGTCAAGCGCCGCCCGCGCGCCCCGGCGGGCTATCGCCAGAGCAGCGACCGCCCCCCGGCGAAGAGATGCACCCGGCCCGGATCGGCGGTCATCCTGAGGGTCTTGCCGCGCAGCCCGGCATGGACCCCGGCCAGCTTGGCGATCACCGGATCGGCCTCGGGGTCTGCGCGCTCGAAATAGAGCTGGGTGACCTCGCCCAGGGCCTCTAGGATCTCGACCCGGCCCTCGAAGGCGTAATCCTCGCCATCGGTCGCCTCCATGTCCTCGGGGCGGATGCCGACCCGGACCTTGCGCCCCTTGTCGCCGGGCTCGGTCGGCACCTTCGAGGCAATGGTGCCGCCGCCCGCCGCCAGCCGCACCTCCGTCGTCTCGCCGGTGCCTGAAATCGCACCCTCCAGCAGGTTCATCGCCGGGCTGCCGATGAACTGCGCCACGAATTCCGAGCGCGGCTTCTCGTAAAGCTCGAGCGGCGGGCCGACCTGCGCCACGCCCTTGTCGGCCAGAACCACGATGCGGCTGGCCAGCGTCATCGCCTCGACCTGATCATGGGTGACATAAATCATCGTGCTGTCGGGCATCGCCTCCTTAAGCTGGGCGATCTCGATGCGCGTGGCCACGCGCAGCGCCGCGTCGAGGTTCGAGAGCGGCTCGTCGAAGAGATAGACCTTGGGGTCGCGCACGATGGCCCGGCCGATGGCCACGCGCTGGCGCTGCCCGCCCGACAGCGCCTTGGGCAGCCGGTCGAGATAGGGCTCGATCTGCAGCCTGCGCGCGGCGCGCGTCACGGCGGCGTCGATCTCGTCGCGCGAGCGCCCCGCGATCTTCAGCGCGAAGGCCATGTTGTCGCGCACGCTCATATGCGGGTAAAGCGCGTAGGACTGGAACACCATGGCGATGCCGCGCTGGGCAGGCGGCACGTCGTTCACCCGCACCCCGTCGATGGTCAGCGCCCCCGCGGTGATCCGTTCGAGCCCCGCGATCATCCGCAGAAGCGTGGACTTGCCGCAGCCCGAGGGGCCCACGAAGACCACCAGCTCGCCGGTCTCGATCTCGAGGTCGATCCCCTTCAGCACCTCGACCGCGCCATAGCTCTTGCCCACGCCGCTGAGTGTCAGACCCGCCATCACGCCCCCTTCCGCCGCAGCATCAGCGAGGGCTGCCACGGTCCCAGATGCACCAGCCCGTCGGCCCCCGGCCGGGCTGCGTTGATTTCGGCACCCAGCGGCAGCCAGTCGCCCCCGGGCGGGACCAGCGCGGCGGGCGTCTCGCCCAGATTGATCGCCACGAACATCTCGGCCGTCGCGTCGCGGCGCCGGAAGGACAGCACATTGCCCTCGGCGCGCACCGTGTCCATCGCGCCGCGCGCCAGCACCGGATTGGCATGGCGAAAGGCGATGGCGCGGCGGTAATGGTGGATCGGCGCCTCGGGCGCATGCTCCTGCGCCGCCACGGCCAGCCCGATATGGGTCTCGGGGATCGGCAGCCAGGTGCGCGGCGCCCCGGAAAACCCCGCATGCAGGTCCTCGGCGGCCCAGACCATCGGCGTGCGACAGCCGTCACGTCCCTTGAATTCGGGCCAGAAGGCGATGCCGTACGGGTCCTGCAGCGCCTCGAAGGGCACATCGGCCTCGGGCAGGCCCAGCTCCTCGCCCTGATAGAGACAGACCGAGCCCTTGAGGCAGAGCGTCAGCGTCAGAAACCCGCGCAATGCCGCAGGCGACAGGCCCCAGCGGGTCGGGTGGCGCACGACATCGTGGTTGGACAGTGCCCAGCAGACCCAGCCCTCGGCCGCGACCCGGTCGAGCCGCGCATAGACCGCGGCGATGCGCGCGGCGGTCAGCGGCGCGCTGCCGAGAAAATCGAAGGCATAGCACATCTGCACCTTGTCGCCGCCCGAGGTATATTGCCCGAGGATTTCCAGATCGCTTTGCGCATCGCCCACCTCGCCCAGCGCAACAGCGCCGTACTCGTCAAGCGCGGCTCTGAATTTTCTCAGGAAATCAATATTTTCCGGCTGGTTCTTGTCGTAAAGATGAAGCTGGTGATTGTAGGGGTTCACCCGGGGCGCGATATTGTCGTTGCGCTCTTCGACCGGCAGCGGAGGATTGGACCGTAACTCCTTGTCGCAAAAGTAGAAATTGATGGTGTCCAGGCGAAACCCGTCGACGCCCCGATCCAGCCAGAACCGCGCGGTGTCGAAGATGGCCTGCTGCACCGCCTTGCAATGCAGGTTCAGATCGGGCTGCGAGGCCAGGAAATTGTGCAGGAAATACTGCTCGCGCCCCGGGTCCCAGGCCCAGGCCGGGCCGCCGAAGATCGACAGCCAGTTGTTGGGCGGCGTGCCGTCGGGCCTGGGGTCCGACCAGACATACCAGTCGGCCTTCGGGTTGGTGCGGCTCGACCGGCTTTCGACGAACCAGGGGTGGCGGTCCGAGGAATGCGACAGAACGAGGTCGATCATCACCCGCAACCCGCAGCCATGGGCGGCCGCGACCAGCGCGTCGAAATCGGCAAGGCTGCCGAACAGCGGATCGACATCGCAATATTCCGAGATGTCGTAGCCGAAATCCTTCATCGGAGAGGGAAAGAAGGGCGAGATCCAGATCGCGTCCACCCCCAGCGAGGCGACATGCGGCAGCCGCCGGATGATGCCCGGCAGATCGCCCACCCCGTCGCCATTCGAATCCTGAAAGCTGCGCGGGTAGATCTGGTAGATCACCGCGCCGCGCCACCAGTCGGGATCGTCGCTCAGGGCCAAAGCCACCTCCTCATTTCACCGACCCGGCCAGAAGGCCGCGCACCAGATACCGTTGCAGCGCGAAGAAGACCGCCAGCGGCACCGCCATCGAGATGAAGGCCGCGGCCGCCAGGATGCCCCAGTCGCCCCCGTGCGAGCCCAGAAGGTCGTCGGCGATCTTGACCGTCATCACCTTGGTTTCCGAGGCGGCGGGCAGGAAGACCTTGGCGACCAGCAGGTCGTTCCAGGTCCAGAGGAACTGGAAGATCGCGAAGCTCGCCAGTGCCGGAAAGCTCAGCGGCAGCACGATCCGGGTGAAGACCTGGAAATCGGTGGCGCCGTCGACCTTGGCGCTTTCGATGATGTCGCGCGGCAGCCCGGCCATGTAGTTGCGCAGAAGATAGACCGCCAGCGGCAGGCCGAACCCGGTATGGGCGAACCAGATGCCCATGAAGCTCTGGCCGATCCCCACCGCCTCATGCAGCCGCAGAAGCGGCACCAGCGCCAGTTGCAGCGGCACCACCAGCAGCCCCACCACCGCCGCGATCAGCAGGCCCCGGCCCGGGAACTCCATCCAGGCCAGCGCATAGGCCGCGAAGGCCGCGATCAGGATCGGAATGACCGTGGCCGGGATCGTCACCGTCAGCGTGTTGACGAAGGCCCGGTCCATGCCGTCGGCGCCCAGAACCATGCGGTAATTGTCGAGCGTGACCTTGGGCGGGGTCTCGGCCTCGAAATAGATCGTGGGGCCGCGCCGGCCGAAGGGCGCGTCCGCCTGCGCCGTGAAGCTGCCATCGGCCGCCACCGTCAGCCGGCCGCCGCCGCGCAGATCGGCGGTCGCACCCGGCGCGAATTCGGCCGGCGCGCGGCCCGTGACGCCAAAGCCCGTGACCGTGCCCGTCCCGGCGCTGTCCCCGCTGTCGAAGACATTGCCGCTGAGGACGAACCGCCCGTGGCGTTCGACCGCCGCGTCCGGATCGGTGCGCACCCGGTAGGTCTGTTCGACCGGCAAAGGCGCCTCCCACCAGCCCGAGGCCGAGATCTGGTCGCGGTCGCGGAAGGACGACACCAGAAGCCCCACGGTCGGCACCAGCCACAGCACGACCAGCGCCGCCACCGTCAGATGCACCGCCCAGGTCAGCCGCGATTTCGCTCCGGCATGGCCGTCCATCAGCGCATCTCCTTGCGGGCCTGAAGGATGTTCCAGACCATCACCGGCAGCACGATCAGCATGATGACGAAGGCCACGGCGGTGGCGCGCCCGTCATCCTTGAACATGTAGCTCATCATGTAGCTGGGCAGGATCTGGGTGCCGAAATTGCCGCCCGTCATGGTGTAGACGATGTCGAAGACCTTCAGCACGAGGATGGTGATGGTGGTCCAGACCACGACGATGGTGCCGGTGATCTGCGGCACCATCACCCGGAAGAAGATCTGGAACGGATTGGCGCCGTCGAGGATCGCGGCCTCGATGGTCTCGTCGGGAATGCCGCGCAGCGCCGCCGACAGGATCACCATGGCAAAGCCGGTCTGGATCCAGATCAGGATCGCCATCAGGAAGAAGGTGTTCCAGAACGGGATCTGGATCACGTCGATGGGGTCCTGAAACCCGAGCCCGGCCCGGATCGCGTTGATCAGCCCGATATCGGCCTCGTTCGCGTAGACGAATTTCCAGATCAGCGAGGCACCGACGAAGGAGATTGCCATCGGCATGAAGATCATCGACTTGGCGATGTTGCCCCAGCGGATGCGGTCGGTCAGCTGCGCCGCGATCAGCCCCAGGAAGGTCGAGGCCGCGGGCACCACCAGCACCCACAGAAGATTGTTGAAAAGCGCGGTGCGGAAGGCCGGATCGGCCGCCAGATCGGTGTAGTTGCCCAGCCCGATGAAGCTGCCGCCATCGCGGTTGTAAAGCGAGCGCCAGAACGAGCCCACGACCGGGTAGACGAGGTAAAGCCCCAGCGCCGCCATCGCGGGCGCGAGGAACAGCCAGGGCCGGACCGCATTGGCGCGCGAGATGTTGCGCCCCGGGTCGCGGCCCGAGGGCGGAAAGATCACCCGGTCGAGCAGCAGGTTCGCCGCGTAGAAATACCCCACGCAGCCCCCGACCCCGATCAGGATCGTCACCATCCCCTGCAGCAAGGGCGACATTGGCGGTCCTCCCGTTCCGGCCCGATCGTCGGGGCCGGATCTTCGCCCGGCCCCGGCGTGCCCTCCTCCGGCGCGCTAGCGGATCGAGCTCCAGCGTTGCTCGATGTCATGCGCCGCGGTCTCGGCGTCCTTCCGGCCGGTCGTGTAATCGACCATGCCCTTCCAGAACGCATCCGCCCCGACTTCGCCCGGCATCAGGTCGGACCCGTCGAAGCGGAAGGTCGTGGCGCTGGTGAGGATCTCGCCCTGGGCGCGCATGCTGTCGGTCGCGTAGGCCTCGGGACTGGCGCCGGTGAAGGGCGTCAGAAAGCCCGACTGCGCCATCCAGACCTCATGGGCGATGGGCGTCTTCAGGAAGTCGATGAAGGCATGCGCCGCCTCGCTGTCGCGGGTGATCGCCCAGAGCGTGCCCGCCCCCAGAACCGGTGTGCCCAGATCGCGCTCGGCCGAGGCCGGGAAGTAGAAGAAATCGACATCGAGCCCGATTTCGGTGCCAGCGGGGAAATAGGTGTCGATGAAGCTGGCCTGCCGGTGCATGTAGCAGCCCGGCGGAAAGCTGAAGAGCCCGGCCGGGCTTTCGCGGAAATCGGTGGTCGCGACCGCCTGCGACCCGCCCTCGACGAAGGCGTCGTTCCGCGCGAACCAGCCATAGGCCTCGATCGCCCCGACCACGGCCGGGTCGTCGAAGGGGATCTGGTGGCTGACCCAGGCATCGTAGGTTTCGGGCGGCTCGCGGCGCAGCATCAGGTCCTCGACCCAGTCGGTGGCGGGCCAGCCCGTGGCCGCGCCGGACCCGAGCCCGATGCACCAGGGCGTGCCGCCGTCGTCCGCGATCCGTTCGGTCAGCGCCTTCAGATCCTCCAGCGTCCCGGGGATCTCGTAGCCTGCCTCGGCGAAGGCATCGGGCGCGTACCAGACCAGGGACTTCACGTCGACCTTGTAGAAGAAGCCATATAGCGCCTCGGTGCCGCCTTCATCGGCATAGGTTCCGAGATCGACCCAGCTGTCGCCCGCGGCGTAGTTCTCGCGCACCCAGTCGGCGGTCTCGGGGCCCAGCGGCGTGAGAAACCCGCGCCGCGCCATGTCGGCGGCCAGCCCCGGCTGCGGGAACACCGCGATATTGGGCGCAGACCCCGCCTGGGCGGCGATGACGATATCCTGTTCGAAACTGTCGGACCCCGAATAGCGCACGCGCGCGCCGGTCGCGGCCTCGAAATAGGCCAGCACGCTTTCGACCAGATCCTTGTCGGGGCCGATCCAGACCCCCGAAATGTCCAGGATCTGGCCGCTCAGATCGTGGCTGTCGGCAAACGCCTCGTAGCTGTCCCACGAAAACCGCGCATCCTCGCCCGGCGTGAATTTCAGCGCCTGCGCCCCGGCCGTACCCGCGAACAGGGCCAGCGCGGCGGCCGTGGCACCGGCCATCCTGATAAGTTGCATGTCGACCTCCCCTCGGACCCGCCCGCCGGCCGGCCCAGTCGTTGTCCAGTCATTCTTCCGACGTTCTCTGTCGTCGTGGTGCACCCGTCCGGGGGCAGGCACGCCCCCGGGGGAGTCGTCCTCGAACGGTGGCCGATGGCTGCCGGGCTGTCAACCGAGGCGCGAGGCAGGGCCTCTGCGCACCCCCGAAACCGCCGTTCGGGACGGATGCTTGACGCCTTGGCCCTCTCACGCAAGCATGGGGTCAGCCCCGCCCGAATAGCCCCGCCCGCCGCGACCGATCCCGCCCCGGAGGAGCCCATGCCGCCCACCCGCGCCGATTTTCCGCCCGGCTTCCTGTTCGGAACGGCGACCTCCGCCTATCAGATCGAGGGCACGGGCGGCGCCGGGCCCTGCCATTGGGACAGCTTTGCCGCGACGCCCGGCAATGTCGCGGGGGCCGCCGACGGGCGGCGCGCCTGCGGCCATCTCGACCGCTGCACCGAGGATCTCGATCTGGTCGCGGCGGCCGGGTTCGACATCTACCGGTTCTCGACCTCCTGGGCGCGGGTCCTGCCCGAGGGCGCGGGGGCGCCCGATCCCGAGGGGCTCGATTTCTACGACCGGCTGGTCGACGCGACGCTGGCGCGCGGACTGAAACCGGCGCTGACGCTGTATCACTGGGAGCTTCCGTCCGCGCTGGGCGATCTGGGCGGCTGGACCAATCGCGACACGGCGCTGCGCTTTGGCGATTTCGCGGCGCTGATGGCCGAGAGGCTGGGCGACCGGGTCTGGTCCTGGGCCACGCTGAACGAGCCCTGGTGCGCCGGGTGGCTCGGGCATTTCGCGGGTGTCCATGCGCCCGGCCTGCGCGACATCCGCGCCACCGCCCGGGCGATGCACCATCTGGCGCTGGGCCACGGGCTGGGCCTGGCAGCGCTTCGGGCCGCAGGCGTCGGCCAGATCGGGATCGTGCTGAATTTCGAGCCCGCCTTCCCGGCCGAACCCGGCGAGGCGGCGCGCGCCGCGACGCTGCGCTATGACGCGGTCTTCAACCGGTTCTTCCTCGGGGGCGTGGCGCGCGGGGCCTATCCCGAACTGGCGCTCGAGGGGCTCGGCCCGCATCTGCCGCGCGGCTGGCAGGCCGATCTCGACGCCATAGGGGCGCCGATCGACTGGCTCGGCGTCAACTATTACACCGTCAAGCGTATCACCCATGCCCCCGGCCTCTGGCCCAACTGGGCCGAGGTGCCCGGCCCCGGCCGCAAGACCGACATGGGCTGGGAAATCGCGCCGATGGCCCTGCCCGATCTGTTGCGCTGGATCAGCGGCAGCCACACCGGCGATCTGCCGCTTTACGTCACCGAAAACGGGATGGCCGCGCCCGATACGCCGGTCGCGGGCGCGACCGGCCCCGAGATCCATGACGAGGACCGCATCGCCTTTCTGTCCAGCCATCTGGCCGCCGCGCGCGAGGCCATTGCCGAGGGCGTGCCGCTGAAGGGCTATATCGTCTGGTCGCTGCTGGACAATTTCGAATGGGCCTTCGGCTACGGCAAGCGCTTTGGCCTCGTACATGTCGATTTCGAGAGCTTGCAGCGCACCCCCAAGGCGTCTTACCACGCGCTGAAATGCATGCTGGAGGACCGAAGGCCGTGACCGCGCTCGTCGCCGATATCGGAGGCACCAATACCCGTGTCGCGCTGGCCGAGGGGCCGGTGCCGGTGCCGGGCTCGGTCCGGCGCTTTCGCAATGCCGACCACCCGGACCTGACCGATGTGCTGGCGGCCTATCTGGCCGAGGCGGGCTCGCCCGAGATCGACGGCGCCTGCGCGGCACTGGCCGGGCCGGTGCG
This sequence comes from Rhodovulum sp. BSW8, assembly GCF_003314725.1. Taxonomy (NCBI): domain Bacteria; kingdom Pseudomonadati; phylum Pseudomonadota; class Alphaproteobacteria; order Rhodobacterales; family Paracoccaceae; genus Rhodovulum; species Rhodovulum sp. BSW8. The sequence continues at coordinate 196,632 of NZ_QNVX01000027.1, forward strand.
GCACGGGCGCGGCAAGCTGACCAATCTCGACTGGATCATCGAGGAAGCGGCCATCGCCCGGGTCGCCGGGACCGGGCGGGTCAAGCTGCTGAACGACATGGCCGCACAGGGCCATGCGCTGGACCATATCGCGCCCGCGGCGCTGGAAACGGTGCTGGAGGGCCCGGCGCAGCCCGGCGGCCCGCGTCTGGTGATCGGGATCGGCACCGGCTTCAACGCGGCCGCCGTCCATGCCCTGCCCCATGGCACCCTCGTCACCGAGGCCGAGGCCGGGCAGGTGTCGCTGCCGGTCGGCGATGCCGAAACGCTGTCGCTGGCGCGCTTCCTCGCCGAACCCGACGGCTTCGCCCCGGTCGAGGAGGCGCTGTCGGGGCGCGGGCTGGGCCGGCTTTACGACTGGGCGACGGCCGAGGCGGGCGCGCCCCGCCGGCTGGACGGCCACGGCGTTCTGGCCGCGCTGGACACCGATCCCGAGGCACGCCGGGCGGCCGAGACTTTCGTGCGGCTTCTGGGGACGGTGGCGGGGGATCTGGCGCTCAATCACCTGCCCTATGGCGGGATCTACCTGATCGGCGGCATGGCCTGTGCGGTCACGCCGCTTGCAGACCCCATGGGGTTTGCCGAGGCGTTCCGACGCAAGGGCCGGTTCGCGGAGCTGATGCGCGCCTTTCGGGTGTTAACCGTGACCGACGATTCAGCCGCCCTGACGGGCTGCGCGGGATATCTGGCAAGTGCCGAGTGAGACGACTGACCGCGTTTGCCGACGGCCTGCGGGCAGGCCAAAACGCAACCGGGGTGGAAGGGTGAAGGAAAGGATCCAGGGGCCATGAAGATCGACGGGACCCATTTTCGGTCCATCTGGCGCGAGTCCGATGGAGCGGTGAAGATCATCGACCAGCGCTGGCTGCCGCACGAGCTGCGGATCGTCGCGCTGACCAACCGGCGCGACTTCGCCTCGGCGATCCGCGACATGTGGGTCAGGGGCGCGCCCCTGATCGGGGCCACGGCCGCCTATGGGGTGGCGGTGCAGATGGCCCATGACGCGTCCGACGCGGCGCTGGCGGAAACCTGGGAGGTGCTGCACGCCACCCGGCCGACCGCGATCAACCTGCGCTGGGCGCTGGACGAGATGACCCGGGTGCTGAAGCCGCTGCCGCCGTCCGAACGCGCCGCCGCCGCCTTCCGCCGCGCCGCCGAGATCTGCGACGAGGATGTCGAGATCAACCGCCGGATCGGGCTGAACGGGCTCGAGCTGATCCGCGCCATCTCTGCGCGGAAGGGCGGCAAGCGGGTCAATGTGCTGACCCATTGCAATGCGGGCTGGCTGGCGACCGTCGACTGGGGCACGGCGACCTCGCCGATCTATCACGCGATCGAGGCCGGGATCGACGTGCATGTCTTCGTCGACGAGACCCGGCCGCGCAACCAGGGCGCCCAGCTGACCGCCTGGGAGATGAACCATCACGGCGTCAGCCACGACCTGATCGTGGACAACGCGGGCGGCCATCTGATGCAGCATGGCGAGATCGACCTGTGCATCGTCGGCACCGACCGCACCACGGCGCAAGGCGATGTCTGCAACAAGATCGGCACCTATCTGAAGGCGCTGGCCGCCAAGGATAACGGCGTGCCGTTCTATGTGGCCCTGCCCTCGCCCACCATCGACTGGACGGTGCGGGACGGGGTGAAGGAAATCCCGATCGAGGAACGCGACGGCGGCGAGGTGACCCATGTGCAGGGCCGGATGCCCAGCGGCGTGGTCGGGCTGGTGCAGATCTCGCCCGACGGCACGCCCGCGCGCAACCCCGCCTTCGACGTGACGCCCGCGCGGCTGGTGACCGGGCTCATCACCGAACGCGGCGTGGCCGAGGCCAGCCCCGAGGGCCTGGCGCGCCTGTTCCCGGACCGCGCGACCGTCGCGGCCGACTGAGCACCTGCATCGCGACGCATCTTCAAGGGGCGTGCCTGCCGGGCGCGCCCTTTTTTCCTTTGCAGACGGGCCGCTCCCGGGCGCGCGATTTTCGGCCCGGCCACGCCCGCCGGACGCGTATCCGACCAAAAAACTCAGGTTGACTTATCCGAGCATTTTCGTCAGCTTTGGCGCGACGCGAACACGACCCGAACCCACCTGCCGGAAGGCCCGGGCATTCTGACCGACCAGTTCAAGACGGCATCGACGACGGGGCTTGGCCCCCGTCCGCCATGGCCGGATGCCAAGGAGACCCGAGAGATGACTGCCGATCCCAATCGACGTGGCGGAACCGCCGTGGGCTATCTGACCGATCTCGATCCGGTCGAGGCCGGGGCGGTGCGCTGCCTTCGGCTCTGGGCCGATGGCGACGCCGCGCAGCGCGAACTGCGGCGCGAGCTGACCGACCGTCTGGGGCCGCTGCAGGGGCGCGCCGCGGCCGAAAGCCTGAACACGATCTGCACGCTCTGCGCCATGTACGGGCGGCGCCCGCTGATGCGCCATTCGGCCTCCTGCCCCTGCCTCGGGGCGGACGAATCCTGTTTTGCAACCTTCGTCGCCGCCGCCGGCGCGGGAGATCGCGAGGACGCGATGCTGATGGCGGCGATGCTGGTCCGGGCCGATCTGGCGCCCGGTCTGGTCGATCCGGCCACCCGGCTGGGGCTGGCGCTCCGGCGCCTTGCGACGGGCGTGGCGCCGCAGCCGTCGCGACCGCCCGCGGAAAAACTACACTGAAAGGACGGGAACGCATGATGAAACCAACGCTCGCCACCTGCTCGCTGGCCCTCGGGATGGCCGGGACCGCCGCTTTGGCCGAGGCTCCGGCCGCCGATGCGGTGCTGACCACCTATGCCGACATCGCGGCCGCCACCTATGGCGACGCGCTGACCGGGGCCGAACGCCTGCAGGCGGCGGTCGACGCGCTGGTGGCCGAGCCCTCGCCGCAGGCGCTCGACGCCGCGCGCCGCGCCTGGCTGGCCGCCCGCGTGCCCTATCAGCAAAGCGAGGTGTTCCGCTTCGGCAACCCGATCGTCGACGACTGGGAAGGCAAGGTGAATGCCTGGCCGCTGGACGAGGGGCTGATCGACTATGTCGATGCGGGCTATGGCGGGCCGACCGACGAGAACCCGCTGGCCGCGGTCAACGTGATTGCCTCGCCGCAGTTCGAAATCTCCGGCGCGACCGTCGATGCCACCGAGATCACGCCCGACTTCCTGGCCGAGACGCTGCACGAGGCCGACGGGATCGAGACCAATGTCGCGACCGGCTATCACGCCATCGAATTCCTGCTTTGGGGCCAGGATCTGAACGGCACCGGGCCGGGCGCGGGCACCCGGCCCTGGACCGACTATGCGACAGGCGAGGCCTGCACCAACGACAATTGCGACCGGCGCGGCGCCTATCTGAAGGCCGCGACCGACCTGCTGGTGTCGGATCTGGGCTGGATGGCCGCGCAATGGGCCGAGGACGGCGAGGCCCGCGCGGCGGTGATGGCCGACGGTTCGGCCGGGCTGTCGGCGATCCTGACCGGCATGGGGAGCCTGTCCTACGGCGAACAGGCGGGCGAGCGGATGCGGCTGGGGCTGATGCTGAACGACCCCGAGGAAGAGCATGACTGCTTCTCGGACAACACCCATAACAGCCATTACTATGACGGGCTCGGCATCCGGAACGTCTATCTGGGCAGCTATACCCGGATCGACGGCACCGAGGTCGCGGGGCCGTCGGTCTCGGATCTGGTGGCGGCGAAGGATGCGGGTCTCGATACCGAGATGAAGACCAGGCTCGACGCCACCATGGCCGCGCTCGCCCGGCTGAAGACCGCCGCCGAGGCGGGATTCGCCTATGACCAGATGCTCGCGCGCGGCAACGCCGCCGGCGAGGCGTTGATCATGGGCGGCGTGAACGGGCTTGTTGCCCAAACCGCAAGCATCGAGCGGGTCGTCGACACGCTCGGGGTGGGCGATGTCTCGGTCGAGGGGTCCGACAGCCTCGACAACCCGGCCGCCGTTTTCCAATGATGTCCTGAACCCGGAGCCCCGTCAGCACCGGGGCTCCACGCTTTCCGGAAGGAGGGTCCCGCATGATCGTCTGCCACTGCCAGTGCATCACCGACCGCGACATCCACGCCGCCATCGACTGGATGCGCGCAGCGGACCCGGCGACCATCGTTACCCCCGGAAAGGTCTTTCGCTCGCTGGGCAAGCGCGCAGATTGTGGAGATTGCATGACACTCTTTCTAGACACGATGCGCGCGAACGCTAATCTTGAGGTTCCATCGGACCTACAGAACCTCAGGCCCCAGCACAGAAAGGACAAGACCTCATGCAAGGCGACCCCAAGGTCATCGACTACCTGAACAGCGCGCTTCGCAGCGAATTGACCGCCATCAGCCAGTACTGGCTGCATTATCGCCTGCAGGACGACTGGGGGCTCGGCCACATGGCCAAGAAGAGCCGCGAGGAAAGCATCGAGGAGATGACCCACGCCGACAAGCTGATGGCGCGGATCCTGTTCCTCGAGGGCCACCCGAACCTGCAGAAGCTCGACCCGCTCCGCATCGGGCAGACCCCCAAGGAGACCCTCGAATGCGACCTGGCCGCCGAACAGGATGCCCGTGCGCTGTACAAGGAAGCGCGGGAATACTGCGCGGGCGCCGGGGATCACGTCACCAAGGAGCTGTTCGATGAGCTTCTGGCCGACGAAGAGGGCCATATCGACTTCCTCGAAACCCAGCTTGACCTCTACGACCGCGTCGGCGCCGAGAATTACGCGCTGCTCAACGCCTCGAAGATGGACGAGGCCGAGTAAGGCCGCCCTTTTTCTGGGACTGTGTCTGGGGTCGGCGGCCGCCGCCGGCCCCATGACAGGCCCGGGCGCCGCCGCCCTGCCCTTCACCCCCGCCGAAGAGGCCCGCATCGCGGAGGCGACCGCCCTGCCGCGCGATTTCACCCGACCGCAGCCTTTCGAGGCGCTGGCAGGCGGCGCGGGCACCGTCGCGGGCGCGGCCGCCTTCTCGGCGCCGCTGGCGAACCTGCCCCGCGCCGAGGGGCTCGATTTTCGCGGCGGGCAGGCGCTTTTCGACCGGACCTGGGTCTCGGCCCCGTCCTCGACCATCGCCTCTGACGGGCTCGGGCCGCTCTTCAACGCGCGGTCTTGCTTGGCCTGCCATCCGGGCGGCGGGCGCGGCGCGGCGCCCGCAGGCCCCGGCGATCTGCCGGTCGCGCTGATGCTGCAGCTTGCGGTCCCCGATCCATCCACCATCGAGGGCTATCTTTCTCAGCCCGATCCGGTCTATGGCCGCCAGATCCAGCCCGCGAGCCTGCCGGGCCTGACCGCCGAGGGCCGCCCGACGGTCGCCTATGACGCGGTCGAGTTCGCTCTGTCCGAAGGGGAAAGCGTCACCCTGCGCCAGCCCCGCTACGCGCTGGCCGATCCGGGCTATGGCCCGCTGGACCCGCACACGGTCCTAAGCCCGCGCCTCGCGCCGGGGCTGGCGGGGCTCGGGCTGATCGAGGCGATCCCCGAAGAGGCGATCCTGGCGCTGGCCGACCCCGACGACGCCGATGGCGACGGCATTTCCGGCCGGGCGCGCCTGTTGCCCGGCCCCGAGGGGCGCCCGGTTCTGGGCCGCTTCGGCTGGACCGCCGCGCAGCCGACGCTGGAGGCCCAGATCGCCCATGCCTTTGCCCATGACATCGGGCTCAGCTCGCCGCTTTATCCCGAAGGTCATGGCGACTGCACCGAGGCCCAGACCGCCTGCCGCGCCGCGCCCGATGGCGGCAATCCGGAACAGGACGGGGTCGAGATCTCGGCCACCGCGCTCGATCTGGTGACGCGCCATGCGCGCCACACCGCCGTGCCCGCCCGCCGCGACGCGGACGCCCCCGAGGTGCTGGCCGGCAAGCGGGTGTTTCACGACACCGGCTGCGCCGCCTGCCACCGCCCCGCCTTCGTCACCCGCCGCCTGCCCGAGGCGCCCGCGCTGAGCTTTCAGCTGATCTGGCCCTATAGCGACCTGCTGCTGCACGACATGGGCGCGGCGCTGGGCGACGGCGGCGCCGGGGCCGAGGGGCGCGAATGGCGCACGCCCCCGCTTTGGGGGCTGGGCCTCGCCCGCGCGCTGGAACCGCAGGCGGGCTATCTGCATGACGGCCGCGCCCGGACCCTGCTGGAGGCCGTGCTCTGGCATGGCGGCGAAGCCGCCCCCGCCCGCGACCGCGTGGCGACGATGCCCGCGGCCGACCGCGCCGCCCTGATCCGCTTCCTGGAGAGCCTATGATCCGAAGATCCGTCCTTGCCCTCGCCCTGGCGCTGGGCGCCGCCCCCCTTGCCGCGGCCCCCGCAGATATCGCCGAGGCGGTGATCGACCGCCATGTGCTGCCCGGTTTCGCCCGGTTCGAGGCGGCGGCCGCCGATCTTCAGGCTGCGGCCGAAGCCGATTGCGACCCCGGATCGGACCCGCTCCGCGCCGCCTGGGGGGCCGCCTTCGATGCCTGGCTTGGCGTCAGTCATCTGCGGCTCGGGCCGACCGAGACCGACAACCGCGCTTTCGCGCTGGCCTTCTGGCCCGACCCGCGCGGGATGACCCCGAAGGCGCTGGCAGGCCTGATCGCCGAGGCCGACCCGGTGGTCGAAAGCCAGGCCGGGTTCGCCACCGTCTCGGTCGCAGCGCGGGGCTTCTACGCGCTCGAATACCTGCTGTACGATCCGCAATTCACGCCCCCCACGCCCTATGGCTGCGCCCTGATCCGGGCCGAGACGCGCGACATCCACGCCCTTGCCGCCGCGATCCTCGCCGACTGGCAGGACGGTTATGCCGATCTGATGCGCCAACCCGGCCCCGAGGCCCCCTACAAGGACGAGCGCGAGGTGCTGAAAGCCCTCTTCACCGCGCTTCACGAAGGGCTGCAGGTCGATGTCGACCTGCGGCTCGGCCGCCCGCTTGGCACCTTCGAGCGTCCGCGCCCGACCCGCGCCGAAAGCTGGCGGTCGGGCCGGTCGCTGCACAATGTGACGGTGACGCTGACGGCGCTGCGCGAGCTGGCGATGCTGATGGCGGCCGAGGACCCGGCCAGCGCCGCCGCGCTGAGCGCCGATTTCGACCGGGCCGACCGGCTTGCCGCGGACCTCGACGATCCGGTCTTCGCCGGGGTCGCGACGCCGCAAGGGCGGCTAAGGGTCGAGATCCTGCAACAGGCGATCCACGAGATCGCCGAGGAAACCCGCGCCAGCCTCGGCCCCGCGCTTGGCGTCGCCGCCGGGTTCAATTCGAGAGACGGAGACTGACATGACCGACCGCCGCAGCTTCCTTGCCGGGGCGCTGGCCGCCTCGCTTTCCCCCCGGATCGGCTGGGCCGATGCGGGCAGCCCGGCCTTTCTCAGCGCCGCCCAGGACCGCGACGGCAGCCAGTCTCTGGTCGGGCTCGATGCCCAGGGGGCCGAACGGTTCCGCCTGCCCCTGCCCCAGCGCGGGCATGCCGCCGCCGCCCATCCCATCCGCCCCGAGGCCACCGCGTTTGCCCGCCGCCCGGGCACCTTCGCGCTGGTGATCGACTGCCGCGAGGGCCGGGTGACTGCCGTGCTGGACGCGCCCGAGGGTCGGCATTTCTACGGCCATGGCGCCTATTCCGCCGACGGGCGCCACATGTACACACCCGAAAACGACTATGACGCGGCGCGGGGCGTGATCGGGGTCTGGGACACCGAGGCAGGCTATCTGCGGGTCGGCGAATTCGACAGCCACGGCATCGGCCCGCATGACATCAAGCTGATGCCCGACGGGAAAAGCTTCGTCATCGCCAATGGCGGGATCGAGACCCATCCCGACAGCGGCCGGGCCAAGCTGAACATCCCCTTCATGGCGCCGAACCTCGCCTATCTCGGCGCCGAAGGCACGCTGCTGGAAACCGTCGCGCCGCCCGCCGAGTGGCACATGAACTCGATCCGGCATCTGGCGCTGGGACCGGGCGGCACCGTCGCCTTTGCCATGCAATGGGAAGGCCCCGAGGCCGAGGCGCCGCCGCTTCTGGGTCTGCACCGGCGCGGCGCGGCGCCGGTCTGGCTGGACGCGCCGGGCGCCGAACATGCGGCGATGCAGGGCTATGCGGGGTCGGTCGCGATCTCGCAGGACGGGGCCGAGGCCGCGATCTCGTCGCCGCGCGGCGGGCGGGTGCATGTCTTCGACATCGCGGGCGCGCGGTTTGCGGGCGCCATCGAGGCCCGGGACGTCTGCGGCCTTGCCCCGGCGGCGGGCGGCGGCTTCGTCGCCACGACCGGCACCGGCGACGTGCTGGGGCTGCAGGGCCTGCGCCCGGTCTGGACGGCCCGGCACGGCCGCGCCTTCGACAACCATCTGGTGACGGTGGGCGCCGCCTGAGCCCGCCGCTCAGCCCAGTTCCAGCGTCGCCACCGCCGAGATGAGCGGGCCGGGCTGCGGCGCGGGTCCGCGATACATCCGCGCCGTGCCGAAGACCGGGCTCAGGCCCAACCCCGTGCAATGCCCGGCCAGCCAGGGGCTGGTCCCGGGCACGTCGATCATCGCCGGCGCGCCATGGGCGACGCTGCCGCAGGTCTCGATCAGCGCCGCCGCGACCGCCCCGTCCCCGGCCACCAGCGGCCCGATCTTCCAGCCCTCGCGGCAGGCCCGGATCGTCGCAAAGCCCGCGATCTCGCCCGCCGCGCGGCAGACCAGCGTGCGCCGGGTCTCGCAATCGCGCGTCCAGGCCGCGAGGAACGCGCGTTTCTCATAGCCCGTGGCCTCGGCCTCCATCGCGATCAGCGTCCCGATATCGTCCTTCAGCACCGGCCCGATGCCGGGATGGGCGCGGCCGGGCAGCACGCCCGCATAGCGCACCGTCCGCCCGGCCAGCGCGAACCCGCTCTTGCGGTAATTGTCCTGCTGCGCCTCGACCCCGTCGAGCCCCACCGTCCGCGCCCCCGCATGGTCCAGCGCATGGGTCCAGAGCGCATAGCCGATGCCCCGCCCGCGCCAGTCCGGGCGGCAGAGATAGAGGCCCAGAAAGGCAACGTCATCGGTATGGTTCACGACCGAGATTGCCGCCACGATCCGGCCCTCGGCCTCGGCCACGAAAAAGCCCTCGGGGTCGGCGGCATGGAAGGATACCGCATCGTCGAGGCCCGGGTTCCAGCCTTCGTCCGCGGCCCAGTCCAGCACCGCGGGCAGTTCTTCGGCCGTCATGCTGCGCAGTTTCATCGGCCTGTCAGAGCCTCCTTCAGCGATTGCGGCACCGGCACCGGGTCCTGCAGATCGAGAAGCGACAGCAGGTCCAGCAGATGGCCCTTCATCACCTCTTCGGCCCGGTCGCCGTCGCGGTCCTCCATCGCGCGCATGAGCGCGTGATGGGCATGACTTTCGCACATCGCCTGCGGCCGCCGCCAGTACAGCGCGATCACCAGCGACGAGCGCGAAACCAGCTGCGCGATGAACCCTTCGATGGTGGCCTGATCGGCGATCCGCGCGATTTCCAGATGGAACTGCCCCGAGAGCCTGAGCGCCAGACCGTTCTGGCCCGCCGCCAGCGCCTCGTGCTCCTGGTCCATGTGACGCTTGAGCAGGCCGATGTCGCGGGGCGTGGCGCGCAGCGCGGCCGAGCGCGCGGTGCGCGGTTCCAGAAGTGCGCGCGCCTCGAACACCTCGCGCGCCTCGCGCACGGTGGGCTGGGCCACGAAGGCGCCGCGATGGGGCTCGATCGCGACAAGGCTGTCATGGGCCAGCTGTTGCAGCGCCGCGCGCACGATGGTCCGGCTGACCCCGAAGATCTCGCCCACCTCGTCCTCGGACAGCTTCATCCCCGGCCCCAGCCGGCGCTCGTGAATGGCGCGGGTCAGATGCTCGACCACGTCGCGGGCACGGGTCGCCCGCTTGCCCTCCTGGCGCGCTGTCGGAATCTGATCGGTCACGGCTCTCTCCTCGTTGCCCCCCTGTCATCGCGCGACTCAGGCGGCCGGACAAGAATCGTCAGAGTTGCGAGAGATCGCAGACCTGATCGTATACAATCTGCGATGATGTGCCGGACAATATTGTTCACATCTGCTTAAATTTACGGCACGTATCGAAAAGCCGGGGGCGGATCCGGCGGCCGGGGCTTTTCGCGGGCGGCCCCGCCCGGAAAGGTGAGGCAACAGCTTCTGGGGGAGCGAAATGCGCACTGAACTCGATCTGGAACTCGTGGCCCTGACGAAACGCTACGGCGAAACCGTCGCGGTCGATGGCATCCAACACCTGTTTCGCGGCGGCACCTATGCCTGTCTGCTGGGGCCGTCGGGCTGCGGCAAGTCCTCGACGCTGCGGATGATTGCCGGGCATGAAGAGGTCTCGGACGGGGCCATCGTGCTGGCGGGCCAGGACATCTCGCGCCTGCCGCCCGCCCGGCGCGGCACCGCGATGATGTTCCAGAACTACGCGCTGTTCCCGCATCTGTCGGTCGCCGATAACGTGGCCTTCAGCCTCAAGATGAAGGGCGTCGACCGCGAGACCCGCCGCAAGCGCGCGATGGAGCTGCTGGAACTGGTTCACATGACGGCCTATGCCGAGCGCCTGCCCGCCCAGCTTTCGGGCGGCCAGCAGCAGCGCGTGGCGCTGGCCCGCGCGCTGATCACCAATCCGCAGGTGCTGCTGCTGGACGAGCCGCTTTCGGCGCTCGACCCGTTCCTGCGCGTGCGGATGCGGTCGGAACTGAAGAAGCTGCAGCGCGAACTGGGCATCACCTTCGTCCATGTCACCCATGGCCAGGACGAGGCGCTGGCACTGGCCGACGAGATCGTGGTGATGAACAACGCGGTGATCGAACAGGCGGGACCCGCGCGCGAGGTCTTCAACAGCCCGCGCACCGAATTCGTGGCGCGTTTCATGGGCGGGCACAATGTCATCGCGCTGCCGCGCGGCCATTTCGCGATCCGCTCCGATCAGATCGCCGTGACCGAGGCCGCGCAGGGCAAGCTCGACGGTCATGTCACCGGCATCGAATACCAGGGCACCAGCGTCGCGCTGACGCTGATGACCGCGGGCGATCAGGAGGTCACCGCGATCGTTCCCGAAGACCGGTATTTTGCCCAACCCATCCAGCCCGGCGACGGCGTGGGGCTGAGCTGGGACGAAGACCATCTTCACGCCCTCACCGCGTGATCCAATAAAGTCCATCATGGAGAGAAAGATGAGCGAAGCCACCAAGTCCGGCCTGAGCCGGCGCAGCCTGCTGAAGGGTGCCGCCGCGGGCGTTGCGGCCAGCGCCTTCCCGGCGCCGATGATCTGGGCGCAGAACATCAAGGACGTGACGCTGCGCCAGTTCGGCACCGGGGTCTCGAACATCAACGAAGTGGCGCAGAAGGTGAAGGAGGATCTGGGCTTCACGCTGGAGATGACCGCGCTTGACAGCGACGCGGTGACCCAGCGCGCCGCGACCCAACCCAAATCCTTCGACATCGCCGATATCGAATACTGGATCTGCAAGAAGGTCTGGCCGACCGGCAACCTGCAGGGCATGGATGTCAGCAGGATCAGGAACTACGACAAGATCGTCGGTATCTTCAAGGACGGCAAGCTGACGCCCGACTCGACCATCGCCCAGGGCACCTCGCCCAACAGCGTGGGCTTCACCGACGGCCCGGACGGGACCAGGTTCGCCGATCAGGAAACCGGCTGGATGACCCTGATCCCGACGATCTACAATGCCGACACGCTGGGCATCCGCCCCGACCTGATCGGCCGTCCGATCGACAGCTGGGCGGAACTGCTGAACCCCGAATTCAAGGGCAAGGCCTCGCTTCTGGACATTTCGGCCATCGGCATCATGGATGCGGCCATGGTCTGCGAGGCGATGGGCGAGATCACCTATGGCAACAAGGGCAACATGACCCGCGACGAGATCGACAGGACGCTCGCGATCATGACCGAGGCCAAGAAGGCCGGCCAGTTCCGCGCCTTCTGGAAGACCTTCGACGAAAGCGTCAACCTGATGGCCTCGGGCGAGGTGGTGATCCAGTCGATGTGGTCGCCCGCCATCACCGCGGTCAAGTCGCGCGGCATTCCCTGCGTCTACCAGCCGCTGAAAGAGGGCTACCGCGCCTGGGGCGGCGGCATCGGTCTGTCGAAGAACCTCAGCGGGCTCGAGCTCGACGCGGCCTATGAATACATCAACTGGTATCTCGACGGCTGGGTCGGCGGCTTCCTGATGCGGCAGGGCTATTATTCGGCCGTTCCGGAAACCTCGAAGAATTACATGACCGAGAACGAATGGGGCTACTGGTTCGAGGGCAAGCCCGCGACCGAGGTCATCACCAACCCCTATGGCGATGCGATGGCGCAGCCGGGCGAGACCCGCGACGGCGGGTCCTTCGAGGAACGCATGGGCCATATCGCCTGCTGGAACGCGGTCATGGACGAGAACCAGTACATGGTCCGCAAATGGAACGAGTTCATCGCCGCCTGACGTCCGACGCGACGGCCTGAGCCCGACACAGATGGGGCCGGCGCGGGTTTCACGCCTTCCGTGGCGCCCGGCCCCAGCCCTTCCCCCGCCCCGGGGGAAGGGCCCCCTTTCCCGCCGAGAGGCCCTGCATGACCGCCCTATCGAAGAACCGCCGCCTTTCGGGATCGCGTCCGGCGTCGCTACTGGCGCAGCTCGTGACCGGCCGGACCAAGAACCGCCATCTCATGGGCTGGCTGCTGGCCTCGCCGCTGGCGCTGGTGCTGCTGGTCTTTCTGGTGCTGCCCATCGTGATGATCGCGATCGTCAGCTTCTGGGGCGCGACCGAGTTCTCGATCTACCCGGCCTTCCAGTGGGACAATTACCAGTTCCTGCTGACCTCTCCCGTCACCTACAAGGTCTTTCTCAACACCTTCAAATACGCGGTGCTGACCTGGGCTTTCACGCTGACCATCGGCTTTACGGTGGCCTATTTCCTGGCCTTCCATGTCCGCAGCCTGACCTGGCAGATCGCGCTGTTCCTGCTGTGCACCATTCCGTTCTGGACCTCGAACATCATCCGGATGATTTCCTGGATCCCGTTCCTGGGGCGCAACGGCATCGCCAATTCGACGCTGATGTCGATGGGGGTGATCGACGAGCCGCTGGACTGGCTGCTGTATTCCGATTTCTCGGTGATCCTGGCCTTCGTCCATCTCTACACGCTGTTCATGGTGGTCCCGATCTTCAACACGATGATGCGGATCGACCGCTCGCTGATCGAGGCGGCCTACGATTCCGGCGCGACCGGATGGCAGACGCTGACCAATGTCATCATCCCGCTCTGCAAGCCCGGCATCATGATCGGCTCGATCTTCGTCGTCACGCTGGTGATGGGCGACTTCATCACCGTGCGCTTCATGTCGGGATCGCAATCCGCAAATGTCGGGCGCCTCATCTCGAACGATATCGGGCTTCTGCAATACCCCTCGGCCGCCGCCACCGCCGTCATCCTGCTGATCACGGTGCTGATGGTGATCGGTATCCTGCTGCGCTTCGTCGACATCCGGAAGGAGCTTTGACATGGACCGCCGCCCCCGTTCCTTCTACGTGCTGGCCGCCTTCTTCACGCTGTTCCTGCTGTTTCTCTACGGCCCGACCTTCACCATCGCCATTCTCAGCTTTCAGGGCCCCGAGGGCGGGCTGACCTTCCCGATGCGGGGCGTCTCGCTGCACTGGTTCCGCGACCTGTTCGAGCAGCAGGCCGTCGGCGACATCTGGGGCAGCTTCGGGCGGTCCTTCGTGCTGGGCCTGATGGTGATGGTGACGACCGTCGTCGTCTCGGTGATGGGCGGGCTTGCCTTCCGCAAGCGCTTTGCCGGGTCGGCGGTGCTGTTCTACCTGGTGGTGACCTCGCTGGTGATCCCGTCGATCCTGGTCTCGCTGGGGGTCGGGCTGATCTTCAGCCAGTCGGGGCTCGACGTGCACTGGGCGACCTCGGGCTTCGGGTCGCAGTTGACATGGACCCTGCCCTTCGGCCTGCTGATCATGTTCGCGGTCTTCAACCGCTTCGACAAAAGCTATGAAGAGGCCGCGCGCGACCAGGGCGCCAGCGCCTGGCAGACGATCCGCCATGTGGTGCTGCCGATCATCGCGCCCTCGCTGATCGGGGTGGCGCTGTTCGGCTTTACCCTCTCTTACGACGAATTCGCCCGCACGCTGCTGACCGCGGGCAGCTACAACACCCTGCCGCTGGAGATCTATGGCATGACCACCAATGTCACGACGCCCGTCATCTTCGCGCTCGGCACGCTGACCACCGCCTTTTCGCTGGTCGTGATCGGCGTGTTCCTCGCCTCGGTCTGGGCGATGAACCGCCGCCGCGCCCGGCAGGGCTCGGATGCCGGTCAGGGGATGGTCTGAGCCATGGCCTTCATCGTCATCAACCCCAATTCCACCGCGGCCATGACCGACTCGATCCTCGCCATGGCCCAGGCCGCGGCCCCGGGCGCAGCCTTCGAGGGCTGGACCTCGACGCTGGCGCCGCCCGCGATCCAGGGCCCCGCGGATGTCGCCGCCGCGACGCCGCCGCTGCTGGAGCTGGTCACCCAGGCCGCCCGGCGCGGCGCCGAGGGGGTGATCGTGGCCTGTTTCGACGACCCGGCGCTGGCCGAGGCGCGGGCCTGCGCGCCCTGCCCCGTGATCGGCATCGGTCAGTCCGCCTTTCACAAGGCGGCGCTGCGCGGCTGGCGGTTTTCCGTCGTGACGACGCTGCCCGCGGCGATCCCGACGGTCGAGGGCAATATCCGGGGCTATGGCCTGTCGCAGCATCTGGGCCGGGTGCGGGCCAGCAACGTGCCGGTTCTGGCGCTGGAAGAAGACACCGAGGCCGCCTGCGCCCGCGTCGCCGAAGAGGCCGAACGCGCGGTCGCCGAGGATGGCATCGACGCGGTGATCCTCGGCTGTGCCGGGATGGCCCGGGTCACCGGACATCTGCGCACCCGGCTGCCGGTGCCGGTGATCGACGGCGTCGAGGCCGCCGCCCGCTTCATCTCGGTGCTGTGAGGCGCCAAGGAAGGATCCCTGCCCGCGATCCTCGCGCCGCAGATCGAGGCCGGACCCCGGCGCTGCCCGGCCCCGCTTTCGAAGGCCGAAGACCCGCGCTCAGTCCCCGGGATAGGGCGGCCTGTCCGGTCCGGGCAGTCCGGGGTGCGTGCCCTGTCGTGCCCGACGGCCGCCACCGCGCGGTCACAGGCGGTCCGCGCGGCCTCCGGGGCGGCAATGCCGTCCCGACCGAGGGGATGCCGACCCGTCTGGGATCGGCGCCATTCGGCGGCGGCAGGACGCCGCAGCGCCATGCGGTTGTGGCCGCGCCCGGATGGGTCGCGCGTCGTGCGGTGCCGCCGACCCCGGCCGATCTGCCGCCTCACGCCTGTCCGCGCGCGCTTGCCGAACGGGGCGCTCTTCCGCCAGACGCCCGGGCGTGATGGCGAGACCGCGCAACGCGCTGCCAGGGGGCGGCGGCCCCTCGACCGGACCGCAATCGCCCGGACTGCCGTACCGGACGGCGCGGGCATAGGGGTCTTCATCCGGCAGGACGTCGCCGGGGGTGTCGCCGCAGGCCGGATGCTTCGCCTGCCGGACGACTGAACCCCGTTTCGGCCTGTACTGTCCCGGCAGGCGCTCCCTTCTGCGGGCGTCACGGCATTTCGCGCCCCGGTCCGCGACGCGACGCGGCGCGGGCAAACGGCAATGGCGTGACATGAGGGGCCGCCAAAGACCGTCGCAATCGCGGGAAACATCGAGGCAAAGCCCCATATGACCCGGCGCGGCCCCCGATGAGATGCGGCGGGCGCCAGATCCGACCGCCGCCATCCGTCGCCTCAGCGCCGCGCGCCCCGGCTGGCCCAGATCACCCCTCCGACAGCGATCGCCACGCCGAGAAGCTGCGGGACGGCCGGCATGCGTCCGAAGCCCGCGACGATCAGCAGCGCGGCCACCGGCACGAGGTTGAAGAGCACCGATGTCGCGCCCGGGCCCCGCACGCGGATGCCGATCTGCCAGAAGGCGACGGCCAGGGTCGAGCCCGGCCAGCGCCCTCCGGTTCCGGCGCAGCGCCCGCAGCCCCGGGCCATCCGCAGGCCACATCCAGACCAGTGTCGCAGAGGCTGCGATGGCAATGCGCCCCGCGACCGCCGTCCAGGGCGGCAAGGTCCCGAGAGCGATCCGCATCGCCTCGAAATTCGAGCCCCGGAAAAGCCCGGCCATGGCGCCCAGCCCAAGGGCGCGGCGATCGGCCCGAGGACGGAAAAAGCTGGCGATGTCGGTCATCGACAGGCTCCGTTCCATGTCGCGGACGCTCGGCCATTCCATTTCGATCCAGGATACAGCAAGATCTGCCGACCCGATTTCCAGAAACGGAAAGCACATGGATCGGCTGAACCGGGACGATGTCCGCCTGTTTCTGGCGCTGGCGCGCGAGGGCACGTTGTCGGGCGCCGCGCGGCAACTGGGCCTTGGCGGGGTCGCGATGTCCCGGCGGATCGAGCGGATGGAACAGGTGATGGAGGTGCCGCCTTTCTTGCGGCATCGGCAGGGGCTCGATCTGACCGATCGGGGCGCGGCCCTTCGTCGGCCGCAAAGCTGGGCGCGGGCGTCCGGCGGCGACGGACGGCTGATGCTCGGCACTCTCGAGGCGCAGGTCGCGGCGGTCAGGGACGGAACGGGGACCGGCGTGCTGCCGCATTTCCTGGCACGGCGGCCCGGATTGCGCGTGCTGGCCCCGCCTCTGCCGGACGGAACGAAGATGGAAAGGCCGCTTTTGCCGGTTTCGCACGCCGATCTGGCCGCGTCCGGGCCGTCGCCGACGCGGTCACGCAGGGCATCGCCAGGGCATCGCCATGGCATCACCAGAGCCAGGGCGGATCTTGCCGGAAAGGCATGATCGCCGCCCCGCAGCAGCGCCCCTCCTTCCCGAGCCACATGCCGGAAGGCGGGCCGGATCGCAGAGGCCCGCCCATTGAAGAGAGCGGCTCGCGGGGGGGGCGGCGCGCGGGACAGGGTCCGTAAACTTCGGCGGTGTCGAAATGCGTCCACCCAAGATCGAAGGCGCCGCGCCATCGGTCGAGGCCAAGCTGATCGTGCCGAAGCCGATCTTCGAGACGTCCATCGTACCGGGTTTGCGGGGGTTCATGCGGGTCGCCTTCACGAATGCGCGGGTCAGGCCCCGCGACGGCCGGCGGCGCCCGGCACGGCCCGGCAGGCGCGTTTCACGATCCGATCGGCCGGGCGCATGCCTGCTGCGATGGCGCGGCTTTCCGCCGCCCGGAGCGGAAGGCCCGGGCGCCCTGCCCCCGGCCGGGCGCGCTTGCCAAAACCGGGCCGCCGCCGCCAACCGAGCCTGCCCGCGCCAGACATTCCCCAACAGGAGAGACGATCATGTGTCGTGGAGCCGATGTGACCTGCCCCGATTTCAAGGCGCATTTCCGGCAGTTCAAGGAAGAGATCACCCCCGGACGGCGCGGGCTGCTGGGCGCAGGCCTGTTCGGCGCGCGCGGGCCGATCGCGGCGGGGGCGACCGGCGAAGGCGACCGGCGGGCTTTCGCTGGTGACGCTCGCGCTGGCGCAGACGAGTGCCGGAAAGGTGCCCGCGCCCCCCTCCTATCGCCATCTTCCGGCCAATGCCGATACGGTCCGCTGGGGATGTTTCAGCACGACGCTGACGCCCCGGGTCGAGATCGACAGCGCCGGCATCGTGACCATCGAGACGCTGACCCATCCCGCGGCCGACGACCTGGAACGCATGGTTCAGGGCGATGAGGGCGCGGAAAGCGTCTATCTCTGGACGACGGACAGGAAGGGCGTCGACCGCCGGGGCGCGGGATCGACCGATCCGGCGGTCTGCAAGGTGGGGTCCGGCGACGGTCGGGGCGTGCATATCCTTACCGGCCCGGTCCATGGGCGGGGCGCCAAGCCGGGCGACGTTCTCGAGCTCCGCATCCTCGATTGCGTGCCGCGTCCCGGCGCCAATCCGGATTTCGCGGGCAAGAGCTTCGGGTCGAACGCGGCCGCCTGGTGGGGCTATCATTACAACGACATGCCGGGCGGCTCGAAACGCGAGGTCATCACGATCTATCGGGTCGATGCCA
The DNA here is from genome assembly GCF_003314725.1 of Rhodovulum sp. BSW8. NCBI lineage: Bacteria > Pseudomonadati > Pseudomonadota > Alphaproteobacteria > Rhodobacterales > Paracoccaceae > Rhodovulum > Rhodovulum sp. BSW8. Next base: position 214,676 of record NZ_QNVX01000027.1, read on the forward strand.
CCGGCGACAAAAGCCGGGCCAAGGCGGTCTGCAATTTCAGATGGGGTCCCCAGACCGACCCGTTCCGCGTCACCCGTCCGACCATCGACTATCCAGGCGGGCCGGTCGACCATGCGCTGACCGACTTCACTTTCAACGTCCTGAAAGGCATCCGCATTCCGATCCGGCCGTATTTCGGCACGCTCGGCGTGGCCCCGGCCGAGGCCGATTTCGTCGACTCGGTGCCGCCCAGCCATACCGGCGGCAATGTCGACAAATGGCCCATCGGCAAGGGCGCGATCATGTATTCCCCGGTCTCGGTCGAGGGCGCGCTGGTGTCGGTCGGCGACCCCCATGCCTCGCAGGGCGACAGCGAGCTTTGCGGCACCGCCATCGAATGTTCGCTGGCGGGGACCTTCCAGTCGATCCTGCACAAGAAGGCCGACCTCGCCGGGACGCCCCTGCAAGAGATGGATCGCCCGATGCTCGAAACCCGGGTCGAATGGGTGGTGCAAGGTTTCTCGGGACCGAACCACCTGGGCGCGCTCGGCGCGACCGCGCAGGCCGACATCTACGGGAAACCCTCGGTCGATGACGCGATGCGGGATGCGTTCGCGAAGACGCGCAGGTTCCTGACGACGACGAAGGGCCTGACCGAGGACGACGCGCATTCGCCGATGTCGGTCGGCGTCGATTTCGGGATCACGCCGGTGGCAGACCGCAACTGGGGCGCCCATGCCATCGTGCCATGCCATCGTGAAGAAGGACACCTTCTCGGGCCGCGCCTGATCGGCGCCCGCCCCCCCCCCTTTCCGAACGATGGCCCGGCACGGGGGGGGGCTTGCGGCGGGTCCGCCTGCCGCAAGGATGCCCCCGGGACATGGCCGATATACTCGGCCGCCCGCGCAATGCGCCGGCCGTCCCTGTCGCCGATGCCGGGCCTGCTGTGCCCGCGGACCGACAGGCGAGGCCCTGCCCGCCCGACTGCAGCCCCGTCCCCAAAGCCCGGCGCAGGACGGAGCGGTCGGTCCCCGGCGGTCGCGGCACCAGGCATGCCGCGCATCCGCCGCAAGGCCCCTGTCAGAGCCCCGAGAGCTTCATAAAGGCCTCGGGATAGCGATTGCCCTGCGGTTGGAACCCGGCGGCCTCGATCTCGGCCATGTCGGCCTCGGTCAGGGCAAGGTCGAGCGCGCCGCAGTTTTCCTCGAACCGCTCCAGACGCCGGGTGCCGAAGAGCGGCACGATCCAGGGCTTGCGCGCCAGCAGCCAGGCCAGGGCAACCTGGGCGGGCGTCGCGCCGTGGCGCGCGCCGATCCCCGAAATCAGCTCGACGAGCCGCATGTTCGCCGCGCGGGCCTCGGCTTGGAACCGCGGCATCTTCGCCCGCATGTCAGTCTCGGCAAAGCTGGCGGACGGGTCGATCTTGCCGGTCAGAAACCCCCGGCCCAGCGGCGAGAACGGCACGAGCCCGATCCCCAGCTCTTCCAGGACCGGCAGGATCCCGGCCTCGGGCTCGCGGGTCCAGAGCGAGTATTCGCTTTGCAGCGCCGCCACCGGCTGCACCGCATGGGCCTTGCGGATCGAGCCCGCCCCGGCCTCGGACAGACCGAACCAGCGCACCTTGCCCTCGGCGATCAGGTCCTTCACGACGCCCGCCACATCCTCCATCGGCACCTCGGGATCGACCCGGTGCTGGTAGCAGAGGTCGATGTAATCGGTGCCCAGGCGGCGCAGGCTGCCCTCGACCGACGACCGGATCTGCGCGGGCTTGCTGTTGACGCCGCCGCGATGCTCGCCGGTTCGCTGGTCGATATCCCAGCCGAACTTGGTCGCGATCTTGACCTTGTCGCGCATGCCCCGGAACGCCTCGCCGACCATGTCCTCGTTGGTCCAGGGCCCGTAGACCTCGGCGGTGTCGAAGAAGTCCATGCCGCGCTCGACCGCCGCCCGCAGCAGCGCGATCATCTGGTCGCGATCCTCGATCTCGCGGCTCTTGCCATATCCCATCGCGCCAAGCGCGAGGGCCGATACTTCCAGCCCCTGTCCAAGCGTTCGCTTCTGCATGAGTTTCCCCTTCATCCGGTGGTCGGCCCCGGGGCGCGGCCCCGGACGGTCCGGCCAACAGATAGCGCCCGCAAGTCGCCCTGGAACGCCCGGATCCTTCCTTTTCCCCATGAACGGGCGTCATGAATGCCCCGGCCGCGCGCGGCCACGCCGCGCGGCGTCGGCGTGCCCCAGGTCCGCAAGTCGTTCAAGGCGCTGGCAGCGCAGATCCGCGGCCGCAAGCCGCACGCCGAGCCACGCGGTCGAAAGCGTGCAGGATCCGGGCCGCTCTCCCGGCGCCACCGCGCGGATCGCGCGGGCGCGCCTGGCCCATTGGTGCGCGCGGCGGCCCGACACGCACCGGCACAAACGGGTGGCGGGGTCTTTTCGGTTCGGGGTCAACGGCCGGGATCGGACAGGCCGGGGTGACGGGGGCCGCCGATCCGGTCGCCTCGGCGCGGCCGCTGCCGCTTCTGAAAGACGGCGCCACCGTCACCGCGCATCTCGGCCATGAGACAAACCCCGCCGCCGGTGCGGCCGCCGCGGCCCGCCCCCTGATCGCGGCCGCCCTCTCTGCACGCCGCCTGACCGTGCCGCAGGCGTCGCAGGTCTGCCCCCAAACGCCTGAAACGCCCCGAAAGACGCCCCGGGGCCGACATGCCCTGCCCGCCGCCGCGCCGACGGCGGCGGTCCCGGCCGCGGCTCGGATGCCAAGGCGGGCACGGCCCCGGCTTGCCGTCGGGACGTTGCAAATCCGCTGGACGGGCCGCCTGCCGGGCCGCATGACAGACAGGACCGAGACACCATCCTCAGGACCAAAGACGACCGGCATGCCTGAAACGCCGAACCTCGTTGACGCGCTGTTGCGCCTGCCCGATCCCGACGCGCTGGTCCCGGCCAGGCGCAGCTCCCATGCGCCGCGCATCCTGATCCTTTATGGCTCGCTGCGCGAGCGCAGCTACTCGCGCCTCGCCGCCGAGGAGGCCGCGCGCATTCTCGAACGTTTCGGGGCCGAGATCCGGGTCTTCGACCCGCGCGACCTGCCCTTGCCCGACAGCGTCGAGGCCGACCATCCGAAGGTCGCAGAGCTGCGCGCCCTGGTCGAGTGGTGCGAGGGCATGGTCTGGTCCTCGCCCGAACGCCATGGCGCCATGACCGCCATCATGAAGGCGCAGATCGACTGGATTCCGCTGTCGCTGGGCTCGGTGCGCCCGACCCAGGGCAAGACGCTGGCGGTGATGCAGGTTTCCGGCGGCTCGCAAAGCTTCAACACGGTCAATCAGCTGCGCGTGCTCGGGCGTTGGATGCGCCTGCTGACCATCCCCAACCAGTCCTCCATCGCCAGGGCCTGGGCCGAATTCGATGAGGCCGGACGGATGAAGCCGTCGCCCTATTACGACCGCATCGTCGACGTGATGGAGGAACTGATGAAATTCACGCTTCTGACGCGCGACATCCGCGGCCATCTGGCCGACCGCTACTCGGAGCGCAAGGAAAGCCATGCCGAGCTGTCGGCCCGGGTGAACCTGAAGACCCTTTAGGCCGGCACCGGCGGAAACGGTCGGTTCCGGCAGGTTCGCCGGTCGGCCGAAGGCGCGACGGAAAGGGGTCGATGCGTCGGGAGCCCCTGCGAGGCCCAGCGCCCCCCCCCGGCGGCCCGGCGCCCCGGATGGCTCGGCTTCCCCCGGGGGCTTCCAGCGGACAGAGACCCCGGGATCTGTGCGGTCCGACGCGGCAGCCGCCCGCTGCGCCGCTCGGCGATCCGCCGGTCCGCGGCGCCTTCGGACAAAGAGGCGTTGTATCGGACGCCAGGCATTCAACGGGCAACCGCAGTGCCGTTCGCCGAGACGGCCCGATGCAAGATCCCGAAAGCCCTTGCGGCCTCAGTGGGTCCAGGCGCCGCGGCGGTTGACCGCGAAATTCTCGGAATAGCCCATCGGCCGGACATTCGGCGCACGCTTCTTCGGGCGCAGCACCACCGCGTCGATGCCATGGCGGCGGGCGTAATCCTCGGCGGCCCCGCGGGTCTCGAAGCGCAGGCGCACCTGCGACTGGGTGTCGTCCGAACTGGTCCAGCCCATCAGCGGATCGAGCTCGCGCGGGCTTTGCGGGCCGAAATCCAGCACCCAGTGATGGGTTTTGGCCTGACCCGACTGCATCGCGGTCTTGGCGGGCTGATAAATGCGGGCACGCATCGGCATGTCTCCCTTCCGGGTTCTCTCTTCGTTGCTGTTATGGGGGCTCGGACGGCGCCTTGCAAGAGCCTGCATACCGCAGGATACCGCCCTGCCCCCTTGATCCCCGCCCGGCCCGGGACAAATCTGGGAAGCCAGTTCCCGGGAATCGCCGCCATGCCCTATTCGACCGAGCCCCATGCGCTTGACGCCCCCGCCGCCGAGATCCGTCCGCGCGAAAAGCTGGAAGGCGGCAAGCGCTTCGTGATGCATTCGGACTTCGCCCCCGCGGGCGACCAGCCCACCGCCATCGCCGAACTGGCGGGCGGGGTGCTTCAGGGCGACCGCGATCAGGTGCTGCTGGGCGCGACCGGCACCGGCAAGACCTTCACCATGGCCAAGGTGATCGAGGAGACCCAGCGCCCGGCCATCGTCCTGGCCCCCAACAAGACGCTGGCGGCCCAGCTTTACGGCGAGTTCAAGGGCTTCTTTCCCGAAAACGCGGTCGAGTATTTCGTCAGCTATTACGACTACTACCAGCCCGAGGCCTATGTGCCGCGCTCGGATACCTATATCGAGAAGGAATCCCAGATCAACGAGCAGATCGACCGGATGCGCCACTCGGCCACCCGGGCGCTGCTGGAACGCGACGACGTCATCATCGTGGCCTCGGTCTCGTGCATCTACGGCATCGGGTCGGTCGAAACCTATGGCGCGATGACTCAGGATCTGATGGTCGGGGCCGATTACGACCAGCGCAAGGTGATCGCCGATCTGGTGGCGCAGCAATACCGCCGCAACGATCAGGGCTTTCAGCGCGGCAGCTTCCGGGTCCGGGGCGATGTGCTGGAACTCTGGCCCGCCCACCTCGAAGACCGGGCGTGGCGGATGTCGTTCTTTGGCGAGGAACTGGAATCGATCACCGAATTCGACCCGCTGACCGGGCAGAAGACCAATAGCTTCGACCGCATCCGGGTCTATGCGAATTCCCACTACGTCACGCCCAAGCCGACGATGCAGCAGGCGGTGCAGAGCATCAAGAAAGAGCTGCGCCAGCGGCTTGACCAGCTGGTGCAGGAGGGCAAGCTGCTGGAGGCCCAGCGGCTGGAACAGCGCACCAATTTCGACATCGAGATGCTGGAGGCGACCGGCGTCTGCAACGGCATCGAGAACTATTCGCGCTACCTCACGGGCCGTGCCCCGGGCGAGCCGCCGCCGACGCTGTTCGAGTTCATTCCCGACAATGCCATCGTCTTCGCCGACGAATCCCACGTCACCGTGCCGCAGATCGGCGGCATGTACAGGGGCGACTACCGGCGCAAGTTCACGCTGGCCGAACATGGCTTCCGCCTGCCCTCCTGCATGGACAACCGCCCGCTGAAATTCGAGGAATGGGACGCGATGCGGCCGCAATCGGTCTTTGTCTCGGCCACGCCCAGCGCCTGGGAATTGGACCAGACCGGCGGGGTCTTCACCGAACAGGTGATCCGGCCGACCGGGCTTCTGGACCCGCAGGTCGAGATCCGTCCGGTCGAGATGCAGGTCGACGACCTGCTGGACGAGGTCCGCAAGGTCGCGGCCAAGGGCTTCCGCACGCTCTGCACCACGCTGACCAAGCGGATGGCCGAGGATCTGACCGAATACCTGCACGAACAGGGCATCCGGGTGCGCTACATGCATTCCGACATCGACACCATCGAGCGGATCGAGATCCTGCGCGACCTGCGCCTTGGCGCCTTCGACGTGCTGGTCGGCATCAACCTGCTGCGCGAGGGTCTGGATATTCCCGAATGCGGCCTGGTCGCAATCCTCGATGCCGACAAGGAAGGGTTCCTGCGCTCGGAAACCTCGCTGATCCAGACCATCGGCCGGGCGGCGCGGAATGCCGAAGGGCGGGTCATCATGTATGCCGACCGCATCACCGGGTCGATGGAACGCGCGCTGCGCGAGACCGAGCGGCGGCGCGAGAAGCAGATCGCCTATAATACCGAACACGGCATCACCCCCGCGACGGTGAAGAAGAATGTCGAGGACATTCTGGCCGGGCTTTATCAGGGCGATACCGACATGTCCCGCGTCACCGCGACGGTCGACAAGCCGATGCATGGCGGCAATCTCGAGGCCCATCTGGACGGGCTTCGGGCCAGCATGCGCAAGGCCGCCGAGAACCTTGAATTCGAAGAGGCCGCGCGGCTGCGCGACGAGATCAAGCGGCTCGAGGCGGTCGATCTGGCCATCGCCGACGATCCGCTGGCGCGGCAATCGGCCGTCGAAGAGGCGGTCGAGGCCTCGACCCGGGCCAAGGGCCGCTCGACCGCCGGGCGCCCCGGGCAACGCGGCGGGGTCGCCCGCAGGCGGGGCCGCTAGCCCGGCACCCGCCGCGAGAAGACCAGCGCCATGGAATCGGTCAGCGTGATCGGCCCGCCCAGATAATCGGCCCCGATCGAGGGCGTGCGCAGGGCCAGTTCCCAGCCCGCGCCCTCGATCCCCGGCACCGGCAGGCTCAGCGGGTCGATCTCGGCCGTGGGCTTGCCCTCCATATGCATGACCGCGAAGATCTGTTCGCCCTCGGGCCCGTGCCGGAGCGCGGTGAAGAGCGTCCGCCCGGCAATCGGCCGCTGATAGTCGAACCGGTCGCGCGGCCCGTAATTCGCGGCCAGCCAGGGCCGCTTGCGGCGGAACCCGCGCAGCGACAGACAGAAGGCCGCCTGATCGGCATCGAGCGTCGGCAGCGAGTTCGACACGTTGCAATATTCGTGCATGTCGTCCATCCAGGCCCGCGCCATGTGCTTGAGCGCGGCCACGGTATAGACCTCGGGGCCGGCCAGCGGCGGTTCGGCCTTGTTCAGCAGCCGGGCGATTTCATCGAGATCGTATTCGGTGACCTCGACCAGCGCGGGCAGGAATTCGAAGAACCGCACCAGATCGGCCCGGGTCTCGAAGCCCATCTCTTTCAGGCGGCGGAAATTGGCGGGCACCGAATAGCTGTATTCGTCGACCTGCCATTTCAGGCTGATCGCCTCTTCGGCCACGACCTTGACGCCATAGCGGTCGTCCTGGTTGCGGATGAAGCCCCAGGAGGCCCGCGCCATGGCATTGAGGAAATCCATCGGCACACCGGGCAATGCGACATAGGTCAGCACATGGTTGGCCGGGTTGTCATAGGCCTTGTCGAGGATCTCCATCCGGGTGCGGCCCAGCCTTGTATTGACGTTCAGCTTGGGGCTGACCTGGGTGCCGCGCCTGAGCGTGTCATGGTTCGAGGTGCCGGAAATCCAGTTGGCGCCGACCTCGAGGATCTCGCGGATGCGCCAGAACTTCGACATCCAGAAGGTGTAGAGAAAGGGCGTGTTATGGGCGAAGGTCAGCGGCCCCCACTGGAACACGTCGTCATCGGTCTGCGCCTCGATCACCGCGCGGTAATCCGAGGACAGTTCCCAGTCTTCCTCGGGCCAGGGGCGCCCGTCCTCGAAGATGAACCAGGGCCGGTAGCGGGTGCCTGCCGCCTCCTGCACCAGATCGGCCATGGATTGCAGATAGTCGTCGTCATGGCGCATGGTCTGGGTCGCGGTATCCCACCACTTGAAGTCCTGCGCCCCGTCGACCCGCACCCCGTCGGCACCGAAATTCACCTTGCGCCGCTGCATTTCCAGCAAGATCGCCCGCACCGCCGGATTCGGATAGTCGAGGTTCTGGCCATACATGTTCGGCCCGGCGAAGAAATGGCTGTTCAGCGCCAGAAGCCCCTGATTGTCGGCATGGCCGAAGACCACATCGAGGATCAGCTTTTTCGGCGAGCCGGGGAAGTTGTGCAGCTCGGCCGCGAAATCGACCAGCTCGTCGGGGCGGCCGGTTTCCAGCAGCACCGGATTGACCGTGGCCATGCCGGAAATGACGATGTCATAGCCCCAGTTCGTCGTATCGGGGCGCAAAAGCGAAACCGTCACGCCGTCTTCGTCGCCACCGACCTCCTGCCAGAAATCGGGCCCCGCCTCATGCACCGTCGTCGGTTCCACCGGCAAAAGCTGCACGGCGTCATAGCCAAGGAACAGCTTGTCCGCGGGTTCCAACGGCAGCTCGCGCGCGACGCGTTCCGCGAGGCGATGGTAATGGCGGGTCAGGCTCGCCAGCGTGCCCCCCGCCGTCGCGGTCGGCACATGGACCTGCAGGATGTTCGCGGGCGGGCCGAACTTGTGCGGCGCCTCGCCCGCGAAGGCCCGGAAATACTCGGCATCGCCCCGCGCCGCCAGCATCGCCTCGACATCGTACAACTCGGCCGGGGCCATGGCGCCGAAGGGCAGCGACATCGCCAGCGGGTCGAGGATGCGGTGCCAGCCGCCCTCGGCATCGCGCCAGGCCAGCGCATAGAAATCGCCCAAAACCTCGCGCGTGCCCGCGCGCATGCCGGTGACGGCGGTGAAGCAATGCGCATCCTCGCGAATGACCGGCACCCAGGCGCGTTCGAAGCGCACATCCTGATGCGCCCGGGTCAGGTCCAGGGGCTCGACCGGGGTCAGCACTTCGAGGAAGATGTCGCCCGAGGGCACCCGCGCATCCTGCAATTCGGGCGTCCAGAAGCCGAAACAGGCGCGCCCTTCCTCGACCCGGCCGCCCAGCCGGCGGGCGATCCGGCATTGCGCCTCGAAGGCGGTCTCGGCCGTGGTCAGCGCATGGGTCGCGGCCTCGGCTTCCGCCCGCGCGGCGGCCTCGTCGAATTCGATCCGGTCCCTCAGGGCCACGTGGTCGTCCTTTCCGTCGAAGGGGCTGTCGATCGGGCCGTCGCAGTCTGTGGCATCGTCCCTCATGCGCCCGGCTCGTGCACGAGGATGACGGTCGAAAGCGGCGGCAGGCAAAGCCGGGCGCTGGCTGCCTGTCCGTGACAGGGCCGGGCCTCGGCGGTGACGCCGCCCATGTTGCCGCGCCCCTGCCCGCCATAGATCCCGGCATCGGTGTTCAGCGCCTCGCGCCAGCGCCCGGGCGCAGGCAGGCCCAGCCGGTAGGCCGGTTGCTCGACCGGCGAGAAGTTGCAGACAACGACCGCGTTCGGGTCCTGAGGCCCGCCGCGCCGGAGCCAGGCATAGACCGAGCGGTCGGCATCGTCGGCCTCGATCCACTGGAACCCCTCGGGGCTGAAATCCAGCGCATGGAGCGCGGGCGTGCCCCGGTAAAGCGTGTTCAGATCGCGCACCAGCCGCTGCATCCCGGCATGGTCGGGCCGTTCCAGCGCCGCCCAGTCGAGACTGCCCGCATAGGCCCATTCGGCCTCCTGGGCGAAGTCCTGCCCCATGAACAGCAGCTTCTTGCCCGGCTGCGCCCACATGAACCCGTAGAAGGCGCGCAGATTGGCGAATTGCTCCGCGCGGTCGCCGGGCATCTTGGTCAGCATCGAGCCCTTGCCGTAGACCACCTCGTCATGGCTGATCGGCAGGATGAAATTCTCGGAAAACGCGTAGGTCAGCCCGAAGGTCATCTTGTTGTGGTGATGGCGCCGATGCACCGGGTCCTCGGCCATGTAGCCCAGCGTGTCGTGCATCCAGCCCATGTTCCACTTGTAGCCAAAGCCCAGGCCCCCCTGATCGACAGGCCGGGTCACGCCGGGATAGGCCGTGCTTTCCTCGGCCGCGGTCAGCGTGCCGGGATGGGTGCCGTAGGCCAGCGTGTTCATCTGCTGCAACAGCGCGATGGCTTCGTAATTCTCGCGCCCGCCATCCTTGTTCGGGACCCATTCGCCATCTTTCCGCGAATAGTCGCGATACAGCATCGAGGCGACGGCATCGGCCCTCAGCCCGTCGATATGGTATTCCTCCAGCCAGTAAAGCGCGTTCGCGATCAGGTAGTTGGCGACTTCGGTCCGGCCGAAATTGTAGATCAGCGTGTTCCAGTCCTGATGGAACCCCTCGCGCGGGTCGGCATATTCGTAAAGCGCGGTGCCGTCGAACCGGCCCAGCCCATGCGCATCGACCGGGAAATGCGCGGCGACCCAGTCGAGGATCACGCCCAGCCCCTTCCTGTGCGCCGCATCGACCAGATCGCGGAATTCGTGCGGCGGCCCGTGGCGCACGGTGGGCGCGAACAGCCCGACCGGCTGATAGCCCCAGGACCCGTCGAACGGATATTCGCTGACCGGCATCAGCTCGATATGGGTGAACCCCATCGCGGCGACGTAATCCACCAGTTCCTCGGCCGCCTCGACATAGGAAATCTCGCGGCCATCGGCGCGGCGCTTCCACGAGGCCAGATGCACCTCGTAGATCGAGATCGGCGCGCTGCGGGCATTGCGGCCCGCGCGGTCCTGCATCCAGGCGTCGTCCGACCAGCCATAGCCGCGCAGATCGTGCACGACCGAGGCATTGGCGGGCGGATGTTCGGACCCGAACCCCACGGGGTCGGCCTTCAGCGGCTGCAATGCCCCGTCCGGCCCCAGAATTTCGTACTTGTAGCTGGCGTTCTCACCGATGCCCGGCAGGAAGATTTCCCAGACACCGCTGACCCCGCGGCGGCGCATCACATGGCGCCGCCCGTCCCACTGGTTGAACGGCCCCACCACCGAGACGCGGCGGGCATTGGGCGCCCAGACCGCGAAATGGGTGCCCGCCACGCCCTCATGGGTCATCGCATGGGCGCCCAGCGCCTCCCAAAGCCGGTGATGGTCGCCCCGCCCGATCAGATGCTCGTCGAGCGCGCCCAGAACCGGGCCGAAGCGGTAGGGATCGTCGGTCTCCCAGACCGTGCCTTTGGCAGCGGCGCGCAGCCGGTAGGCGCCCTCACCCGGTACCGGCCCCGTGAAAAGACCGGCGCAGCCCGGCACCGGGGACAACAGGTGGGCACCGCCCGGGTCGGCCAGCGCCTCGACGGTTTCGGCCCCGGGGATCAGGGCGGTGACATGGCGGACGCCGGCAACGGCATGCGGGCCCAGAACGGCGAACGGATCGCCGAAGGTGCCCGACGCGATCCGGTGCAAGACGTCCTGCGGGGCGACGGGCCCCGTTCGGGATTGGATATCGGAAAGCATGTCCTAAACCCTAGGGACGCTCGGCCATTCTTCAACCGCCGGGGCGAAATCCCGCCGTCACGGCGGGGGTCGGCGCCCAATGCGGGGGCATCTGCCCCGATTTTGGGCTTTTATCCGGGGGTTCGGGGGGCGACCCCACGCCGCCTGCCCCGCGCCCGCCTTCCGTCCGGTCGCCTGTGGCGTGCCGGAAGACCTTCCGGTATACCCGGCAGGAGGGCCGGGCCGCGGTCCTGAAACAGGCCGCGCCGGTCCCCGGCACGGCCCCGAAGCGGAAGGGTGCCATGGCGATTTCCCGATCCCTTGCGGATGAACTGGACAAGCGGCGCGCGGCCGCGATGGAGGGCGGCGGGCCTGCCAAGGCCGAGGATCGTCACGCCAAGGGACGGCTGACCGCGCGCGAACGGATCGAGGCGCTCTATTCTCCCGGGACGTTCCAGGAAACCGGGCTGCACGCCCAGCACGCCACCCGCCATTTCGGCATGGAGAAGAAGTCGATCCCGGCCGATGGCGTCATCACCGGCACGGGCTTTGTCGACGGCCGCCCGGTCGCGGCCTTCAGCCAGGATTTCGGCGTCGTGGGCGGCACGCTGGGCGAGATGCATTCGCGCAAGATCTGCCTCGTTCTGGACCATGCGCTGAAGGCGGGCGTGCCGGTCGTGGGCTTCAACGATTCCGGCGGCGCGCGGATCCAGGAGGGCGTGGGCGCGCTTTCGGCCTATGGCCAGGTCTTCTACCGCAACGTGCAGCTGTCGGGCGTGGTGCCGCAGATCTCGGTCATTGCCGGACCCTGCGCGGGCGGCGCGGCCTACAGCCCCGCCCTGACCGATTTCGTGATCATGACGCGCGAACATGCCCAGATGTTCATCTGCGGCCCCGAGGTGATCCGCGCGGTCACCGGACAGGCCACGACCATGGACGAGATCGGCTCGGCCGAGGCCCATGCCTCGGTCGCGGGCAACATCCATTTCATCGCCGAGGACGACGCCCATGCGGTGGCGCTGGTCCACCGGCTCTTGTCCTTCCTGCCTTCGAACAACATGATGGACCCGCCGCACCGGATCGAGCCGGACCTGACGGTCGAGGACGACCCCGCGCTTGACGCGCTGATCCCCGAAGACCCGAAATCGGCCTATGACGTGCGCGAGGTGATCGCGCGGCTCGCCGACGAGGACGATTTCCTCGAGGTGATGGCAGGCTTTGCCGCCAATATCGTGGTAGGCTTCGGCCGGATCGGCGGCGTGGTGGTGGGCTTTGTCGCCAACCAGCCCATGGTCAAGGCGGGCGCGCTTGACATCGACGCCTCGGACAAGGGCGCGCGTTTCGTGCGGCTTTGCAACGTCTTCAACATTCCGCTGGTGACGCTGGTCGACGTGCCGGGCTTTCTGCCGGGCGTCGCCGAGGAGCGGCGTGGCATCATCCGGCATGGCGCCAAGATGCTGTTCGCCTATGCCTCGGCGACGGTGCCGAAGATCACCGTCATCATGCGCAAGGCCTATGGCGGCGCCTATCTGGCGATGTGCAGCCAGGACATGGGGGCCGACCGGGTGATCGCCTGGCCCACCGCCGAGATCGCGGTGATGGGGGCCGAGGGCGCGGTCAACATCCTCTACCGCAAGGATCTGGCCGAGGCCGAGGACCGCGCCGCGCGCGCCCGCGAGCTGGCCGCCGAATACCGCGCCGAATTCGCCTCGCCCTATCTGTCGGCCGGGCGGCTCTTCGTGTCGGATATCGTCCAGCCGCGCCAGACCCGCAGCGCCATCGCGCTGACCCTGCGCGGGCTGTTGTCGAAACGCGAGACCCGGCCGCCCAAGAAACACGGCAACATCCCGCTTTAGGTCCGATCATGCTGGAAAACCTGTCCCTGATCGGAACCGGCTTTGCGGTGGTGCTGCTGGTCCTGGCCTCGCTTTGGGGCGCCTGCGCGCTGATCGGGCGGGCCTTCATCCTGGCCGCGCGCAAGGCCGAGAGGCCCGTTGTGGCGCCAGAGCCGCCCGTCGCGCCGGGCGTGCCCCCCCATCACCTCGCGGCCATCGCGGCGGCGGTGGCCGAAACCCTCGGGCCCGGCCATCGCATCACCCGCGTCGCCGCCCCCGCCCATCTTGTCGATGGCTGGCCGCTGGAAGGCCGGATCGAGACCTTCGCCGCCCATCGCATCCGCACCGGATGGGGCCCGACCCTGCCGCGGCTGGGCGGCGAGACCCCGGACATCATGAGAGGACCCAAGCCATGAAGCGCCTGCGGATCACCGTGGACGGCACCGCCTATGACGTGACGGTGGAAGAGATCGAAACCGGCGCGGCCGAAACCCCGGCGGCCCCGGCCCCTCCTGCCACTGCCCGTCCGGCCACGGCCCCCGCAGCCGCCCCGCGCGCGACCGCCCCGGCCGCCGCCGCCGCCCCCGCAGCCCCGGCCGAGCC
>NZ_QNVX01000028.1:0-3457 GCF_003314725.1 Rhodovulum sp. BSW8
AGCAGATCCTTCAGAACAACGTTGTCCAGCATGGCATCCGCCAGCAGGCGCTTCAGCTTCGCGTTCTCATCCTCGAGCCGCTTCAGCCGCTTGGCGTCCGACAGGTCCATCCCGCCATACCTGGCCTTGAGCTTGTAGAAGGTCGCCGGGCTCAACCCATGCTTCCGGCAAAGTTCCGAGGTGGGCAAACCCGCCTCCTGCTCCTTGAGCATCCCGATAATCTGCGCCTCGGTGAAACGGCTTTTCCTCATTCGTCTGCTCCTTCAGGTCGGGCAGACTCTACGCTACGGCGAGGGAACTTCCGGGGGGCTGGTCACACCCTATCTCCTCTCCAAGTCATGGCCGAAGACGGACCGCAGGTATTCATATACTTCGACACGACCGGAACTCGCGGAAGCAGAGCGAAGCAGCTTGTCAAAATTCACCAGGAAAGCGGAGTTCCTGCGAGGATTCAGCAGCAGGCAATCAGTCCACACGTCCAGCTCGCCTTCGATTGACGAGGCGTACTTCAAGATCCCATACATCAGGACCTGCCGGAAGTCGCCAGAAACACAGTTCCGGTCCGTAGGTTTCACCTCGATCAGAGTGCTTCCTAGGCTCAGGACTCGTTTTTGATCATAGCCAGAACTGGACGGTTGCGGCGAGCATGATCGCAGAGAAGAACGTGTCCGGGCACCGATCGTATCGTGTGGCGACGCGCCGCCAGTCCTTGAGGCGGCCGAACATGATCTCTATGCGGTTGCGGCGCCTGTAGCGGCGCTTGTCGTATTTCACGGCCGTCTTGCGGGACTTTCGACCGGGGATGCAGACCTTTATCCCCTTGTCTTTCAACGCTTCTCTGAACCAATCAGCATCATAACCTCGATCGGCGAGCAGCCAGCCCGCTTTCGGAAGCTCGCCCAGCAGCGCCGCCGCGCCGGTGTAATCGCTGACCTGCCCGGCCGACATGAAGAACCCGATCGGTCGCCCTTTGGCATCGGCAACGGCGTGCAGCTTGGTGTTCATCCCGCCCGTTCGATCAGGCGCCCACGCCCCCCTTTTTGACGCGCAGGCTCGATGCCGTGCGGTGTGCCTTGAGATACGTCGCGTCGATCATGATCGTCTTGTGCCCGGCGCAGTTCACCAGCCGCGAGTGGCAGATCTTTCAACATCGGCACAATCTGGAACCGAGCATGCGCCGGCGCGGAAACTGTCACGACAATGCCGTTGCAGAAAGCTTCTTCCAGTTGCTGAAGCGGGAGCGGATCAGGCGGCGCACATATCCGACCCGCAACGACGCCCGGCGAAACATGTTCAAATACATCGAACTGTTCCACAACCCGAAGCGCAAGCACACGAACAACGGCATGCTGTCGCCCATTGACTATGAGACCAGACAGCACAAACTGAACCAGGCAGGTGTCTAAGAGATCTGGGGCACCTCAGCCGTGTGGATTGTCCGATGCCGCAGTTCAACCGCGGCATCTGGAGATGACTGTTAGATAGCGAGCTGCTCACAAACAAAGTCAGCGCGCCATGCGATATCCGTGCGCGGCAACTCGATGATCTCGTAGCCGAACGCGATGTAAGTCTCGAACATAACGGAGCAGGTCGCTTCGGCCTCGGTCTGGCTCTGCTTGCGCTCGGGGTCCTGCGTGAAGATCTCGTCCCAGTAGGGCGCCAGGAAGACGCGACGGTTGTGGCGGGCTGCCTTGGCCGCTGTGGCCACATGGGGCGGCACGGGGAGGTTGCAGAGCGTCAGGTATCCCAAGATGTCAGGAATGCCGCGATCGAAGATCACAGGGCCTGAGAGTGCCCGTGCGGCGCGGTGGGCGCGCAGGTCCCGCTCCAGCATCCGTTCGGCGCAGGCAGCAAGGTCGGCCCAGGGAAGGGCATCTCCGCCGCTCTGCATTTCCTCGCGAATGATCGCGCGGCCGGATTCGGGGATTGTGTGAAAGCCGCGGCGGGCAAGCTCGGCGATCAGGCTGGTCTTGCCCGCACCGGGGCCGCCCGTCAGGACGAAGAAAGGGGCGCTCATGGGCCATCCTCGGGTTTGACAGGGGAAAGGGCTGCGGAGAGATCAACACAACATGGGCGTGGATCGAGGCAGCATGGATTTTCGTAGGGAAAACGGCACCGGCCTGCGCGGCAGAGGCAAATCCTCTGACAAAAAAGGCAGAACTATCTGGTGCTCCTCACACGGACAGGACCTGCCGTCCGGCCGGGACAGATCCCACGCGCAGAGAGGACTGCGTGCGACAAAAATCCTTCGGAAACGGATCGGATCCTCTGGACACCCCCGCTGCTCTCGCCTAAACACCTGCCACCCGAAGCACGATTGCTTCGCCCTCGCCCGGGTAGCTCAGGGGTAGAGCAGTGGATTGAAAATCCTCGTGTCGGTGGTTCGATTCCGCCCCCGGGCACCATTCAAACGCTTGATATTGCTCGATATTCATTCTTGAGCCTCTCAGGGTTTGACAGTTTTCTTGAAGGGTTTGACAACTTTTGATCGGCGTTCGTTCTCCTTTTCGAGTGTTTCCATCGTGAGCCGGTTGCGGTCCGCAAGGTTGGCGGACCGGGAATAGTGGCGGGCCATCGAAGGGGTTTTCTGCCCCAGCAGGTCCGCAATCTGGCGTTCCTCTAGCCCCGCCTCGCGCAGCGTCGTGGCCACGGTATGCCGCAGGCCCTTGAGGGTCAGACCGGGTTGCACGGCTTCCTCAGCTTCCAGCTTCTTCTTGAAGCGGTGCCAAACCGTCGAAAAGCCGTTGTAGGTCCAGGGCTTCCCGGGAGACGTGGCAAGGATCGTCACCGCGTCGTGGGCCGGTGCAGCGTCCAGAGCCGCTTGCAGCGTCGGGCCGATAGGAATGGCGACCTGATGCCCCGTCTTGCCCCGGACGCCCCAGATCGTGTTGCCTTCGATCTGGCGACGGGTCAGCTTGAGCGCGTCGGACGGATCAAGGCCCGTGTTCATAATCAGCGCGACCGCCACCCGGACGTGAGGCGCGGCCCGATCCAGCACAACGGCGCGCTCCTCGACCGTCCAGGGCCGGTTGGCATAGGGCCGATCTTTCGGGCGCGGCTTGGGAATGACGCCCGCCGCATAGTCCCGGTCGATCAGCCCGCGCGGAATGGCATAGCGAAAAACTTGGCTCAGGAAGGTGCGCACCATGTTTGCCCGCCGCCAGCCTATCTTGCCCGCCGCCTTGTCATGGATACCCGACACAAGGGGCGTCGTGATCGCCGAAACGGGCGTGTCGCGGATCGGGTGATCCTTCATCGCCCGCAGCACCGCGTCCCGCCGCGCCATCGGTGTCGTCAGGGTTTTCCCAACAGATCCTTCAGAACCACGTTGTCCAGCATCGCATCCGCCAGTAGGCGTTTCAGCTTCGCGTTCTGACCTGCCCCCCGGAAGTTCCCTCGCCGTAGCGTAGAGTCTGCCCGACCTGAAGGAGCAGACGAATGAGGAAAAGCCGTTTCA
>NZ_QNVX01000029.1:0-33230 GCF_003314725.1 Rhodovulum sp. BSW8
AGAAAGACTGCCCAGACTACCAATCTCAAACCCGCAGACTCTCGTTATGAACGAGGGACCCAAGGGGGGCAGGTCACACCCCTTGTCCGCAGAGCCGACCTCTGACTGTCGCGGTGGAGGGTAGCGCGGCGAACGCCAGGTTCGGCGGCTCGCGCTGCAGCATCCTGACCTTAGGCTGAAGGTCGATTCTGGGCGGAAAGAGCCCACGTATAATGCCTCTATATTGGCGCTAGGCGCCAATATAGAGGCAGCGCCTTGCTCAGAATAGAGATCAAAACGGGGGGCAGTTGTAACGCTTACGGTGCTGAAGGGACTCGGCGAGGACTGGATCCCCGGTTACAAGCCCGCGTTCAACTTCCAGATGACCTTGGTGGATGCCGTGGCGCGGTGGCTGGCGCTGAACCCGGTCTGGCTCGGGCGCCAACCTGGCCTGCAACCCGCATGCGTTTTGCGCGAGGCGGTGCAGATCTGGGTGCCTGCCGCGCCCGCGCATCGAGATCTCCGGGCCGCAGGCCGTGCAGGCGACCAGGCCGCGCGCGACAGCGTGGTGGGCCGGATACGGCCGCATGCGCATGTCCGCCGGTCGTCGAGTACAGCAGGGAATTCCAGGCTCAGCCGGCAGAGGAGTTGGCCGTGCTGCCAAACGGATCGGCAGTCGTTGAGATGCTCGCGGACTATGCCGTGATGCGGGAACAGGCGCGAAACACCTCCTCATCCTGCCGAGGCTCCTCCGGTGAAGCTCTGACCCCTTTGGATTACATAGCCAAACGCACCGCTTGACGGAGTTCCGGGTGAAGGATCCAGTTACCCGTTTGTTCTTCGGTTGCCGTTGCCCCTCTGAAGCCGAGGAATGCGGTGCCTTCTGGGGGGGCCGGGGCGTCGTCATCTTGAAGACCAGAAAAGAGATATCCGGCGATCAGCAAGCCCGTCGCCGCGAAGGATTTTTTTGCGGAAGCCTCGGACTTGTAGCCTGCAGCGTAGGCCAAACGCGCGTCGGTCAGCCCGTCCTCATCGGCAAGAGACAAGGCCGTCAGCATGGCGCGCTGCGGGCCGGAAAGAGTGACCTGACGGACCGCTTCCAGATACTCCTCGACGCAGGGGACATCGACGCCGTTTTGAGTATCTCTGCGCCGCTCTCCCGTCCTTCGATTTTCCCGCGCGTCGATGACCTCGTGCAGCGCTGAAATCGCGGCCTCTTCGGTCGCGCCGGTCGCCTCGGCGATCATGCCGCGCGCTGTCGTCGGCGGCTTCGGAAACGCTCGGGCGACGAATGTCCCCGCGAGCCAGCCCGACTTGATCTGGTAGCGGCTGTGTTCGCCGAGCAGGATGGCGGGCGCTTTCTTTGGCTTCTCTGCGGACTTTTTGGCCTTGCCCATCTTCTTGAACGGGTCCTGGACGGCATCGGCTCGTTTGTTTGCAACATGGGTCGACATGCTTTGGCTCCTTGGGTTGGATGGGCGGAAACGAGAGTGCAGTGCCTTGAAGTCCCGTCAGACGGTGCGCGGATCGCATCTGTGTTGCCCGCAAGGCGATGAGGATCGAGCCCTCAGCCGAGACGGCTACGCGGTCGGCCGCTGCCGACATGCTGGTCTACAGGATCAGCCACACGACGAGAAAACGCCCGATCTTGGCGGCATCCACCGGGGCTTTGACGCTACGGCGTACCATGCGCCGGGTTTGAAGAGCATAAAAGCATACTGGAGACCGGCGCGGCGCAAGCGCAATACGGGCTGCGAAGACCTGCAGCTCATTCCTGCGCTTCCCATTTAGGGACCCGGCGGATGTCATGCTTGCGCGGGTTGGCTCATGCACGACCCTGATCGCGTTCGGTCCCGCGTACAGTCGGGCCATGCGCGCAGAATGCGCCCACGGCCCCTGATTGATCACGCCAGGGCGAGATTGGTCGCGCTTTCGCGACCGTCGCGGCCGGTCTCGACCTCGAACGTCACCTTCTGAGCGTCGGAAAGGCCGGTGAGACCGGCACGTTCGACGGCGGAGATGTGGACGAAGACGTCCTTGCCGCCCGTATCCGTTTCGATGAAGCCGAAGCCTTTTTGGGTATTGAAAAATTTCACGGTGCCATTGGCCATATCCGTGGTCTCCTGTTCATATGCTGCCCACAGGATGCGGCAGCCCGGCAAAGTCAGACTGAGAGATCGACTGAAGCCGGATGAACGGAAGCAGAAGGTCGCAGAGAAAAACGCTCGCCCCTGTGACATGCGCCCTGCCGACGCGACTTACAAGGGTTGCCTTGCGACTTTGCGAAATTGCTTCACAGGCGATGACCGCTGATGGGGCGGCATTGAAAAGCCATCGAGGGCTCCCCATGTCTAACTTGCGTTATCGCTCTGCCGCGTGAGCAGGCGGGTTCACTTCCGCCCCTGGCCGTGACGCACCGTTTTCCCAGATCACGAAGGGGGGACGCCGCTCAAGGCGGCTCCGGGCACAATGCGGTGTCGGAGTGTTCGCCCCGAGTGCACCCCGAACCGACCGGGCACATGTGCGCGCGTCGGTCACGCCGGCCATGAGGCCCGGCAAAGGACTGACATGACTTTCAACGAACTTGGGCTCAATGCCCGCATGGTCTCACGGCTCGATGCCGTGGGGCTGAAGAAACCAACCCCGATCCAGGAACAGGCGATCCCGCAGGCGCTGCAAGGCCGCGACATTCTTGGCATCGCTCAGACCGGTACGGGCAAGACCGCCGCCTTCGGCATTCCGCTGGTCGTGGCACTGTCGAAAACGCCCGAACGGCCATCGCCGCGATCGGCCCGCGGCTTGGTTCTCGCACCGACCCGGGAACTCGCCGGCCAGATCGTCCAGAGCCTTCAGGGGCTGACCAAGGATCTCCGCATCACCCTCGTCGTCGGCGGCAAGTCGATCAATGCGCAGGCCGAGAAGCTCGCCCGCGGCACCGACATCCTTGTGGCCACGCCGGGTCGGCTGATTGACCTGATGGATCGCGGGTCCATCGACCTCGGACAGACACGGTTCCTCGTTCTCGACGAGGCCGACCAGATGCTGGATATCGGCTTCATCCATGCGCTGCGCCGGATCGCGCCGAGGCTGAGCACAGACCGGCAGACCATGATGTTCTCGGCCACGATGCCGAAGGCTATGGCAGAGCTGTCCCGCCAGTATCTGGACGAACCGATCCGCATCGAGGTGTCGCCGCCGGGCAAGGTCGCGGACAAGGTCGCCCATTCGGTGCATTTCGTCGCCAAGGCGCAGAAACAGGATCTGCTGATCGAATTGCTGCACGGGCACCGCGACGACCGGGTTCTGGTCTTCTCGCGCACCAAGCATGGTGCGGAGCGGTTGATGAAGAACCTGGATCGCGCCGGATTCGCGGCGACGTCGATCCATGGCAACAAGAGCCAGGGACAACGTGACCGGGCCATCGCCGCGTTCAAGGCGGGATCGGTCCGCGTGCTCGTGGCGACGGACGTCGCCGCCCGCGGGATCGACATTCCCGGCGTGGGGCATGTCTACAACTACGACCTGCCGAACGTGCCCGAAAACTACGTGCACAGGATCGGGCGGACGGCCCGGGCCGGGGAAAGCGGCCGCGCGATTGCGTTCTGCGCCGCCGAGGAACTCACCGAACTCAAGGCGATCGAAAAGGTGCTCGGCACCCGTGTCGAGATCGCCGGCGGCCGTCCCTGGGAGGCGGTGACCGGCGCACCGCAGAAGAAACGGCGGCCGCGTCGGCGTTCGGCCGGCCGTCCGGATCGAATGGCTGCGTGACCTCGGGCCACGGGCATTGCGAGACCTGAGACAGAGACTGCGCTGTCCCGGCAGCTGACTGCGACCCGGACAAGCTTTCACAGCGAGGCGGCGCTTTCTCCGCACTAGGATACTTCAATGAACACTCCCGAATGGCTCAAACCCGGCATCTATGGTGCGGCGATCGGTGCCGCGGTCGTCGGTATCGGCGGCTTCACCTGGGGCGGCTGGGTGACGGGCGGAACCGCGCATGACAGGGCGATGGCGATGTCCCGTGGCGACGTCGTCGCAGCCATGGTGCCGGTCTGCCTCGACATGGCGCAGGCCGATCCGGACCGCGCAGCGAAGCTTGCGGTTATCCGCGACACCCAGACCTACCAGCGCCGAAATGCGCTGATGGATGCAGGCTGGGCGACTGTGCCCGGCGCCGAGGCACCGGACCGCGACATCGCGCAGGCCTGTCTGGCCTCGCTTGACGTCGACGCGTCGCCGGAGCGCCCGGAAGCCGCGGCGGACGAGGGATGAGCGGTTTCATCGCCACTGTCAGATCACGGATCCCGACACCGGGCCTTGGTGGGACAGTCATCGTCGCAGCCGGCATGATCGCCTCCCTGGCGCATCCGGTCCTCGCGCAGGACGGCACCGGTCCGATGCCCGAGAATGCAGAAGCCCGGAGCTATGGCGGCGGTTGGAACTGCGCGCTCGGATACCGGGTGGCGGGCGAGGAGTGTGTCGCCATCGACATCCCGGAGAATGCTTATGCAACCGGCCGGTCCTACGGTTCGGGCTGGGCGTGTCGGCGCGGCTACGAGGAAGCGGGAGGGACCTCTTGCGCAGCGATCCCGGTGCCCGACAATGCGTTTCTGCGATCCTCCGGCTATGAATGGCAGTGCGATCGCGGGTACCGGCAAGATCGCGAGGCTTGCGTTCCAATCGTCCTGCCTGACAACGCCTATCTCACCGAAGACACCTCAGGCTCCGGATGGACCTGCGAACGCGGCTTCACGGCCAGTTCCAGCGCCTGCGTTCCGATTGCAATCCCCAAGAACGGCTATCTCACCAATGCGGACTACGGTGACGAATGGGCCTGCGAAAGGGGCTTCCTTGAAATCGATGGCCGCTGCGATCCCGTAGCGCTTCCAGGGAACGCCTTTCTGGACCCGGCGTCCCACGGCCCGGGATGGCGCTGTGAGCGGGGATTTGAGACCGTCGACACCGCCTGTGTCGCGATCGACCTACCGGCAAACGCGCATCTCGATCGATCCGGAAACACATGGCGCTGCGATCGCGGCTTTCAACTTGCAGAAGGGGAGTGCGTTCTTGGACGATAAAGCGCCCCGATCAGACCACGGCGACGCCTCCGGCATCCGGATGCGGATCGGGTGCCGTCTGAAATACCGGCTGACCCAACCCACACCACTCATCGCCATGTTGAACGTGCACTATTCGCGCTTCGGCGACCTGGAGCGCGCCGATTATCTGGTGACCTCGCCCAGTGTGCCGCTGGAAAGCTATCGCGACGGGTTCGGAAACTGGTGCACGCGGATGGTGGCGCCGGCCGGCGACTTCACGGTGTCCACCGACGGGATCTTCCGCGATAGCGGACTGCCCGATCTGGTCGCGCCCGACGCCACGCAGCAGGCCGTGCAGGATCTGCCCTTCGAGACGCTGGTCTATCTTCTTGGCAGTCGCTACTGCGACACGGATCTTCTGTCGGAAGAGGCGTGGCGCCTGTTCGAGAGCGCTCCGCCGGGCTGGTCGCGGGTGCAGGCGATCTGCGACTTCGTGCACGATGCTGTCTCGTTCGATTACATGAAGGCCGACGCGACGCGCACGGCGTCGCAAACGCTGGCAGGACGGCACGGTGTCTGTCGGGACTTCACGCATCTGGCGATTGCGTTTTGCCGGTGCATGAACATTCCGGCCCGCTACTGCACCGGCTATCTGAGCGACATCGGCGAACCCGAACCCTATCCGCCGGGCGACTTCGCGGCATGGATGGAGGTCTATCTGGGCGGCCGCTGGTGGGTCTTCGACCCGCGCAACAACACGCGGCGCAAGGGGCGCATCCTGATTGGTCGTGGCCGGGACGCGGCCGATGTGCCTCTGACCCAGACATTCGGGCCTAACGCCCTGACGCAGTTCGAGGTGTGGACCCGGGATGCAAGACACGACCCAGCCGAGGCGCCGCCTGTGTCTCGCGATTAAGCGGTAGCGTCCCATCGCAGGACGGGTGCGTTCGTTCGTTCGTCGTCGGCTCGCGAGGCCGGCCGCTCTGCCGGTGTTCCCGTCATGGCATCCCAAGTCACCATCCTGGAGAACCGAGATGACCAATTCGATCAAGACGGCCGCCGTCTTCCTGCGACCGTTCCAGCTTCCGAGCTTCAACGAGACCCTTCCGCCGGGAGAATACGAGATCGAGACCCAGCTGCTGGAACCTGTGGACTGGATCGAACCGGGCACATGGACGTCGTCCGTGCTCGTCCGGCTGCATCCGCGCGCCTCGCATCCCGGACTCAGCCGAACGCTCGCCGTACCGCTCGCCGAACTGGAGCACGCGGTTGCTAAAGACAAGCTGACCGGCAAGGCGCTGACGGATTTCTTCCTCGACGAGATGCTGGCCGATCCGATGACCCGCCTTGTCATGCAGGCCGACGGCGTGGCCGAGCAGGACCTTCGCGGCCTCTACTCTCCCCGGTCCGACCAAAGGCAGGCAGAGCAAGACCACCCGTCCAAGATGGGAGAGCCCCGCCGCGGGAGGATTACGGATGTTTCCGGCCCGCGGTTCGGAAGCGCGCGCCCGGGCATCGGAGAATGACAGCCGTGTCAGGCGGATCGTTCGCCGTCCACTGTGGGATCGACGGGGGTCCGCAGTGACCGATGGCCCGATCAATCTCGACGGCCGCAGGTCCGTTGCCGGACAGCGTGCGTCGGAAATGCGACGGCGCCCTGCGAACGGCCAGCCACCACTTGCGCTCTCTCAGCAGCCTCACCTTGAAAGCCCCGAAGATCAGATGTTCGCGGAACCGGCGTGGACATGGGCCGAAGTCCTGAAAAAATGGCGGTTCCTTCTCGACCGTTACGCGATGACGCCCGAGGCTGGCGATGAACGCATTCAGAAATTCATCAAGCGCGCGCTTGGCGACATGGAACGATTGAAAAAGCGCGAGGAGCGGAAATGACGATCAAGTCTGCGGAGATCGAGTTCGGGTCAATCAAGGCAGCGGCCGACGTTGCTGCCGCGCGGGCCTGCCTGAGATGCAGGTCAACCTTCTGGAGCGAGGGGTTCGGCGAACGGATATGTTCCCGTTGCAAGGGATCGGCCGTCTGGCGATCGGCAATTCACGAGGGCAGCGGACAGGGTCGGCGGCGCTCGGGCGGTCGATCGTCATAGGTCCGACTGATGCCATCCGTCACGATTACTCACACGACACAGTATCAATATGGAGCTGAGGTCCCTCTCGGGCCGCACAGACTGATGCTCCGTCCGCGGGAAACCCGGGATCTCATCCTGACGTCCTTCGACCTCGAGATCAGTCCGGAAGCTCGCATCGACTGGTCACACGACGTTGCCGGCAATGCGGTCGCGACGGCACAGTTCGTCACCAACACGACGTTGCTATCGATCCGGTCGTGCGCACGTGTGGAACTGCGCGCTCCGGTCTGGCCTGTCTTCCCGATTGCCGCCGCCGCGGCCTCGTACCCTTTCGTTTATTCACCCGACGATTCGACCGATCTCGGCGCCCTGGCCATGCCACAATATGCGGACGAAACCGGCCGGCTGTCGCGGTGGGTCGAGAGCTTTGTCATGGCACGGCCAACGGATACGCTTTCGCTGCTGAAAGATATCGGCAATGGCATCACGGCCCAGATTTCCTACCAGAGCCGGGAGACGGAGGGCACGCAGGGACCGCTGGAGACGCTCGACAGGGGATGGGGATCCTGCCGGGACTTCGCCGTGCTGTTTGCCGAGGCGACCCGGACGCTTGGCTTCGGGGCCAGGCTCGTATCGGGATACCTGTTCAATCCCGCCGGAGATCAGGTCGGATCGATGGACGCCGGTTCCACACACGCATGGGTCGAGGTCTTCGTTCCCGGAGCGGGCTGGATCCCCTTCGATCCCACCAACAGGTCGGTCGGATCCAGTAATCTCATCCCCGTGGCCGTCGCGAGGAGGATCCAGCAGGTTGCTCCGGTGTCCGGCAGTTTCCACGGTAGACCCACCGATCTGCTTTCAATGGATGTTACGGTGGATGTCCGAGAGATCTGAATAGGCGGGAGCTCGCACGCTTCTCTATCCGGGCGGTACGGCCCTTGAACTGCTGCCACAGGTCATGATCGAGGAGCCTGACGTCCGAACGACAAGAACGCGCGATGAAGTTTGGGCGTGCCGGAGTGACCCGGCCTCCGACACGCCCCGAATTGAACGCAGCCGCATGCGAGGCCGCGCGGCCGGGGAAAACTCAAGTCGGCCCGGTGGGCCCCGAGCGGGTTTGCCGCCATCCCCACCGCCGCGCTCGATCCGGCCCACAGTCCGGCGTCTCCCGCGGTCCCCGCGCTTATCGGGTCCGGGTCCCCCTCAACTCTGCCGCGCCGGCTATTCCGCGTCGGCCGGCATGACGGCGTCCGTCTCGGCAATCGTCTGAAACTCGGACAGGAATTCGGGTCGCGTCTGCATCAGGTAGCGAACGACCCTGGCGTTGCCGAGCAGCTTGCCGACGTAGGCCTTGATCACGGTCAGATGCAGGTGATCCTGGCCGTAGGTGTCCTGGATCGAGGCGATGCCCTCCTGCAGGCGGGCGAGTTCCTGTTCCATCCGCGCCATCGCCTCGGGCGTGATGCCTTTCACCTTCTTTGGCTTGGACGCGTCGACCAGCTGGGCCTGCGGCGTGCCAGCGAGGATCGCCTTCACGTAGGCGACGGAGTAGGTGTTGGCGTTGACCAGCAGTTCGGCCGCCTCGATCTGCGCAGGGTCTTCATCTTGCGGAGCGCGTCGAACACGGCGCCCGCAGCAGGCTTGTCTTTCAGGATCGCAATGGCTTCCTCGGAGATGCCGTCGAGAAGCTTGATCTTCTTCTGGATGCTGCGCGTACCGAGATCCAGAGCGGCTGCGATCTTCTCCTCGGGTACGCCGCGCTCGATTGCCTTCCGGATCATCCTGTGCTCCTGGATCGGCGCAAGGCGACTGACTTGCCGGTTGTAGGTGAACGCCTCGTCGTCGGTGGAGACGAGGCACTCCACCTTCTGCACGCCGTCATCCTTCAAGGCCTCGATCCGCAGGTGCCCGTCGAGCAACAACCAGGTGGCAGATTTGTCGGGGTTCGGGACGACAACTGGCGGTTCGACGATCCCGATCTGGGCGATGGAGGCGACGATCTGCCGGTACTTTCGGCTGGATTTCGCGCTCTTGCCGAGGGTTCGCAGCGGCAAGATCACGTCGATCGGCAGGGTGACACAGTCGTCTTCGAAGCCGTGGTTGACGCTGGCCGGGCGTTTGTCCGCGGCCCGTTTCATGACCAGGGTCCATCGCTGACCGCCTGGGCGAGATCAGCGGGCATCGTCTCCAGCCCCTCGGCGCGAAGCAGCGTCATGAAGTGCTCGTCCGCGCAAAGCTTCCGGAACGCCTCGCGCACGAACATGAGCCGGCTCTGCGCCAGTTCGGCCTTCTTGATCAGCAATTTCTGACGTGCCGCCTCCTGCTGATAGGCTCGGACAAGTCCCTCGCTGGTCAGCGCGCGTTTCGCCACCATCCGCCCGAGCGCATTGCTCTTGATCTGGGGCCCGCGGAGCTCGCGCTGCTGGATCAGGCGGCGCACAAGCGTCAGTTTCCGGCCACGCAGCTTTTTCTGAGTATAGGCGTCCATCAGCGCCTTCTGCGCGCCCTTGGCGTCGGTCTTGGAGATCTGGATGGCGAGGTTGAGCGGCAGCAGTCCGGTCTCCACGGCGGAGACGAGGCGCTCTTCGCCCTTCTCCAGCAGTCCGGCGATCATGTTCACGTATTCGTAGGAGACCCCGATCTTTTCGCCGATCTGGCGGTCTTTGTAGCCACGTTCGCGTAGCGAGCCGATCTCGCGCATCAGATCGATCGGGTTGTGCTGCCGCCTTGCGCAGTTCTCCACAAGGCTCATGACGAGGCAATCGCTCTCGTCGGCTTCGATCACGATGGCCGGGATGTTGTCCTGCTTGAGGTCGATGAAGGCCTCGAGGCGGCCTTGGCCGCAGACGAGGTCAAACTCCTGCGGATCGGTCCCGGCGCGCGGCGCCACGGTGATCGGGCGCTTCAGGCCGATGCGCGCGATGTTCTCCACCATCGCCTCGAAGGTGCGCCGGTTGCGGACGCGAGGGTTGAGGATCCGGATCCGGTCACAAGGGATCAGGGTCACCTGCTTCTGGCTGGTCGGCTCCATGTCATCGGGCATCACGCCACCTCCGCGATCCTGGCCCGCGAGGCGAGCGCGTAGAAGAAATCGAGCGTGTCGAACCGGTACGCATCGCGCGCGAGCCCGTTCTGCTCGGCGAATTTCAGTTTCCCGAAGGTCATGTCGATGCTGGGAAGCACGTAGTAGTCGCGCGGCGCCTCGTTCACCTCGTCCATGCGCACAGCGATGGTGATGTCCGGCACGAGGCCCGTGTCGAGGCGGATACGCCAGCGCAGCGACCCGGCCGCCGTCGCGGTGCAGCGGGCCAGAACGATGGACACAGTGAACTCGTCGTTGACGCGAACCAGGTCGGTATCCAGATCCTGCACAGCCCGCCAGCCGTGGCGTGTGACCCCGGCGATGACTTCGGCCACGACCTGCGGATGCGCCTGCCGCAGGGATCGGTTGACCTCAATTTAGCTGTAGTCCCGGTCGGGCTCGTAGCCAATCAGTCGATAGGCGCGCAGCAGGCTGCCGAAGCGGCTGCGATAGGCGCTGGAGGACGGAAGATCATCCTCCTCGTCGATGATCAGCCCGGACAGCATGCCCTGCTGCTTCAGGATGGCGCGCAGTGCGTCGAGCAATTCCCGGTCCGAGAAATGGCGGCTGCGGGCATGCACGATCTCCCGGGCGCGCAGGAACAGCGCCTGATTGACGATGGCCGGATAGGCGCCCTCGGCCCGGATCCACATTTCGCGCGGGTTTACCACCCGACGCTGCTTCAGCTTGAAGGACACCTTCGCGAAGACATTGTTCCCGATGTATTTTTCGTTGGTCAGCACCTGATGGACGGTCGCCCGGGTCCACGGCCGGTCGAGATCGGTGCGGTGGCCTTCTGCGTTCAGGACCTCCGCGATCTCCCGCTCGGGACGCCCCTCGTTCACGAACATCTCGTACATGCGCTGGACGACCCGCTGTTCCTCCTCCGGTCCGGGGACCAGGATCACGCGGTCGGTCTGCAGGCTCTTCTGCTCGCCGCGCGACAGCTCGCCCTTGGGGTTGCCGTGCTCGTCGATCAGTACCCGCCGGAGCCCATATCCGGCCGCGCCGCCCTGGCGATAGCCAAGCTCCACCAAGCGGCACTGCCCGGCAAAGACCTTCACCGACAACTCGCGGCTGTATTCGCCCGCCATCACGCGCTTCACGGTCTTCAGGAGGTTCGAGCCGATGCTGCCGTCGTTCTCGAACTGCTCGCCGCAGTAGTGGACCCGGATGCCGGCACGGGAACAGACGTGCTCGTGGTACGCGCCTTCGTCGGCATCCTGAAACCGGCCCCAACGGCTGACATCGTAGACCAGGATGGCCTTGAAGTCGGCCTGGCCTGATTGAACTTCGCCCATCAGGTTCTGCAGCGCCTCGCGACCATCGAGGCGCAGGCCAGAGCGCCCAGAGTCCTCGAAAACGCGCAGGATCTGCAGGCCGCGGGCGGCGGCATAGCTGCGGATGACGTCCAGCTGGTTCTCGGTCGAATACCTCTGGTGATCGGTCGACATCCGGACGTATGCGACGGCGGGCAGGTCGGGCTCTGATTGCCTGGCGCCAGTCTCCCTGCTTGCCTCAAGCCCTCGCATCTGCCCGGCTCCGGTTCACGTCGCTGCAATCCGGTCGGGATGGTCCGGACCGTTGCGCATGCTACCGCAATCGTTCGAGCATGCGAGCGCCGGAAAGTCGTTTCCGGAAGAGCGCCATTCCTTTCCGTGCCCGGCGCATTGGCGGATCGCCTGCGGCGCGCGGCCGCCCACGCGCTCGATAATCTGCGGTCCCGTTTCGCAGTTCATATCCGCCACCTTCAAGTGAATGGTCCGTTCCAACAGGCGGCGAAACAGCACCGTCGCGGGAACAGATGGATTCTGCCGTTTTCATGGCTCTCCAAAGATTTAGCGGAGAGAAACATGAAGATGCGCGTGAAGATGGGCACAGTTGTGCACCCCGAGGACGTTCCGGCTGACTATCGCGCCGCCATGGCCATGGCATTGCACGCCGAGCTCGGATCGACCCATCGGGCGATCAAGTCCGCCATGCGGTGGACAGGTGCCAGCGAGCGGACCGTGAAATACTGGTTCGCAGGCGAGCGGGGGCCGAGCGGCGAGCACCTCGTGGCGCTCGCGCGTCATTCCGATACCGTGCTGATCGCGCTGCTCGCGCTTGCGGACCGGTTGATCTTGGAGGAGGCCGAGGACCGGGAGCGCCGATAGGAGAAGCTGTCGCCCGGCCTCGCCACCCTTGTATCGTGTTCGATTTTGGTTATCTTGAATACGCGCCGAGCAGGGAGAGCGCCATGCCCCGCACCACCACCATGACCGTCCGCGTCAGCGGCGCCCTCAGCGAGTTCGTTGCGACCAACGTCGGCGAGGACGGCGCCTATGAGAATGTCAGCGAATACATCCGCGACCTGATCCGTCGCGACAAGGAGCGTGCGGAGCGCGAGGCTTTCGACCGATTGAAGGCCGAACTGAACCGAGCCTTCGCTGCGCCCGAGGACAGTTACAAGCCGCTGACCGCTGCTGAGGTGATCGCCCGGAACCGGACCTGAGTCCATGGCGATCCGCGTCCAGGAGACGGCCTCTGTCCGCCTTGATGTGATCTATAGATACACCCGGGACCGGTGGGGGGAGGCACAGGCCGAAACCTACATCACCGGTCTGTTCGCCGCCTTCGAGCAGATCGATACACGCGGCGTCATGTCGAGGCCCGTGCCGGCCGAGTTCGGAGTGGAAGGGTGTTTCTTCCGCTACGAGCGGCATTTCGTGTACTGGCGACGGCTTTCCAATGGCGACATCGGTATCGTCACGATTCTTCACGAGCGGATGCATCAGATGGACGAGGTATCGGGGGTCACAGCAGGGGGCACAGCATCTTCTGGAGGGTGATCGAGGAGACCCGCACGCCCTCGAGCGCCAGCATCGCCTCGAAGCGGTTGCAGCCATAGGCCGGGTGTTCGAGCGCCAGCGCCTTGATCCGCTCGACCGTCTCCGGCGAGGTCGTTTGCGGGTGGGTCTTGTGGATCGGCGGCAGGTCCTTCAGCCCCTCGAAGCCCGTTCTCGGGCTTACGCGGCGCCACGGTCCCTCAAACCCAAAACCGGCGTTTCCACTCGTAGAAGCTGGTGCGGTCCATGCCGCGCTGGCGACAGGCCTCGGCCACGTTGCCGAGTTCTTTCGCCAGTTCCAGAACGCTCATGCGGGTTTGCGCGATCTTGGTCTTCGCGTCGCGAGCCTTGGGTTTCGTCGCTTTCGCTGTTCCATCCATGGCCGGGTCCTCCTTACCCAAATAGCATGGAAAGAAGGGTAAGTGGACACCTTACCGCTTTGGCATGGCATGACACTTGCCGCCTCCCGCCTTGGCCCGGTGGATGCCGCCGATCTGCCCGACTATCCGCTCGGCCCCGAGGACGACCTGAACGACGCGATGCGCAACGCTGGTCACGCCTTGCGATCCCGGACACGGATTCCGCCTTGGGGGACGAGACGCTTCCTGGGTGCGAAAAGGAACTGACGGCCCTTTGGCCGCCAGCGTGCAGATCCGCAGATCAGATGAATGGGTGCGGCTCAATAGCCGCGGTGGCCACGGTCGACGAAGCCGCCAACCTGTCTCACGCAATCAAGGCCGTTGTCGTCTTGTGACGGTCCCCCAATTCCCCCCTGAAAAGGTCTTGTGAAATATCTGTCAAAAATCGTCCTCAATATAGACTTATCATAACCCAAATTTGATCCAGCGCAAAGCGGAACCGGGTTGCCGGAAAGGAAACTTTTTGTTTCAGAAAATGACACCGCCCCGGGTTCTGGACCGGGGCGGTTTGTTTTCAATGGCTTGGTAGCTCACCCGGCCTTGGCAAGGTTGCGCAGAACGTAGTGCAGCACGCCGCCATGCTCGACATATTCCTTCTCGATGGCGGTATCGATCCGGCATTTGAGCGTCACGGTCTTCTCGGTCCCGTCGGCATAGACGATAGTGCAGGGCACCTCGGCCTGCGGTTTCAGATCGCCCGCGAGGCCCTTGATCGAGAAGCGTTCCTCGCCGGTCAGGCCCAGCGTCTTGCGGGTGTCGCCGCCGGTGAACTCGAAAGGAATGACCCCCATGCCGACCAGATTCGAGCGGTGGATGCGCTCGAAGCTCTCGGCGATCACCGCCTTGACGCCCAGAAGCGCGGTGCCTTTGGCCGCCCAGTCGCGCGAGGACCCGGCACCGTATTCGATGCCGCCGATCACCACCAGCGGCACGCCTTTCTCCTGCCAGGCCATCGCGGCCTCGAAGATCGAGGTTTCGGCGCCGTCCGGACCCAAGGTATAGCCGCCCTCGACGCCCGAGAGCATCTCGTTGCGGATCCGGATATTGGCGAAGGTGCCGCGCATCATCACTTCGTGGTTGCCGCGGCGCGAACCGTAGGAGTTGAACTCGCGCACCGGCACCTGCCGTTCGATCAGGTATTTCCCGGCGGGCGTCGTGTCCTTGAACGACCCGGCAGGGCTGATGTGGTCGGTCGTGACCATGTCGCCCAGGATCGCCAGCGGACGGGCGTTCTCGAGATCGGTGATCTCGCCGGGTTCCGTGCCCATGCCCTGGAAGTAGGGCGGGTTCTGCACATAGGTCGAGCTGGTCGGCCAGTCATAGGTTTCGCTGTCGGTGGTCTCGACCGCCTGCCATTTCTCGTCGCCCTTGAAGACGTCGGCATATTTCGACTGGAACGCCTCGCGCGTGACGGTCTTTTCGACCAGTTCGGCGATTTCCGCCTGGCTCGGCCAGATGTCCTTGAGGAAGACATCCTTGCCGTCCTTGTCCCGGGCGATGGGATCGCGGGTCAGGTCGATGTTCAGATCGCCCGCAATGGCATAGGCGACAACCAGCGGCGGCGAGGCCAGGTAGTTGGCGCGCACGTCGGGGCTGATCCGGCCCTCGAAGTTGCGGTTGCCCGACAGAACCGAGGTCGCGATCAGGTCATTGTCGTTGATCGCCTTCGAGATTTCCTCGGCCAGCGGCCCCGAATTGCCGATGCAGGTGGTGCAGCCATAGCCCACCAGGTTGAAGCCGATCGCGTCCAGATCTTCCTGAAGCCCGGCCGCCTCGAGATATTCGCTGACGACCTGCGAGCCGGGGGCGAGCGAGGTCTTGACCCAGGGCTTGCGGTTCAGGCCCAGCTCGCGGGCCTTGCGCGCCACCAGCCCCGCGCCGATCATCACATAGGGGTTCGAGGTGTTGGTGCAGGAGGTGATCGAGGCGATCACCACCGACCCGTCGCGCAGCTCGTAATCCTGCCCCGCGACCTTGGCGGTCTTGCGCGGGTCCGAGGCGCTGTCGGGGGCGGGCGCCTCGGCCAGCATGTCATGCGCCTCGGCGCTTTCGTCCTTGCCGCGATAGTCGGACACGACACGGAAGAAGGCTTCGGCGGCCTGATCGAGCGGGGTGTGATCCTGCGGCCGTTTCGGCCCCGAGATCGCGGGCACGACGGTGCCCATGTCGAGATACAGCGTGTCGGTATAAACCGGATCGTAGCCGGCATCGCGCCACATGCCGTTGGCCTTGGCATAGGCTTCGACCAGCGCGATGCGGTCCTTGTCGCGGCCGGTCTGGGTCAGATAGCGGAGCGTCTCCTCGTCCACCGGGAAGAAGCCGCAGGTCGCGCCGTATTCGGGGGCCATGTTGGCGATGGTCGCGCGGTCCGCGAGCGGCAGGTGATCGAGCCCCTCGCCGTAGAATTCGACGAACTTGCCGACGACACCCTTCTGGCGCAGCATCTGCACGACCTTCAGCACCAGATCGGTGGCGGTGGTGCCCTCGACCATGCTGCCGGTCAGCTTGAAGCCCACGACCTCGGGGATCAGCATCGAGACCGGCTGGCCCAGCATCGCGGCCTCGGCCTCGATCCCGCCGACGCCCCAGCCCAGAACGCCCAGCCCGTTGACCATGGTGGTGTGGCTGTCGGTGCCAACGAGCGTATCGGGATAGGCCACTTCGGCGCCGTCCTGATCGGTATCGGTCCAGACGGTCTGGGCCAGGTATTCCAGGTTCACCTGGTGGCAGATGCCGGTGCCGGGCGGCACCACGCGGAAGTTGTTGAACGCCTTCTGGCCCCATTTGAGGAAGGTGTAGCGTTCGATGTTGCGTTCGTATTCGCGGTCGACGTTCATCTGGAACGCGCGCGGATTGCCGAACTCGTCGATCATCACCGAGTGGTCGATGACCAGATCGACCGGGTTCAGCGGGTTGATCTTCTGGGCATTGCCGCCAAGCCCGAGGATGCCGTCGCGCATCGCGGCCAGGTCGACCACGGCCGGAACGCCGGTGAAGTCCTGCATCAGCACGCGGGCCGGACGATAGGCGATCTCGCGGGCGGCCTTGCCGCCATTCGCGGCCCAGTCCGAAAAGGCCTTGATGTCGTCGACGGTGACGGTCTTGCCGTCCTCGAAGCGCAGCAGGTTCTCAAGCACCACCTTCAGCGCGGCGGGAAGACGCCCGAAATCACCGAGCCCGGCCGCCTCGGCCGCGGGGATCGAGTAATAGGCATAGCTGGCGCTTCCGACGCTCAGCGTCTTGCGGGTCTTGGCTGTGTCCTGTCCAACGGTGATCGGCATGAAAGATCGTTCTCCATCAGGGTGTCGCGCGGTTCACGAAATTACCTGCACGCTCTTGCCCGATCCCCCGGGGGCGATCAAGAGGGTGCGGCGAGATTTGTATACCGTTGTGCACAAAAATGTCCAGCCAAACTCCGGTCCTGCGCGGCCGATCCGCACGGCCCCCTCCCGAATCCTTGATTGGCAGGTGTCCGGGCGCTTGGGTACGAAGATCTGGCGAAGGGGAAATCAAGGCGAGTCTGATGCGCGCAGTCCTAACGGTCCTGTTGGCGGGGTGTGTTTCCTTTGCCGGTCCCGCCCGGTCGGATCCGAGCCCGGTGGTGGTCGAGCTCTTCACCTCGCAAGGCTGTTCGTCCTGCCCGCCCGCCGATGCGCTGATGGCCGAACTGGCCCAGCGCGACGACGTGATCGCGCTGGCGCTGCATGTCGACTACTGGGACTATATCGGCTGGAAGGATGTCTTCGCCGATCCGGCCTTCACCCGGCGCCAGAAGGCCTATGCTCATGCCGCGGGCAAGCGGTCGATCTATACGCCGCAGATGGTGGTCGAGGGCGAGGACCACGTCGTTGGCTATCGGCCGATGGACCTGGCCCATCTGATCGAGGCGCATGCCGTGACCGAAAGCCCGGTCACGCTCAGCCTGTCCCGGCAGGGCGACACGGTGACCGTGTCGGCGGTCTCGACCCAGGCCTTCGGCGAAGACGCGGTGCTGCAGATCGTGCGCTACCAGCCCGAACAGCTGGTCGATATCGAGCGCGGCGAGAATGCGGGCAAGTCGCTGCTCTATACCAACATCGTCGACGCCTGGACGCCGGTGGCGCGCTGGAACGGCGCCGATCCGCTGTCGATGAGCATCGAGGCCGCCGGAGGCGAACCCGTCGTGGCCATCCTGCAGCGTCCCGGACCGGGCGAGATCCTGGCGGCGGCGCGCCTGCGCTGATACGCCCCGTTGGCGTGACCGGTCAGCGAACCTTCCAGCGGCGGTGAATCCAGAACCACTGGTCGGGGTGGCGGCGGACCCGCGCCTCGAGACTGTCGTTCAGCGCCTGCATCATCTCGCGCGGGGTCGAGGGCTGCACCGGGGCCTCGATCTCGACATCGAAGTTCAGCCCGTCGGCCCGGCGCGTGGCATAGAACGGGATCAGATCGGCGCCGTAGCGCAGGGCAAGTTCGGCCGCCGAAAGCGCGGTCAGCGCGGGTTGGCCCATGAAGCGCAGCTCGGTCCCCCGGCGGGCATGCTGGTCGGTCAGCAGCACCAGCATGCCGCCATTGCGCAGATGCCGCACGAACCCGGCCGTGCCGCGCCGTCCCTGCGGAAAGACCGGGCCGCCGAAGGCCTCCATCGTGCGGACGTAATGGGCGTTGAAGAACGGGTTCGCCATCGGCCGGTAAAGCCCGCCGATCTCGAAGCCGCGCGCGACCAGTGCTGCCCGGGCCGCTTCGTAATTGCCGAAATGGCCGGTGACCAGAATCGCGGGGCGCCCGGCCGCGCGGGCCGCTTCCAGCGCCGCGAGGCCCGGCCCCCGGGGCTCGACCCCGGCCATCCGTGCGAGGAAAGCCCGGGTCGAGTAGTTCTCGATCAGGGTGCGTCCGGCATTGTCGGCCACGGCATCGGCGATGCGCCGCCGCTCGCCGGCGGGCATCCCGGGGTGGACCAACGCCAGATTGGCCTCGGCCCGGGTGCGATAGCCCGCAACGGGCGCAATCAGCCGCCGCGTGACCCACCCGCCGAAGGGCACACGGCGTTCATAGGGCAGGGCCAGCGCCGTGCCGATCAGCAGCCGCGCGACGCGGTCCGTCAGCCAGTCGCCAAGCCGCCGTGCGCGCCTGTCCCGCTTGCCCATCGGACCGGTTTCCTTTCGTGCCTTTGCCCGCTTGGCGGGACCGCGATGCCTCATGCGGCCCCGATGCGCCGCCCGTCAGGGGCAGCCCGCCGCGCTGGTGGCAGACATAATCGCCCCGCGTCCCTGCCACAAGCACCGGACCCTTCGGCCAGGTTTTGCCCGAGGCAGGACGGTCCGAGGGCTTCGGCGGCCGCCGGTCCGCGGAGGTTGCTGCGTTGCCCAAAGCGGCGGCGCGTCGCGCCGGGTGCGGAAGCGGCGGGGCAGGGTGCGGCGTCCGCGATCCCCGGCGCGGCCACACCTGGCCGCGCGGTTGGTCGGAGTGGCGGGGCGGACCCGAGGCACGATCTCATTCATCGCTCCGTCCCGCCGTGTCATGCCATCCGTGTCAGTTCCTGTGGATCGGTCGCGGGGGGGGGCAGCCTCGAAGGCCGCGCCAGCGGACGGACCCTTCGAGCGACCTTCGTCGGCCAGCCCCGTGAGAGCGGTCGCCGGATTGCAGCGTCCAGGTGTTCAGTCCCGGCATTTGGTGGATCGGATTTCGGATGAATCGGTCCGGCTCTGACGTCCAGTTCTTGCAGATGTATTCGTAAGGCGTGAGACCGCCGAGGGTCTTGAGCCTGCGCGCGAAGCTGCAGGCCGCCAGCAAGTCGGCGAGATGGGTTCGCAGCAGGTCATGTCTGTCGTGGTGGAAGCGTCTGACGTTCAGCGGGGAGACGCGCCACTGGCGCCTTTCCTCATCCGCTTCACCCTCCTTGATCGTGCGGTTCCCGGCTCAGCTGCGCGAGCTGAGCTTGCGATCGCTGTATTGCCGATCGGACGGCGTAGGTGGTCGTGGCGCTGCCGTGACGAACTTGTCCTACAGGGCATCCTTCCATTCATGAGAAAGGGTCGCACCATCAAACCGCGGGATCAAACATCCAGGGCCACGCTCATGGACCAGACCTGACGGGCCGAACCCACCGGTTGGCCCCTCGACAGACGGCGATCTGGTCCAGGTTCCGTGAAACCGCCCGCCTTGGCGTGGCCTCGAAAGCCAGGCCCTGCGGGCAGACCCGGCGGCTCATTGACGGGCCACTCAAGGTCCAGCCTCTCGGGCATGTGATATGGGCCGGTCGCAGCTGTTCAGAGCTTGAGGCGCGGTCTCGACGGTCAGGCCGAAAGAGCAGCGCGGATAAACCGATCATCGGCGCAAATCGTCGCGCGGGTCCTTGAACGCCGCCTCGATCGCGATGCCATTTGGCCAGGCGCAGCGGGGGCAGGGGCCGCCGGGCGCCAGCGCCGGGCGGGCCTCTGTCATCGGTTCGGCCTGATCCGCCCGATATCAGGCAGCCTTGCTGGACTTCCTGAGCTTGATTTCGCCCGCGGCTTCCATGCCGCGGATCGCGGCGATGACATCGGCCATCGCGGCTTCGGCTTCGTCGGCGGCGGGAGTGCCGCGTTCGTTGATCTCGTCGCGCAGGGTGTTGGCCATCCGCTGGGACATGTTGTTGAGGATGAATTCGACCGCCGGTCCGGTCTTGCCGTCGGCGCCCGCCATCGCGGTGATGAGCTTGGCCTGTTCGATCGCCCGGGTCAGCGCAGGCACGTCGCGTTCGTCCAGGCGGTCGGGGATGTCGGCGAAGGTGAAGACCGCCTGACGGACCTTTTCGGCCAGTTCCGCATCGGTCTCGCGCAGGCCTTCCAGCACGTCTTCGCGGGTGGCGGCGGGCGCCACGTCGAGGATCGCGCCCATCCGGGTTTCCGGCGCGAGATCGAAGGCCGGTTCGGGCGCGGAATTGATCCGGTCGGCCAGCGCGCGGCCGATTCGCACCACTGCGGCAGGGGGAACCTCGGCGGTGCGCGAAATCGCGAAGGCGATGCGCCGGGCGTCGGACCCGGGCATCTTGCCAAGGGTTGCCGCGGCGATCTGGCTGGGCAGCTTCGACAGGGCCACCGCCGCAACCTCGGGGCTTTCGGCCAGCAGGATCTCGGTCAGCCGGGTCGGGTCGAGCCCGGCCAGCGTCGCCCAGGGGTCGCCGCCCCGTTCGGCGCCGAAGCGGGCGCGGATCGCGGCCGCGGCCTCGGGGCTGAGATGATCGCTGAGCAGGCGCATCGCCTCGTCGATCCCGCCCGGGAAGGCGAGGCCGAACTGTTCCAGCTCGATCAGGAATTCCTCGATCACGACCTGGAGCGTGTTGCCGTCGATATAGCGCATGTTGGCGATCTCGTCGGCAAGATCGGTCTGCACCGTCGCGGGCAGCGAATGCAGCGGAAGGTCGATCCCTTCGTTCAGCACGAGACGAACGATGATCGCGGCCTTCTGGCGCGACGTCAGGCCGGGAGAGGCAATGGGGGCTCCGAAACTCTGCACGTGGGTCTCCGTCTTCTTGGGGAAGAGGGTTAATCCCCGGGTGTTAAGCCAGGGTTATCGGAGACCGTCAGCAAGGAGGAAATTTGTCGGGACTGCGGCGGTTTCGCAGAAAAGGGCGGCGCGCCGGGTCGGTCGGGCGCCGCCGAAGGGCCGGATCAGCTGGTGCTCTGGTCCACACAGGTGCCGGTGGCCGTGTCGAAGGTCTGGCCTTCGCCACAGGTATTGGCGTTGATGCGCTTTTCCCAGCCGCATTCGGCCGAGGCGAGCGCGGGCACAAGCGCAAGCGCCGCCGCTGCAAGGATCGTCCTGGTGGTCATGGTGCATCTCCCCAATGAAGGTGGACCTAGGATAGCACCGAATCGCTTGGCTCCGCGTTCACGGAAATATCAGCAGGCGCGTTCCCGCCCGGAACCGCGCCGCCGAACCGGGCTCAGCTTTCGCCGAAGACCCGCTTGAACAGGGTGTCGACATGCTTGGTGTGATAGCCGAGGTCGAATTTCTCCTCGATCTCGGCCGGGCTCAGCGCCGCGGTGACTTCGGCATCGGCCAGCAGCTCTTCCTTGAAGTCCTTGCCCGCTTCCCAGACCTTCATGGCGTTGCGCTGCACCAGACGATAGGCATCCTCGCGGCTGACACCGGCCTGGGTCAGCGCCAGCAGCACCCGCTGAGACATCACCAGCCCTTTGAACTTGTTCATGTTCGCCAGCATGTTCTCGGGGTAGATCACCAGCTTGTCGATCACGCCCGCAAGCCGGTTCAGCGCGAAATCGAGCGTCACGGTCGCATCGGGCGCGATGCCGCGCTCGACCGAGCTGTGCGAGATGTCGCGTTCATGCCAGAGCGCCACGTTCTCCATCGCGGGGACCACGGTCATGCGCACGAGCCGCGCGAGCCCCGTCAGGTTCTCGGTCAGGACCGGGTTGCGCTTGTGCGGCATCGCCGAGCTGCCCTTCTGGCCCTTCGAGAAGAACTCTTCGGCCTCCAGCACCTCGGTCCGCTGCATGTGGCGGATCTCGATGGCGACATTCTCGATCGACGAGGCGATCACGCCCAGTGTCGCGAAGAACATGGCGTGGCGGTCGCGCGGAATGACCTGTGTGGAAATCGTCTCGGGGACAAGGCCCATCTGCTTGCAGACATGCTCTTCGACCGAGGGGTCGATATTGGCGAAGGTGCCGACCGCACCCGAAATGGCGCCGGTCGCGATTTCCTCGCGGGCGGCCAGCAGGCGGCGCCTGCCGCGCTCCATCTCGGCATAGAAGCGGGCGAAGGTCAGGCCCATGGTGGTGGGCTCGGCATGGATGCCGTGCGACCGCCCGATCCGCACCGTATCCTTGTGTTCGAAGGCGCGGCGCTTGAGCGCGGCCAGCAGCTTGTCCATGTCCGCGATCAGCAGGTCGGCCGCGCGCATCAGCTGGACGTTCAGGCAGGTGTCGAGCACATCCGACGAGGTCATGCCCTGATGGACGAAACGCGCCTGGTCCGAGCCCACATGTTCGGCCAGATGGGTCAGGAAGGCGATGACGTCATGCTTGGTGACGGCCTCGATCTCGTCGATCCGGTCGACATCGAAGACCACGTCCTTGGCCTTCCAGACGGCTTCGGCATTCTCCTTCGGGATCACCCCCAGCGCGGCCTGGGCGTCGCAGGCATGGGCCTCGATCTCGTACCAGATGCGGAACTTGGTGGCGGGGTCCCAGATGGCGGTCATCTCGGGGCGGGCATAGCGGGGGATCATGGGCGCAGCCTTCGCTTGGACGTGGGTTCGCGGTCTGATACCGCCTGCGGTCAGGCGCGGCAAGAAGCGGGGACGGGGTGCCGGAACTTGAGGATTTCGAGGGAGCCTGGCTGCTGACGCGCCGGATCGACGACCGGCTGACCGGGCAGGTGCTGCGGCTGACGGGCCGGGCGGTCTTCGCGCGCGATGGTGCGGGGCTTGTCTATGACGAGACCGGGCGGCTCGAACTTCCCGGTCAGGCCCCGGCGGTCGCGACAAGGCGCTATCTCTGGCGCGCGGGCGCCGCGGGGATCGAGGTCTTCTTCGAGGATGGCCGCTTCTTTCATGCGCTGGGTCCGGGCGACCGTCCCGAGGCGCGGCACGACTGCGCGCCCGATCTTTACCGCGTCCGCTACGATTTCGCCGCCTGGCCCTGCTGGTCGAGCCGCTGGGAGGTGCATGGCCCGCGCAAGAATTATGCGATGGAGAGCGAATACCGGCCCGAATCTTAGCCGGGGGCCGTCGTCGCGTCCCGCCGGGTCTTGCGCCGGAAGCGACGCTCGGGCAATACGGGGCGCAACGGATGCAACGGGAGTGACCGTAATGGCGTATGCCCTGACCGAAAAGGTCCTTGTCGACAACATCATGCCCCGGAACGGCGCGCTTCGCGTGGCGCGGGACGCGGCTCTGGTCGTGGCCGGGATCGCGATCCTGGCGCTGGCGGCCCATATCAAGGTGCCGATGATCCCGGTGCCGATGACCATGACCACCTTCGCGGTGCTGACGCTGGGCGCCGCCTACGGGCCGCGGCTGGGTCTGATCACCATCCTCGGCTACATGGGTGTCGGCGCGCTGGGCTTCGACGTCTTCGCCGGCTCTTCGGCCGAACTGTCGGGGCTGACCTACATGATGGGCTCGACCGGCGGCTATCTCGTCGGCTACGTGCTGGCGACGCTTGCGCTTGGCACCTTCGCCCGCGCCGGCTGGGACCGCTCGATGGGCCGGATGGCCGTGGCGATGCTCGTCGGCAACGTGGTGCTCTATGTTCCGGGCCTGATCTGGCTCGGCCAGCTTTATGGCTGGGACCAGCCGATCCTGGCCTGGGGCCTGACGCCCTTCCTGCTGGGCGATGCGCTGAAACTGGCGCTGGCCGCGCTGGCGGTTCCGGCGGTCTGGCGGCTGATCGGCCGCGACTGATCGCCCCAAGATACGGCATTTCGGAAAGGGCGCGGCCTGCGGGGCGCGCCTTTTTCGTTTTCGCCCCCGGGCCTGAGCCACGGTCCCTTGACGGGACTTGCCGAGGCACCCGCCGCGAGCTCTGATCGGCCCATGACCCAAGCCGCGCCGATCCTCCAGACAACGCTGCCCCACACCGCTGCGATGCAGCTTGCGGAAGCCGGGTGCAGCGACAGCGAGATTGCTGCCGTGACGGGGCACCGCACGTTGCAGATGGTCCAGAAGTACCGCGCCGGAGCGAACCAAAGGCGCCTGTCCAGGCAAGCCCAGGATCGCAGGGACAGAACATGAACAGAACGGGAAACTGGAAAACTATGCGGAAAACCGCCGCCGCAGGGGGTACCGAAGCCTCCCCCGACAAGGCGAATTATTTTTATATTTCATAATGGTGCGGGTGAAGGGACTCGAACCCCCACGCCTTGCGGCGCCAGAACCTAAATCTGGTGCGTCTACCAGTTCCGCCACACCCGCACGCCAGGACCTGAACGCGCGCCCAAGCAAACCGCCGCGTATCGATCCGCGCCCTTCTAGCAAAGCCCCCGGAAGCTGGCGAGCCGAAAAACCGCCGTCGCCGGCCGCTCCCGCACTCTGACCCGACCGCACCGCCTCTCCAAGGGATAGCCCGACCGGCACCGGATACACGCGGGCGCCCCTCTTTCTTCTTGGCAAAACACTCCATCTCGGCCGCCCGAAGGGCGGGCGTCCGAAAGAAAGAGCGCGCCGCAGGCGCTCTGCCCGATCGGCCTAGAGATCGAGAGCGCGGAATACCGCGGGCAGGGCCTCGGGCAGATCCTCGGCGATCAGCCCCGGACCGAACCGGCGCGCGGCTTCGGCGTGCAGCCAGGCGGCCTCGGCGGCGGCCTCGAAGGCAGGCCGCCCCCGGGCCAGCAGGCCGGTCACGAGCCCGGCCAGCACATCGCCCGATCCCGCCGTCGCGAGCCAGGGGGCGGTACGCTCGTAAAGCGCCGCATGGATCGCGGCCCGGCCGTCGGGGGCCGCAATCGCGGTGTCGGCGCCCTTCAGCAGCACCACCGCGCCCGACCGAGCGGCCGCGGCCCGGACCGCCTCGACCCGCGAAAAGGCAGGGCCGCGCGCGGCGCGGGACGCAAGCCGCTCGGCGAGATCGGGGAAAAGCCGGGCGAACTCGCCGCCATGGGGCGTCAGGACGCAATCTGCCCGAAGACCCGCGAAAGGATCGGCCGCCGCTGCCAGCAGGCTCAGCGCATCGGCGTCAAGCACGGCGGCACGGCCGCTGGCAAGGGACGCCGCAAGCAGCGCCGCCTCGCGCGGTCCGGCCCCCATCCCCGGCCCGATGCAGAGCGCCGAGAACCGCGGATCGTCGAGCAGGGCGGTCAGGTCCTCCGCGCTATCGACCCGGCGCAGCATCGTCGCGGTCAGATGACAGGCGCATTCGAGCTGCGCCGAGCCGGGCGCGGCCAGCGTCACGAGCCCTGCCCCCACCCGCAGCGCCCCGCGCGCAGCAAGCCGCGCGGCCCCGGTCCGTCCCGGCCCGCCCGCCAGCACCAGCGCGTGGCCATGACTGTACTTGTGTCCGCCGACGGCGCCCGCCTTGCCGATCCGGGGCCCCGGCGCCTCCACCAGCGCGACCGCCCCCGGACAGCGACCGGCCGGATCGAGCCCGATATCGGCGATGACGACCCGGCCGCAGAAGGCGCTCGCTTCGGCGGTGAACTGGCCGATCCGGGCGCGGTGGAAGGTGACGGTCAGCGTGGCGGGCAGCACGCCTCCGAGATCGCGCCCGCTGTCGGTGCACAGTCCGCTTGGCATGTCGACCGCCAGCGCCCGGCCACCCGCCGCGCGGAAGACCTCCAGCGCGGCCG
The DNA here is from genome assembly GCF_003314725.1 of Rhodovulum sp. BSW8. Lineage (NCBI taxonomy): Bacteria > Pseudomonadati > Pseudomonadota > Alphaproteobacteria > Rhodobacterales > Paracoccaceae > Rhodovulum > Rhodovulum sp. BSW8. The sequence continues at coordinate 25,702 of NZ_QNVX01000029.1, forward strand.
CCGTCCGCGCCGCGATGGCCCCGATGCCGCGGGTGCATCCGCTGCCAAAAAGCGCATCGACCGCCAGATCGGCCTCGCCGCCCGCCAGATGCGCGGCCACCGCCGCATCGTCCCAGGGCCGCACCCGGCCCATCGCGGCCCAGCTGTCATGGTTGCGGCGCGCATCGGGCGGCAGCCGGTCGGACCTTCCGAAAAGAAAGAGATCCACCCGCCAGCCGCGCTCGGCCAGCAGCCGGGCCACCACGAAGCCGTCGCCGCCGTTGTTGCCGGGTCCGCACAGCACCAGTGCGGCCTTGGGCCCGGCCTCGAGATCGGGCCATTCGGCCAGGGCCGCCGCGACCACGCCCTCGCCCGCGCGCTCCATCAGCGTCGCGCCATCTGCATCGCCACGCGCCATCGCGTCGGCCTCGATGGCGCGCATTTGGGCAGAGGTCAGAAGCTCGGCCATCGGAACCCCCAAAATCCGTTTCAAAAACGCCCATTCCGAAGGCATGTTGCCCACTTCCCGGGCGGCACCCCAAGATTCCATGAACGCCCAACTTGCGCGTCAGCCTAGCCAATTGTGCGCCTCGGGGGAAAGTGGTCTGTCGGGCGTCGAACCATACCAAGAGGGAGTCGCGCGCCGTGAAGAAGATCGAGGCGATCATCAAACCCTTCAAGCTCGACGAGGTCAAAGAGGCGCTGCAGGAAGCCGGCGTTCAGGGTCTTTCGGTGATCGAGGTGAAGGGGTTCGGCCGCCAGAAGGGCCATACCGAACTGTACCGCGGCGCCGAATATGTCGTCGATTTCCTGCCCAAGGTGAAGATCGAGATCGTCCTTCCCGACGATCAGGTCGAGGCCGCCATAGAGGCCATCGTCAACGCCGCCAAGACCGAGAAGATCGGCGACGGCAAGATCTTCGTCTCGCCTGTCGAGCAGGCGATCCGCATCCGCACCGGCGAGACCGGCGAGGACGCCCTTTAAGACACCCGTAACGCATGCGCCGGGTCCGCCCGGCCAGGACGCGACCAAACCTAAGTACAGAGGGGAAGAAGGTCACATGAGCAAAGACAAGGTTCTCAAGACCATCAAGGACGAGGACGTCGAATACGTCGACATCCGCTTTACCGATCCGCGCGGCAAGCTGCAGCACGTGACGGTGATGGCCGACCTGGTGGACGAGGATTTCCTGGACGAAGGCTTCATGTTCGACGGCTCGTCGATCGCCGGCTGGAAGTCGATCGAAGCCTCCGACATGAAGCTGATGCCCGACCCGGACAGCGCCTATATCGACCCGTTCTACGCCGAGAAGACGCTTTGCGTGCACTGCTCGGTGGTCGAGCCCGATACCGGCGAAGCCTATGACCGCGATCCGCGCGGCACCGCCGAGAAGGCCGAAGCCTATCTGAAATCCTCGGGCATCGGCGATGTGGCCTATTTCGGCCCCGAGGCCGAATTCTTCATCTTCGACGACGTGCGCTATGCCGTGACCCCGAACAAGGTCGCCTATGCCATCGACGTCGAGCATGCCGCCTGGAACACCGACACCGAATACGAGTCGGGCAACCTCGGCCACCGTCCGACCTACAAGGGCGGCTACTTCCCGGTGAACCCGTCGGACGAAGGCCAGGACATCCGGTCGGAAATGCTGTCGACGATGAAGCGGATCGGCATGAAGGTCGACAAGCACCACCACGAGGTGGCGACCTGCCAGCACGAGCTGGGCATGATCTTCGACAGCCTGAAGAAACAGGCCGACAACCTGCAGAAATACAAGTATGTCATCCACAACGTGGCGCTGGCCTACGGCAAGACGGCGACCTTCATGCCGAAGCCGATGGCGGGCGACAACGGGTCTGGCATGCACTGCAACATGTCGATCTGGAAAGACGGCAAGCCGCTCTTTGCGGGCGACAAATATGCCGATCTCAGCCAGGAAGCGCTTTGGTACATCGGCGGCCTGCTGAAGCACGCCAAGACGCTGAACGCCTTCACCAACCCCTCGACCAACTCCTACAAGCGGCTGATCCCGGGCTTCGAGGCCCCGGTGCTGCGCGCCTATTCGGCCCGCAACCGCTCGGGCTGCATCCGTATCCCGTGGACCGAGAGCCCGAAGGCCAAGCGCGTCGAAGCCCGCTTCCCCGATCCGTCGGCGAACCCCTATCTGTGCTTCTCGGCCCTGCTGATGGCCGGTCTCGACGGGATCAAGAACAAGATCGATCCGGGCGAGGCGATGGACAAGAACCTTTACGACCTGCCCCCCGAAGAGCTGGAAGGCATTCCCACCGTTTGCGCCTCGCTGCGTGAAGCGCTGGAGAGCCTTGCCAAGGACCACGACTTCCTGCTCGCGGGCGACGTCTTCACCAAGAGCCAGATCGAAGGCTACATGGAGCTCAAGTGGGAAGAGGTCTACGCCTTCGAACACACGCCCCACCCGATGGAATACAAGCTGTACTACAGCTGCTGATCGGGTCCTTCGGACCGAATTTCGGAAAGGGCGCCTTCGGGCGCCCTTTTTGCGTCCACTCAAGGGTCAGGCCGGGCGCGCCGGGTCATGGCCGATCGGATGCGCCTCAAGCGCCGCGCGTTGGGCAGGGTTCAGGCTCTCAATCGCCACGACATAGGTGTGGATCGAGAAGCCGCCCAAGTCGGACAAGCGGCGGCGCCTCGAGCGGCGCCCGCACCCCGTCGGGCCGCAGCACCTCCGTGGCGCCGATGACGGTCCCGGGACGCCGGGCCAGATCGGCCAGCACCAGATCGTAAAGCTCCCAGGCCGCGTCCCCGGCCTCGGGGCGCATCGCATGCACCGCATCGCGATGGGTCGCGGCGCTCGGCCATCTGGGCGCCATAGGCCTCGTCGAGGATCAGCCAGCGCTGCGGGTCGAGCGGCTGGATGCCCGGCAGGCGCCGCATCGCGGGCCCGGCCCAGGGGGTGTAGCGCCAGGCGTGTCGCGCCCCGCTACGACAAGACCACTGAGAGCTTCCTCGGCTTCATTGACATCACGTCGATCCGTCTCTGGGTCCGCCATTTGTCAACATGACCTAGCTTACAACCTTCAACCATTTCCTGATGCGCACGCGCGCATTCGCGTAGGGCGACGAGGTATTGAACTGGACCATCCGCCCCTTCGTCCACTTGCCATACCAAGGGTGGCCATAAAGCTCGTCGTTCGTCCGGGATGAAATCGTTTCGACCAGCCTGAGATTGGTTGCCGCAAGGCCGGCCAGGAGCTCATGCCAGTCGAGATGCCGGTAATCCGCATAGAATTTCTGGGCCAGTGAGCCGAGTTGATTCCACTTGAAACCGGTTTCGGGAAGCTCCAAGGCCTCGCCACGATCATCCCGATCCAACCATTTCAAAACGAGTTCATTCCAGCCAAGCAGATAGGCCACCAGATCGGCGGGGCTCATCATCGTTCCAGCGGCATGGCCCTCCATGGAGGCCGTGCGTGCAAGCTCCGGTGGCACGCGCTCTAGGTCGTATATCAGGTTGCCGAATGTCGTTGAAATCGCATCCAGAAGTTCGGCTTTCGATACCGGCACGCCCATACTGTTCTCTTACGCATTTTGATTCGAAGTTAGGCCCGACGCGCATCATCGCCAATGATAGATACGGGCTCGGAGCGGACCTGCGGCGGTGCAGCATGGCGCCGGAGCGCATCGGGCCGCCCACTCGGGCGCTCGCTGCCGATAGCCGCCGTTGAGCGCCCCGGCCTCTGCTGCCAGCGAAATCACGAAAGCGGCCGTTCGTCGCGGTTGCAGCACGCCCTGGAGCCGCCAAGGTCCGGAGGGCGGACGTAAGCCGACATTTAAAACGGCAGCGCTACCGCCTAAGGAACATAACGACGTTGCCAAGCGCCGCGAGCACGACGCCCAGGACAGACATGATGCTCCATTGGTACCCCTCGAACATCGTCGAAGCGGTGAGCGCGACGATGGGAAAGAGAACGGTGGCATAACCCGCCTTGGCCGAGCCGATGCGGCCGACCAGCATCAGATACGCGGTGAAGCCCAAGACGGAGCCTGCGACCGCGAGATAGACAAGCGCCGTCCAGTAGAGGCTGCCATGCGGCAGGATGAGGGGCTGGCCGGTGACCGTGAGAAGGCCGAGGAGGCATATCGCACCGATCCCCATCCCCCAGGCATTCGCGATCACCGGCGTCACGCCAAGCCGCGCGTTCTGCCGCGAGGCCATGTTGCCCCATGAAAAGAACAGCGTCCCGATCACCGCCCAGCCTATGCCGCGCAGCGTGGAGGCCCCCGCCTGGATGTCGATGTCGGGCCAGAAGAGGCAGGCGAGCCCCGCGACGCCCAGCGCTCCGGCCAGCACCGTCTGCCGACTGATCCCGTCACCGAAGAAGATACGCGCGTTCACGGCGTTGAAGATCGAGGCGAGGGAGAAGATCACCGAGACGAGCCCCGAAGGCACCAGTGACGTCGCGCTGTAGAGCCCCACGAAGTTCAGGCAGAACAGGCAGAGCGCCTGCACCACGACAAACCTCCACACCGCCGGTCGCCTGAGCCTTCCCAACGCCACGAGGCCCGCCAGCATCAGAAGCCCGGCGAGCGTGAAGCGGTAGAAGATCGACACCATCACCGGCACCTCACCGACCTGAGCGGCGATGGCGATCCATGTCGTTCCCCAGATGAGGACGGTCAGGACAAAGAGAACGGGTGTTGTCATGGGCGGCTCCTTTGCCGCGCCATGTACGCCATCCTCACGGAGAATCTTTGCACGATCTTGCGCTGGAATGGCTCTCGACCGTTTCAGACTGCTGCGGGCAGGCGTAGAAGTCGACATGGCCTCCGTTCACGACTCTCTTTCCCGCTCTCCGGTGGCCCATGCGGCTGCCACGCTCGACATGGGGCGCGGGCGCGGCATCACGATCTGGGAGAACAGGAACGACCGTATTACCTACGATGCGACACGGGGACATGTCTTCAGCCTCTACCTGGAGGGCGGAACCGGGACGCGGCGCCTGGATGCGAAGGGCGTGTCGGGCTGGCCTGGCGCGGTCTGCATCTTTCCAGACGGGCAGACATCGGAATGGGAGATCACGACCCCCTTCCGCTTCGTCCATCTCTACCTGCCCGACGATCGCCTGCGCGCCGATTTCGCCCGGACGCATGATTGCGACGCCCGCCGGTTCGACTTGCCGGAGGTGACCTTCGCCGAAATGCCGGCACTCGCCGGACTCCTCGGAGCGCTTGCCGGTGCCGCATCGTCTGGTAGCATCCTTCTGGCGGACGCCGTCCTTGCCGAGCTGGTCGGAGGGCTCGCGCCTCGACCCGCCATCCTCACAGGTGGCCTCGCGCCCCATATCCTGAGCCGTCTCGACGAATGGATCGACGCGCATCTCGACGAGGCAATTCGCCTGTCGGACCTCGCTGCACTCGCTGACCTCTCGCCCTTCCATCTTCACCGCATGTTCCGCGTCTCCCGCGGCATGGCACTTCACGCATGGATCACAGATCGCCGCATCGACCGCGCCAAAGGTCTCCTGAGCGGCCCGGCCCCACTCGTTCAGATTGCCGACGCCTGTGGCTTTGCCAGCCAGAGCCACTTCACCCGCGCGTTCAAGGCTGCGACCTCGACGACTCCCGCCGGCTGGCGGCGTGCGGTAAAGGACAGCCCCAGCAACACTTAGGGTTCGGAGCGGACCTGCGGCATCGCAGCATGGCGCTAGAGCGCCTCGCCTCGGGGCCTGCCTCGCCCATGAGCCCGGTCGAGCCGCCCCTCATCGGAAAGAAGGTCAGCCGGTCGACCACGCCGCCCGCGGCAAAGGCCCGGACCCGGCCGCCGTCGAAGACATTGCCAAGGGCGCTGGCCGCCTTGGGCACTTGATGCCTTTTCGCGTGAGGCTGAAGGCACGGCCTTGACCGCATACCATCTGGGCGTGGGAACGGGCCAACGGCTTTGCGCCTGTTCGGGGCGCGGACGGCGAGTATGAAACCCTCGAAGAACGCCCATTCCTCGTCCGACATAAGATCTCGTGCCAAGCTGGTCTCCATCGCAGATGCCAGCTTGAATCATGCCCTACGCACGAGCGGAATCCCTTTTGTCAACACGACTTAGGCGAACGGCCACTTCGTCCCGCTCTCCAGACCTTGGCGGATCCATGGCATGCCGCAGCGGGGATGAACGGCCGCTTCCGTGATCCACTGACGGATCGGGCTTGGGGGACCGAACGACCGCTATCGGCAGGGAGCGCCAGAGCGGGCGCCGAGGCGCTCCGGCGCCATGCCGCATCGCCGCAGGTCCGCTCCGAGTCCTTTGCCGACAGTCATGTTATGGGCTAAGGCGACACATGCCTTGGAAAAATCCCCCGCATCCCATGCGGACCTCATTCATCTACAGAACTTTCGGGGCACCGCGATCGACTCTTGAAATGCTCAATCGCGAACTGCCGCCACGCGCTCCCGGCTCATTTCGCGTGGCAGTCTCATATGTGCCGGTCAACCCCTCCGATCTCATACCAATCACGGGGGCCTATGCTCATCGGATTTCGCTGCCAGCCGTCGCGGGATACGAAGGCGTCGGGCGCGTGGTCGAAGCGCCCCACGGCCTCTCTCACATGGTTGGTCGTCGTGTCCTGCCGCTGCGCGGAGAAGGCACCTGGCAGACCCGGGTCGATTGTCCCGCCCATCATGCCGTGGAGGTGCCCGACGCGGTTTCCGACCTCGTTGCGGCGCGGGCGTATATCAATCCGATGGCCGCTGCCACGATGCTTCGGCTCTGGCCTGTCCGTGGCAAGGTGGTGCTCCTCAGTGGCGCGGGATCGAGCTGTTCCGAACACTTGGGACGCTGGGCGATAAGCCAGGGAGCCAAGCTCGTCATGGGGATCTATCGTTCGGAGCACCGAAAAGACCGGTTGCACCGGATGGGCATCGAACCGATCTCGACAGCCAATGTTAGCGCCATTTTGACCGCCTCTGCCCAAGCCGATGTCGCATTCGACTCCCTCGGCGGCGACATCGCAAGATGTGTTCTGGAACGGATGCGCGGAGAAACGGATTTTGTTGCCTACGGCCTTCTGACGGGCAAGCCAGTCAATATCGGGGCCGGGGTCAGGGCGACCTATCACCGGTTTCACATGCGTGATCACTTCCCGGTTTTGGCGGGACAGGGCATGCAGGCTGCATTTGCCGAAATTTGGCCGCTGCTCGCAGAGGCCCCGCCTTCACCCCCACGGGTTTTCCCGGCCCGGGAGTGGCGGCAGGCCCTTGCGGAGGCCGAAAAACCGGGGGGCCAGAAACCGATACTCGATCTGTCCAGTCTCGCCTGACAAAGGGCAGCAATGGTCCGCCCTCCGGACCTTGGCGGCTCCGGGACCTGCTGTAACCGCGATGTATGGCTGCTTTCGTGGTTCCGCACGCGGTGGAGGCTTGGGCGCTCGACGGCGGCTATCGGCAGGAATCGGGCCTCGGCAACGGGGGGGCTGATCGGGTTCGGCGACGCCTTTGGTCGACAAACGAGTACGACTTATGGCGCTGGCCCGGCTTGGGATCGCAAGCAGGGATCTCTCTTCCTTCCGCCTCGGGAAAAGAAT